>JAGTRX010000111.1 GCA_018262285.1 Pseudomonadota bacterium | reverse complement strand
CACGCTGATTACTGTTGAGGAAGACAAGAACATGGAACAACCGATCATTTCCGGTATCGCCTTCAATCGCGACGAAGCCAAGCTGACCATGCTCGGCGTTCCGGATACCCCGGGCATTGCCTACCAGATCCTCGGCGCCATCGCCGACGCCAACATCGACGTCGACATGATTATCCAGAACGTCGGTCACGACGGCACCACCGATTTCTCCTTCACGGTGAATCGTGGCGAATTTGCCAAGGCCAAGGAAATCCTCGAAGTCGTCAAGGCCAAGCTGGGCGCTCGCGAAATCACCGGCGACAACAAGATCTGCAAGGTCTCCGCCGTCGGCGTCGGCATGCGTTCGCACCCGGGTGTCGCCTCGAAGATGTTCAAGGCGCTGGCTGATGAAGGCATCAACATCCAGATGATCTCGACCTCCGAGATCAAGATTTCCGTCGTTCTCGACGAAAAATACCTGGAGTTGGCCGTTCGTGTTCTGCACCGCACCTTCGGTCTCGATCAGTAAGGTTTGACCAAAGGGCGCGGAGGCTATATCATCCGCGCCTCGTTGCAGGCTGGATACGGACACGTGGCCGAGTGGTCGAAGGCACACCCCTGCTAAGGGTGCATCCGGGCAAAACCTGGATCCAGGGTTCGAATCCCTGCGTGTCCGCCAACTACAACGAAAACAAGCGCCCTCCGGGGCGTTTTGTTTTTCTAGCTCACCACTCAGCCCACCATCTGGATTGTCACTGTGGGCGAGCATCATGAGTTGTTGGCTGAGCAGGGTATTTGATGACCCCTTGCCTTGCTCTATTCGCGCCGTAGAGCGCGCGTAATGACCTTAAAACGATGGGCGGGTGTGCTGGGTAGCGTAGAGGGTCAAGAAACCGCCCGGAGGCCGCAGGCGGAGGGCGGCCATAGGCGGGTACCGAACGGGTGAGGACGGCAGGCCGTAGGCCGGTTCTTGATGCTCGGAGTGTAGGGCGCAGCCCTGCCAAGCTCCTGGCATAGCCGGGGTAAGAAGCCGTAGGCGTACGCCCTCGGCTGATGCCTAGCGGCGAGCGTCTTTCCTTGAATTTCCTACGGCGTAGCCGCCTCGATTGCTTATCTGTTTCGGCGGATGGGTTTTAGAGCCTGTTCACGATCTTCTGAGCAAAAGTGCCAGAAAAGTGAGATGGATGAACTGCAAGCTGGTGTTGAGCTTGCGCTCGCAGTTTTTCGATAGGCGGCGGCATTTCTCGATCCAGGCGAATGAGCGCTCGACCACCCAACGCTGTGGCATGACGGCAAAGGTATGCAACTCGCTACGTTTGGCGATCTGAACCTCGGCGCCGAGCAGTTTTTTGACGGCATGGGCAAATGGTTGGCCAACATACCCTCCATCAGCCAAGATGCGCTGAACCGCATTCAAGTTGGCGGGGCTGCGGCCGAGGGCAAGCAAAGCACCTTTACGGTCGGTTACATCGGCCGTCGTAACGGCGATTGCATGGGGCAAGGCTTGGGTATCCTCCGCAATGTGGCGCTTGATTCCCGAAACTTTTTTGCCAGCATCGTAGCCCTTTTGGCCAGCACTATCGGTGTTCTTGACGCTCTGTGCGTCGATGATCAAAAACTTCGTCGAGGATTTGCGCCCCTGTCTTGTACGAGCCTCGCCGACCACATTTTTTTAAAGCCCGCTCCAGGACGCTGAAACCGTCTGGACCAGGCTCGTTCTACTTGGCGAAGTAGGCATGTACCGTCCGCCATTTCGGAAACTCACTCGGCAACATCCTCCACTGGCACCCACTTTTCAGCAGATACAGAACGCCGCAGAACACCTCATATAAATCAACAGTTCGGGGCTTGGTCTGCTTACGTACACTTTCCAGCAAGGGCCTGATCTCTTCAAATGCTTCCTTGCTGATGTCACTGGGGTATCTCTTTCTCATGCCCCAGTTTACGACATGCGATTGATTGTGAACAGCCTCTTAGAGACTCCTGCCCGAAAATATAAACGGAAAACGAACTGGGGGTGGCCTGTTTCCAAGGTGGGGTGGGTGTTCCGACCCCGTGGATTTTTGGAATGCAGCAGAGCACCTGCTGCTCGGGCTTCTTCACTTCCACGTTTTTTCGTAATCCTCTATCTGCTCCTTTGTCGGCCAGCTCTTGAACCCGAACCCCGCCGGAGTCTTGTTCATTGTAGGCACCGGTAGAGCGTCCCACACCTTCTGAAAATGGGTTCCTTAACTTGATTTTCCGTTCAGTCGTACCTCAAACCAGATTTTGTCTAGCTTAACGCTGGACACTTGACTTGGATCAATCCTGAGCCTTTGGGTTCCAACGATCATTGCCGACGCGTTTTCTGCCGCTGAACAAAATTATGTTTAAGCGAACTCCCCCTTCCTTTTACACATACTTGGCCCAGCAAGCCTCAAGCAATGAAATGAGTGAAATGCCTGAAACAAAAAAGGGGGGCTACCTGCGCTTAGCACTGTTGCAGCAACAACCGATGGTTTGGCTGGTAGCGGTTCGCCCATGGGGTGAGCACATGGGGAGTTCAGTATCCAAGAGAGTTCGACACTGAAATGCACCAAGAGGGCCAGTTTCACCACATCAAAAAACGACTTCTGATCGTCAATACGCTTGTCCTGCTAGGCGTCGCGATCATTATTTATTTCTTTAACGACTATTACCACGCGACCTTCCTGCCTGCGCTCGGATTGGGTAATCCTTATGGCGATATGTTTGGCGGTGTTTTGATCGTTGTTGGCGCCTTTAGCGCCAACCGTCTGGCCTCATTGGCGCTATACAAAGACACAGCACTTGGAATCGAGGCTTTAACCAACGATCTGGTTCGCAGCAACATCAACTCGACAGTGAAAAGTATGGAAGTCGCTTCAGAACTAGAACAAGTGGCGAAATTCAACGATGTCGTTCGTGGCCAGATCAATACTGTGGTCGTTGAAACGGAATCCGCTGCCTATCAAATTGTCGGAAAATTGCAGACCATCGATGCCGTGGTCTGCGAGCTTGCAGGCCTTGTTGACGCCACAACCTCGGAATCAAACGAACTCCTTTCCCATGCGGAAGGTCGCATTGAACAGAACCAGCAATTGCTGTCCGAACTTGACCACTACATTGAGCAGCGCATCAGGGAAACCGAATCTGAAGAGTTGCGAATTACCGAGATAGTAGAGAAGGCCAGATCGCTTAATTCACTGGTCAACCTGATTAAGACTATTGCCAAGCAGACCAATTTGCTTGCCCTCAACGCCGCCATTGAGGCGGCACGTGCCGGAGAGGCCGGACGTGGCTTCGCGGTAGTTGCGGAAGAGGTTCAAAGACTCTCAACGGAGAGTGAGAAGGCTGTCGCAAAAATCAACCACGGCATCGAAGAGGTCGCCGAATGGATCGAAGCTGACTTTGCCGAGAAGTTGTCGGAAAGCAATATTGATGTCGAGCGCCAGTCACTGAGGAGGTTTGGAACCCAGCTCAATCAACTCGGCGAGAGTTATAAGGAAGTAACGGAGCACGAAACCAATTTGTTGATAACGGTCACGGAAACTAGCCATCGCCTATCTGGTTTGTTCATGAATGCCTTGGCCAGCATTCAGTTTCAGGATGTCACCCGACAACAATTGGAACAGGTAGCTCGGGCCCTGGGCATCCTCGATCATCATGCGCACCAGTTAGCGGAGCGCTTGAATTCGCACTCTGCAGAGGGTTCGATTAAGCCCTTGTCTGAGCAACTTGACCAAGTTTTCAACACTTACGTGATGGAGTCGCAACGATCAGTGCACGCCCAGGCTATGGGGATCGGGGCGCAAAAAATCTCAAGTCCAAAAATCGAGCTGTTTTAATAATTATCTACGCAAGGCCGTAATTTCAAAATGTCAGATAGCAAACAGGACTACACCGTCTTCGTCGTAGACGACGACCGCGTAAGTCGGCGCCTGCTTGAAACGATCCTAGACCGGAAATACGTGGTCGAACTGTTCGATTCGGCTGAAAGCTGTCTCGAACGCCTGAATGTTAGAGCGACTTGAATTATTGGGTGATCCACTTCGCTTGCAACAGGTGCTACTCAACCTAGTTAGCAATGCCATAAAATTTACCGAACCTGGCTGCGTGACCGTGGCAATCCATGTCGACAAGCAATCCGGAAACGATGTTTTGCTTAGGTTTGAAATTCACGATACTGGAATTGGCATGTCAGCCGAAACCCTGGCCCGGATATTTACCCCGTTTGAGCAGGCAGACGGTTCGATGACGAGGAAATATGGGGGAGCGGGGCTTGGTTTAACAATCTGCCAACGCCTCATTCACCTCATGGGCGGCCACATCTCGGTGGATAGCGATGTTGGAATTGGCAGCACTTTTACCTTTACCTTGAGTTGCAAGACCGCCAATACCCGAAGTCACCTGGTTGAAAGCAGCACGCAAATCTCGGGGCACGCGGCAGAAGAGTACCTCCGGTCGGAGTTTGCTGATGCTCATATTCTCGTTGCCGAAGATGACTGGCTGAATCAGGAGGTGATTATTGAACTCCTTCGCGACTCAGTTGGGTTCCAAGTCGACCTCGCTCAGGATGGCGCCATGGCTGTCGAAATGGCTCAAAAGAACGGTTACTCGCTAATCCTGATGGATATGCAAATGCCAGTAATGAATGGCGTTCAAGCAACACACCGTATTCGACAGATACAGGGTATTCAGGGCATACCTATTATTGCCATGACAGCAAACGCTTTTAGTGAAGACAAAATTCACTGCTTGGAGGTGGGAATGGATGATTTCATCACCAAACCGGTTGATCCGGACATGTTGTTCGTGACTATTTTAAAGTGGCTGGAGAGTCGGAAAGCCAAATCACCAATTTCAGGGAGCTGTGTGTAAGGGGATTCACAAGCGGCTGACCCGACTGTTTTCGAGCGCAAAAATCGACAAATTGCCAAGCCTGTCGCGAAAAGAATATAGTGGTCGAGAGACAAGTTGCCGCTTGAACGGCACGGGGGATAAGAGTTATGGCTTGGTGGTGGCAATCGGTTCGTACCCGTATCGTTGTTGGCGTTATTTGTGCAGCGGTTCTGTCGCTCTGGGTAATCACGCTAACCATAAGCCGTCAGTTGCGCGATGACATGCAGGCTGCAATTTCGGCCCAGCAGTTTTCCACGGTCTCGCTGATCGCCAGTGAAATCGACCGTTCAGTTGTTGAGCGCACCAGCGCACTCAACGATCTGGCCGCCGTAGTCGCCAGAAGCGGCAAATTTTCCTCTCGCCATGTCAGCGAAATACTTTCACAACAAGCGACCATCATGCCCCTTTTCAACTGGGGCATCATCATTACCGATGCCAAGGGCACCGCTGTCGCCAGCCGACCGGAACAGCTCGACCGAACCGGCACCAACTATGCAGACCTCTCCTTCTTTGCGGAGACCCGTAGTTCTGGAAAACCCGTTGTAACGGAGCCCCTGATCGGCAAGCGGACCAAGGCGCCGTTATTCACCATTGCGGTTCCGATCATCGATCAGCAGGGAGGGTTCCAAGGGCTGGTCATGGGCGTCACCAATCTTCAGAAGCCCAATTTTCTCGATGAGATCAGCACTGCAAAATACGGCCAGACCGGCGATTTCCTGCTGACTGCGCCCAAGTCACGCATATTCATCGCTTCTTCCGACAAGCGACGGGTCATGAAGGCCGGTCCGCCGCCGGGGGTGAATCCGGTTTATGACCGCTATCTGCTCGGTTACGAAGGCTCGGGGGTGGCAGTCAGTTCGCGTGGGGTGGAGGAGTTGTCTTCTTCCAAGATCATCCCCACTACCGGCTGGTTAATGCAGTCGGTGCTGCCGACGGAAGAGTCCTTCGCGCCGGTCCGTGCTATGCAGCGCAAACTGTTCCTGCTTTCCATCCTGATTACGATTCTGGCCGGCGCCAGTACCTACTGGTGGGTTCGCCGTCAATTGGCACCGCTGGAAGAGGCTTCCAGACTGCTTGGGGAGATGCGGGATGGCCAATTGCCACGCCAGGCTTTACCAATCCAGCGGCTGGATGAAATTGGGGAAATGGCGACTGCCTTCAATGGTCTGCTCGACGTCATCGTCGAGCAGGAGGCGCTGGTTGCCGAACATGCCGCCAATGAGCGTTTGCGGAAAATCCTCTCGCACGTTCCGGGCATGGTCTTTCAGTATCGTCTCTTTGCCGATGGCAATGGTGCTTTTCCCTTTGCCAGCGAGGCAGTCCGCACCATCTACGGGGTCAGTCCGGAAGCGCTGGAGGGTAGTGGAGAAAGTATTCGCCGCTTGGTGCATCCGGAGGACAAGGATCGCTTTTTCAGCTCGCTGCGAACTTCACGGGACACGTTAAAGCCGTGGCAGGTGGATTACCGGATCTGCATGGCCGACGGGCAAATCAAGTGGCTGCAAGTCGACGCGGTCCCCGAGCGGGAGGATGAAGGCACGATGATCTGGTATGGGTTCGTCACCGATATAACGAATACCATGACCATGAAACAGGAGTTGGAACAGTACCGTCACCATTTGGAAAGCCTGGTGGATGAACGCACCCGGCAACTGGCCGTCGCCACCGAGGTTGCGCAGAGCGCCAATGCGGCTAAAAGTGCCTTCCTGGCCAATATGTCCCACGAGATTCGTACGCCGCTTAACGCCATTACCGGCATGGTGCACCTGATGCGGCGGGCCGGTGTCACGCCGCAACAGGCGGAACGTCTGGAGAAAATCGAAACTGCCGGTGCCCACCTTCTTGAAATCATCAACGCCATTCTCGAACTCTCCAAGATCGAAGCAGGCAAAATCACCTTGCAGGATGCAGAGGTGAATCTTCCAGCGATCATGGCCAATGTCGGTTCGATCCTGGCCGAGCGGATCAAGGAAAAGGAGCTTCACTGGCAGGTGGAATCGCTGCCCCTGACCGGCAAGCTGAGAGGGGATGCTTCCCGCCTACAGCAAGCGCTGCTCAACTATGCGGGAAATGCGATCAAATTCACCGAGCGCGGGACGATTACGCTCAGTACGCAGATCGTCGAGGAAAACGAAGCATCCATACTGCTTCGCTTCGCAGTAACGGATACTGGTATCGGCATCGCCCCGGAAAACATGGGGAAATTGTTTTCGGCCTTTGAGCAGGCCGATAATTCGACAACCCGTAACTATGGCGGTACGGGGCTTGGGCTGGCGATCACCAAGAAAATTGCCGAAGCCATGGGCGGCACTGCCGGCGTGACCAGCGTCCTGGGCCAAGGAAGCACATTCTGGTTTACCGTTTGCCTCAAGAGAGACGATTGCTCCGACCCGGCAACGCTATCCATACCCGGTCGTGCCGAAGCCAATCCCGGCGGCACCTGCAACGCCGGATACGTCCTGTTGGTCGAGGACGAGCCGGTCAACCGGGAAATTGCCCTGGCATTGTTGCAGGAAGCGGGGCTCACGGTGGATGTCGCCCAGGATGGCGTCGAGGCATTGCGTTTGGTCAGTGCCAACGACTACGACCTGGTGCTGATGGACATGCAGATGCCCAACATGGATGGCCTGGATGCCACTCGCCACATCCGCCGGTTGCCCAATCGCGAGCAACTGCCCATCCTCGCCATGACGGCTAATGCGTTCGCGGAAGACAGGGTGCGTTGCCTGGAAGCGGGCATGAACGATTTCATCGCCAAGCCAGTCAATCCGGATGCGCTCTACCAGACTGTGTCGCGATGGCTGAAACAGTCTGCAAAGCCGGCTTGATGGTGTTTTCTCCGGCGGAAGGAAGCGGGGAGTGCGTGGGCGGTCAATTGCCGCGGGGGATCGGTGTGTATAGAATCATCCGCTGGGTGGCTGGATCGCTTGCTTTTGCATCAATTCCGGCTCCTCTGAGTATTGGGTAATACCGGCGATCAAGCAAACGGACTACCTCGCAAGGCGCAAGCTAGGCGGGGTTTTTTGTTTTCTGCGCCGCATTTCATTCACCTTGAGCAAGGAACTACCAATGCAATTCATCTCGAAGCTTGTTGCCCTAGGTATGCTGGCCGTAGCGTCCGCTGCCCCGGCTGCAACGAATGTTGAAACGCTGCCTTCCGGTGTCGTGATAGAGCATGTCACGCTGGGCAAGGGAGCCACACCGGGGGCGACCAGCACGGTGACGGTGCATTATCGTGGCACGTTGCTCAACGGTACGGAATTCGACAGCTCGTTCAAGCGCAATCAGCCGGCCAGCTTTGGTTTGCATCAGGTCATTCCCTGCTGGACGCAAGGCGTGCAGAAGATGAAGGTCGGTGGCGTGGCCAAGCTGACTTGTCCGGCTGAAACTGCCTATGGCTCGCGCAACCTCGGGGTGATTCCGCCGAATAGCGTGTTGAATTTCGAGATTCAATTGCTCGACAGCAAGTGAAACCGGGAGCGCCATGCCTGAATCCATCGCGCTGGCCAAGGCCTGCTTGCCGCTCAACCACCGTTCGCTACCCCGGGTTTTCTCCTTCGTCCATGGCAACCGGCAACGCCTCCGCTGTCTGATGTCCATTTGGCGAAATCTGCCTCATTTCGGGAAAACCGGATGAAACGTGCAAAGCTGACCGGCGATTCCTTCTTCGTCTGGGATGGCGACGTCCTGGTGGTCAACATCCTGGGTCGGCCAAATGCCGAGCGCGACGAAATCGGTACGCCGCTCGGCCAACAACTTCGGGTTAGCGTGACCGCCCGGCCGGTGCGCGGGCGGGCTACAGACCACATGCTGCGTTTCCTGGCGCCGCATTTCGGCGTGCAGCCGGAAGATATCGAAGTAGTATTCGGCCGGATGAACGTCAATAAACAACTGCGCATCAGAGCCCCAAGCCGCCTGCCGGCCGTTTTCAGCCAGCCGCCGGCCAGCGGCCAGGCGGCGCTGTTCTGATCGACCGCTTACGGAGAATT
>JAGTRX010000029.1 GCA_018262285.1 Pseudomonadota bacterium | reverse complement strand
TAGTCTTTTTCAGCCACAGCGTTCATAAAAACTCCTTAGCGTGTGGCCGGGGGAAGCGGCGAAGCGGCAATGCTCACCATCCTCCATGCCCGGCATGGGTTAGGTAAGCGCCGTTGCAACATTGAAGCTGACCGAGCCTGGGAGGCAGTTTTTGAGGACTTCCATCTTGCAGCGCTCCTCGGTAGCGGTCAGGATTATAAACCGAGCCTTGACCTGACTGTAAAGCTGTTTCAAAGTCACACAAATTTGACCACAAAATCGCCTCAGGGAGAAACCAGCATGAACGACAATCCGTTCCAGACGCCGCGTGCCGAGGTTGATGATGTGGCGCAGTCTTATGGTGATATCCGCGTTTTCGGTTTCGAAGGACGCCTGGGGCGGCTGCGCTATCTGTCCTACAGCTTTGTGTCGGCAGTTATCACCTATTTCGGGCTGGCAATGGTCGTTGGCATTCTGGCCGCCATCCTGATTCCAATGTTTGCCAATAGGGGTGGTAATGATCTGGCCGAGATTCTGTTCGTTTTGGTTTACGTCGCTGTCATGGTCGTTGTGCTTGTTGTGCAGGCGCAGTATGGCGTTCGCCGGTTGCACGATCTGAACCAGAACGGCTGGTTATGGCTGCTCATGTTGATTCCCATTGTCAACCTGATCTTTGGTCTTTATCTGCTTTTTGCCCGTGGTCAGGATACGGCCAACAACTACGGGCTGCCACCGCCGCCTAATACTACCGGTGTCTGGATCAGCGCTTTGGGCGTTCCCTTTTTCTTTTGTGCGGTTTTCGGCATTCTGGCTGCCATCGCCATTCCGAGTTTCCAGGATTTCAAGACGCGCGGCGAAGGCGCTGCCACCCGCGCCGAGTTTAACAATTTGCTTGCCAATGCCATGGCAAACGCATCCTCGGCGGATGAAATACAAACTTTTCTCACCAGTCTGCCCAATGATGCGGCAAGCCAATATCCCAATTTACAGCTCGCCGTGAACGCCAGTGCAGTTGAAGTGCGCTTCAAAAAACCGAAATATTGGAGCGAAGTGCAATTTACCTTGAAGGCTCAGATCGAGAACGAGGAGGTGCAATGGAAATGCCAGGCTCAGGGCGCCAGCAGCAAGAGCCACGACAGCACGTTTGATTCTCTGCGCCGGCGCTGTCAGGCGCTTGGAGAAAAACAGGCAACGGACGATAACAGGGGTTTGCCCTCTGCTACTGCCAATGGGCAAGAAATTCCTGCAAATCGTGCGCCTTGAAAAATACCAGGCGAATTTCCTCGATTTGTGTATCTTCGGCCAGAAAAGCGCGCAGTGTTGAGCCAACGACCTGCGCCGCTGCTGCGGGCGGATAGCCATAAACGCCGGTGGAAATGGCCGGAAAGGCGATGGTTTTGAGACCCTTCTCGCGTGCCAGCAACAAGGCGTTGCGGTAACAATCCACCAGCAATTGGGCTTCGTGGCCGCCATGTTGACCATAAATCGGGCCAACCGTATGGATGACCCATTTTGCCGGCAAATTGCCGCCTGTCGTAATGACAACCTGGCCAGCAGGCAAGCCGTCTGGATGGCTGGTGGCGCGTAATTGACGGCAGGCGGCAGTCAGCGTTTCGCCACCCCGCCGATGGATGGCGCCATCAACCCCGCCGCCACCCAGAAGCGAGGAATTGGCGGCATTGACGATGGCGTCAACAGCCTGTTCGGTAATGTCACCAATATAGAGCCCGAGCCGGCCATTGAAAAACGAATGTCCGCTCATCGCAAAATCAGGACTTTCCCCGACTCCTGCGTTGTGCTTCGACCTCAAGCACCCTTTCACTGAGCGCCAGCTTGTCGAGAACGCCGTTCACATATTTGTGGCCGTCACTGCCACCAAAGGATTTGGCCAGTTCGATCGCTTCATTGATGATGACGCGATAAGGCGTTTCCGGATAGCGGGACAGTTCGAAAGTTCCAATGAGCAGGATGCAGGCTTCGATGGGTGAAAGTTCAGCAAAGCTACGGTCGAGATGCGGCGTAATCAGGGCGACCAGTTCCTCGCTGGCACCAATGACGCCGCGCACCAAGGCGATGCAAAAATCGCGATCAGACTTGGCATAGCCTTCCATTTCATGCAGATGGGCTTCGATGGCGGCCATGTCGTTGCTGTTCAGCCGCCATTGGTAAAGGCCTTGCAGGGCAAATTCACGGGCGCGGCGGCGCGGCGATTTGGTCGGCGGTTTCGGGGCTTTTGCAGTTTCAGTCATTCTTTTTCAGTGCCTTTTGTAAATTGGCCATCTCGATCGCAGCCTGGGCGCATTCGGCGCCTTTTTGCCGCATGCGCTCTAGCGCCTGATCGTCGTTTTCGGTGGTGAGGATACCATTGGCGACAGGGATGCCCGTCTCCAGTTGCACCTCCATGAGACCGCGACAGGCGTCGTTGGAAACCACCTCGAAATGGTAGGTCTCGCCCCGAATTACCGCACCCAGTGCCACCAGCGCCGTAAACCTGCCGCTTTGCGCCATGGTTTGCAGAACAAGCGGGATTTCCAGCGCGCCGGGAACCGTCGCGATGGTCATGTCCTGTTCGGCTACGCCAAGCCGCTTCAATTCGGCCACGCAGGCCGACAGCAGGCCTTCGCCGATATCGGGGTTGAAGCGCGCCATGACCATGCCGACCTTGTGGCTGCTGGCGTCGAGATTGGCAGGGTATTCGTGAATTTGGTCGAAGTGCGGCATCAGGAAATATCCGAAAGAGAAGCGACAAAACCGGTGACTTCAAGGTCGAAGCCGTGCACCGAAGGCATTTTTTGCGGGCTGGAAAGCGAACGGAAGCGGGTAACCCCCTGATCGCGCAAAATCTGGGCGCCGATACCGTAGGTGCGGGGATCCCATTTCGGGCTGGCAGGCTGGTTTTCGCCGGTCAAGCGGTTAAGCAAGGCCTTGCCGTCTTCGGTATGGTGCAGGAGAACAATGACACCATGGCCGAATTTGGCAAGTGCCGCCATGGCCTGGTCGATGGTGAACGTGGGGCGGCGGCCGGTCGGGTCAAGAAAATCGAGGACAGATAAAGGTTCGTGCACCCGCACCAGAGTTTCTTCTCCCGGCGCGATTTTGCCGTAGCTCAGCGCCAGATGGGTAGCGCCGGAAACGCGGTCGACATAAGCGTGCAGGTCGAATTGCCCGTGCGCCGCCTGCACCGGCTTGCTGAAAACGCGCTCAACCAGCGTTTCGGAAGAGGCACGGTAATGGATGAGATCAGAGATGGCACCGATCTTGAGACCATGGGTGTGGCCGAATTCAATGAGCTGCGGCAGGCGCGCCATGCTGCCATCGTCGTTCATGATTTCGCAGATGACCGCAGCCGGTTCCAGTCCGGCCAGCGCCGCCAGATCACAGCCGGCTTCGGTATGGCCGGCACGCACCAGCACCCCGCCGGGACGCGCCATGATCGGGAAAATGTGACCGGGCTGGACGATGTCTTCCGGCTTGGCTTCACTTTTTACGGCCACTTGCACGGTGCGCGCCCGGTCGGCAGCAGAAATGCCGGTGGTGACGCCTTCGGCCGCTTCGATCGAGGTGGTGAACGCCGTGTTGAAGGCGCTCTTGTTGTCGCGTGCCATCAGCGAGATACCGAGCTGCTTGCAGCGTGCTTCGGTCAGTGTCAGACAAATGAGGCCACGCGCATGCTTGGCCATGAAATTGATGGCTTCTGGCGTCACATGCTCGGCGGCCATGACCAGATCGCCTTCGTTTTCGCGGTCTTCTTCGTCCACCAGAATGACCATGCGGCCAGCTTTGAGGTCGGCAACGATGGCTTCGACTGGGGAAATTTCAGAAATTTGGGGAGGCATTTCGGCGGTGCTTTCCAGGTTGTTTGCACGGTTGCAGCCGGAAGCGGTTGCAAGGGCAGGGATGCAAGTACAAGACTGCATTTTCTCAAATCTTTCGGTGCTGGTGCCGATTAATTTGTTGCATTTGGCCGAAAGGCCAATTCGCCACCAGACCGACAGTGTCGCAGCTTTGCTGAAATTTTGCTGCAATACGGAATTTTCTGCAGAAAAATTCGTCCAAAACTTGCCCGTAAAAATGATAGGATTGATGGGTTTTGCTGTTAAATTTTTGCGTTACCGAATCGAGAAATGTCTGAAAAAGGAATGGTCATGAAGTTTCGTAAGCTACTTGTCGCCAACCGCAGTGAAATCGCCATCCGCGTAATGCGCGCCGCCAGCGAACTAGGCATGCGCACGGTCGGAATTTACGCTCAGGAAGATCGCTTGAGTTTGCACCGCTTTAAACCGGACGAAGCTTATCTGGTCGGTGAAGGCAAAAAACCGATTCAGGCCTATCTCGATATTCAGGACATCATTCGCATCGCCAAGGAAGCCAATGTGGACGCCATCCATCCCGGTTATGGCTTCCTCTCCGAGAATCCGGATTTTGCCGAGGCCTGCGCGCAAGCCGACATTGTCTTTATCGGGCCGTCGCCTGAAGTGATGCGAACGCTTGGTAACAAAGTGGCCGCACGCAAGGCGGCCATTGCCGCTGGTGTGCCGGTGGTGCCTGCCACCGAAGCTTTACCTCCGGATTATCCCGCTGCAGCAGCCATGGCCGCCAAAGTTGGCTATCCCCTGATGCTTAAGGCGAGCTGGGGCGGCGGTGGTCGCGGCATGCGTGTTATCGAATCGGAAGCTGATCTCAAGGGCGCGCTGGAAGTCGCTCGCCGCGAAGCACTGGCTGCCTTCGGCAACGACGAGGTCTACCTGGAAAAACTGGTGCGCCGCGCCCGCCACGTCGAAGTCCAGGTGCTGGGCGACAAACATGGCAATCTCATCCACCTTTTTGAGCGCGATTGCACGGTGCAACGCCGTAACCAGAAGGTCGTCGAGCAGGCGCCAGCGCCTTATCTGAGCGAACAACGTCGCGCCGCGCTGTGCGATGCGGCGCTGAAACTTTGTCGCGCCGTCAATTACACCCACGCCGGCACGGTCGAATTTCTGATGGATGCCGACACAGACGAGTTTTATTTCATCGAGGTCAATCCTCGCATCCAGGTTGAGCATACTGTCACCGAACAGGTTACCGGCGTCGATCTGGTCAAGGCGCAGATTCGTGTTGCCATGGGTGGCAGCATTGGCGATCCGGAAAGTGGCATTCCACCGCAGGAAAATTTGCGTATCAACGGTCACGCCTTGCAATGCCGGGTGACGGCTGAAGATCCGGAAAACAATTTCAATCCCGATTATGGCCGCATTACCGGCTATCGCAGTCCGGCCGGTTTTGGCATCCGTCTCGACGGCGGCACGGCCTACAACGGCGCTGTCATCACGCCCTATTTCGATTCCTTGCTGGTCAAGGTGACGGCCTGGGGACAAAACGCCGAAGAGTCTGCCACCCGTATGGATCGGGCGCTGCGCGAATTCCGCATCCGTGGCCTGTCGACCAACCTGGCTTTTCTTGAAAACGTGGTTGCCCACCCGCTCTTTCGCACCGGGAAATGTACCACCCGCTTTATTGACGACACGCCGGAACTGTTCAACTTCAAGCCCAAGCGCGACCGCGCCACGCGACTGCTGCGCTTTATCGGCGAAGTGGTGGTTAATGGCAATCCGGAAGTCAAAGGCCGTACGCTGCCCAAGCTGCCGGTCGATTACGCCGAACTGCCGAAGCGCACCGATCTGTCCGCGCCACCGCCGCGCGGCTGCCGCGATATTTTCAAGGAACTCGGCCCCAAGAAATTCGCCGAGTGGATGAAGAACGAAAAGCGCATCCTGCTGACCGATACCACGATGCGCGACGCCCACCAGTCGCTCTTTGCCACCCGCATGCGCACGGCCGACATGACCGCCATTGCACCGCATTACGCCCGCCTGCTGCCCGAGTTATTCTCGCTTGAATGCTGGGGTGGTGCCACCTTTGATGTCGCCTTGCGCTTTTTGAAGGAAGACCCGTGGGATCGCCTCGACAAGCTGCGCGCCGCTACACCCAACATCATGCTACAGATGCTGCTGCGTGCTTCCAACGCTGTTGGCTACACCAACTACCCCGACAACGTCGTGCGCTTCTTTGTCCAGCAGGCCACGGAACACGGCATCGACATCTTCCGCATCTTCGACTCACTCAACTGGGTCGAGAACATGCGTGTCTCAATGGATGCCGTCATTGAAAGCGGGGCGCTGTGCGAAGCGGCGATCTGCTACACCAGCGACATTTTCGATGCCAAGCGCCCCAAGTACAACCTGAAGTACTACGTGGACATGGCCAAGCAACTGGAAAAGGCTGGCGCCCACGTCATCGGCATCAAGGACATGGCCGGCCTTGCCCGTCCGCGTGCCATCAGCGCGCTGGTGTCTGCGCTGAAGCAGGAAGTCAGCCTGCCCATCCATTTCCACATGCACGACACCAGCGGCGGCGCTGTCGCCAGCGTGCTGGCCGCCGTTCATGCCGGCGCTGATGCGGTCGATGGCGCGCTCGATTCAATGAGCGGCCTGACCTCGCAGCCCAGTCTCGGCGCCATCGTCGCCATGCTGGAAGGCACCGACCGCGATCCTGGCTTCACCTACGACCGTCTGACCGCCGTCTCCCGTTACTGGGAAGGCGTGCGCCAGTACTACGTGCCCTTCGAGCCGGAAATCCGCTCCGGCACCTCAGACGTCTATCGCCACGAAATGCCGGGTGGCCAATACACCAACCTGCGCGAACAGGCCCGTTCGCTCGGCCTCGAGCACCGCTGGCTGGAAGTTGCCCAGGCCTATGCCGAAGTCAATCTGCTCTTCGGCGACATCGTCAAAGTGACGCCGTCGTCCAAGGTTGTCGGCGACATGGCGCTGATGATGGTCTCCAACGATCTGAAGCCGGCTGACGTTGCCAATCCGGACAAGGAAATTGCTTTCCCGGAATCGGTGGTTTCGATGTTCCGTGGCGAAATGGGCTATCCCGCCGACGGCTTCCCGAAGGCGCTGCAAGAAAAGGTGCTGAAGGGCAAGAAGCCAATCGACGGCCGCGCCGGCGCCCACATGCCGCCTGCCGATCTTGAAGCCGAGCGCGCCAAGGCCGAGAAGGCCACCGGCCGTCAGATCAGCGATACCGATTTGGCCTCCTACCTGATGTATCCGAAGGTGTTCACTGAATACGCCGCGCACCTGAGCCACTATGGCGACGTCTCCATCCTGCCGACGCCGCTGTTCTTCTATGGCATGCCGGAAAACACCGAATTGTCGATCGAACTTGAAACCGGCAAGTCCCTGGTTATCGACCTCAACGGTCGCGCCGACCACGACAAGGAAGGCTACACCAAGATGTTCTTCCAGTTGAACGGCCAGCCGCGCCAGGTCATCATCGACAAGGCAGGTCTGGAGTCGAACCGCAAGAAGCATCCGAAGGCTGATCCGGGCAATCCGAACCATGTCGCTGCGCCAATGCCGGGCGCCGTCGTTACCGTTTCGGTCACCGTCGGCCAGAAGGTCAGCAAGGGCAGCCCACTGCTGTCGCTTGAAGCGATGAAGATGGAAACAGTCATCGCCGCCGACCGCGACGCCACGGTGCTGAAGGTGTTGGTCGAACCGGGCAACCGTGTCGACGCCAAGGATTTGCTGATCGAGCTGGGCTAACAGGCTGTTGAGGAGCGATCGTGCCACTGATTGACCCGGTCGCCCTCAACGATTTGCTCGATCCGGTGCGTGGCCGCTTCGATGTCGATAGCGTCGATGAATGCGATTCCACCAACAGCGTCCTCATGCGCCGTGCCACCGAAGGCGCACCATCCGGCACGGTGCTGGTCGCTGACCGGCAAAGCGCCGGACGTGGTCGGCGCGGTCGAAACTGGGTGTCGACGCCGGAATCGGGTTTGCTCTTTTCCTTGCTTTGGCGTTTCAACCGGCCGCTCTCGGATCTCTCCGGCCTCTCGCTTGCGGTTGGCATCGCTGTCGTCGAAGCGTTGCAAACTGCGGGCGCTCAGAGCGTCAGCGTCAAATGGCCGAATGACGTGCTCTATCAGGACGCCAAACTGGCCGGCATTCTGGTCGAACTGGCCGGCGATGCGCGCGGCGCTCTGGCCATCATCGGCATCGGCCTCAATCTGCACAGCCCGGCTGGCGATTTGCCGCAACCGGCCTGCGGCCTTGATGCCATTGTGCGCGACCTTCCCGACCGCCATTTCATTTTGGCCAAAATCCTGATTGCACTGGCCGGAGTTCTCGATCAGTTCAACGCCTGTGGCTTCGCTGCCCTGCAAACCCGCTGGCAGCAATATCATGCCTGGCAAGGTCAACAGGTGCGCGTGCTGGCTGATGGCAGCGCCGAACTCGGCGGCATCTGCCTGGGCGCCGACCAGGATGGCGCCTTGCTACTGGAAACGCCACAAGGCATTCGCCGTTTTCTTTCCGGCGAGATTTCGCTGCGCAGATAGAATCGTTTCGGTTCGCCGTGCTTGCGCTAAACTTCCGGCTGGATCGATCATCAAGAAAGCACATCATGCGCATCCTGATTCTCGGCGCCGGCGGCATTGGCGGTTATTACGGAGCCCGCATTCAACAAGCGGGCAGCGAAGTCACTTTTCTGGTGCGGCCGGCCCGCGCCGAACAATTGCGGCAGCACGGCCTCAAAATCTCCAGCCCCATGGGCGACTATCAATTCGCGCCGCGTATCGTCACCTCCAGCGACAACCTGCATGGACAATACGACGCCATCTTTCTCTCCTGCAAAGCCTACGACCTTGACTCGGCACTCGCCGCTATCGAACCCGCCGTCGGCCCGGAAACGGTCATCATTCCTTTCCTGAACGGTGTCCGCCATCTCGATATCCTCGACACTGCATTTGGCAAGGAGCGCGTCCTTGGCGGCCTGGCCTTTGTCTCGCTCAATCTGGAACCCTCAGGTGAAATTCAACATCTGAGCAAGGTTCACCGCCTGATGATCGGTTCGCGCACTGAAAAGCCTTCCCGCTGGCTGGCGCCGCTCAACGAACTGCTCAAAAAAACGCCGGTCGAATTTTCGCTCGCCGACAATATCGAGCAGGAAATGTGGAACAAGTTTGTCTACATCACCACGCTGGCCGGCGCCACCTGCTCAATGCGCGCCAATGTCGGCGAAATCCTGGCAACAAAAACCGGCGAAGCCTTTATCGTCGGTCTGCTGGAAGAATGCGCCCAGGTTGCCAATGCCTGCGGACAAGCGCCTGCCACTGAAAAACTGGATAGCTACCTGAACGGCCTCATCGACCGTACTTCAAAACTCTCCGCCTCGATGCTGCGTGACATCGAACGCGGCGGCCCTACCGAAGGCGATCACATCCTGGGCGACATGTTCAGGCGCGGCCAAACGGCCGGCATCGCCACCCCACGCTTGGAGTTCGCCTGGACGCATTTGCAGGCCTACGAAAGAACACGTCGGCGGCGCCATTAGGCGTCTTGTGTTTTGCGTGCAATGGCCACCGAGCCTACTGCACCCTGTTGTGGATCGTTGATGACCGCAAAGCTCATTTCGACGTAGATGGCCTCGCCTGACTGATGCAGTGCTTTGGTCCGGGTTGGCTGTCCGGCATGCTTGGTTTTGCCCGAGGTCATGGCCAGACGAAAGCCCGCCCAATGAGCGGCTCGCAGGCGTTCAGGGATGATGATGTCGAGGCTGTGGCCCAGCACTTCTTCCTTCCTGAAGCCAAACATGCGCTCGGCCGCCAGATTCCAGAGTTGAATCCTTCCATTGCGATCCGCAAAAATGATGGCATCCGCGCCTTGTTCCAGAATGGCGTTGCATAGGTCTGGCGGCCAATAGCCGGTATTGCCGGTTTCTTTGTTCCGGTTGGAATCATGCGTTGTATCGAGAGTTTGAGCATCTTGGCGGGATTGGGTGGCTCCATCCATGGTCACGCATTTGAACTCTTTTTTCGATGCGCCGCACTCGGGACAAACCCAGTTCTCCGGAACATCTTGCCAGCGGGTGCCCGGCATCACACCATGCTCGGGATCGCCGATTGCTTCATCGTAGATATGGCCGCAAACAGTGCATCGATACATTTTCACAAATCCCTCCTTCAACCTTGAAAAATCAGTTTGCCTCTTTTTCAAACTTGGGAAACAGGATGGCGTTCTCCTTGAAGATGTGAATGAAGATGTCTTCAGTCAATTTTCGCAGCAAGTCATAGGCGGCGATGTAGGTCGGGCATCCGTCCGCAGGGGCGGTGAAATCATGGGTGGCCGCCTGCAACTGCTTGATGATCGCGCCAGCTCCCAGGTGTTCTGCTTCAAGCGTTTCAACCTTGTCGAGGGATTCTTTGCTGGCAGGCTGCTTCATCAGCGGAAAGACCTCGCGCTCTTCCCGTGCAAAGTGCTCCAATAGTTCTTTTTTCAAATCCGAGAACAGGGCATGCACCTCAAGAAGCTCATCTTTATGGTGGGCATAATGCGCCAACAGAATCTTGTTAACCTTGGCGTCGACTTCTTCGAGCAGCATCCGCTCATCCCTGTGGTGAGTGGCCTCCAGATGGTCGATCAACTGAGCAATCGAATAATCGTAGAGTTCCTCGGGAATTGTCGCCTTCATCTGTCCGGCCGAATTTTTTAGGAATTGTTCCAACTCGTCTAGAAAAGTTTCCCTGCCAACTTCAAGTTCGGCCATGGCGTCAAAAAGCATGCGGTCGCCGCCGCAGCAGTAATCGATATGCTTGTCGTTGAGAAAGGCAGTTACCAGAGGCTGCTGTTTAACGAGATCGGATAGTCTGATATTTTCCATGGTGTGCCTCCTTGGTTGGTGATGACAGCCTCGAAAGTACTGAGGCTGTCATCAGGCAGTATAGGCAATGGCACTTGCCCTGGGACGACATTGTGGGAAATGTGATCGGCGCTGACAAAACTTTTACAAATTTCTCCATTCATTCTGACCAGTGGAATATGCTTTGCCTCCACACTGGAACCGTCTTAAACCCACGGAGGAACATCATGAACAAGATCATTTCGGTTCTGCTGGGCGCGGCGATGTCGCTGGCGTTCAGTTTTTCCGTCCAGGCCAGGGAGGTCAATGTTGTGGCCGCACTGGCAGCGCCGGTAATTCAGGCTGGTGCAACGCAAAAAACCTTTCTGAAAGTTTCGCTGACTGGCTTTGCCATGCCGTCGACAGCACAGCGTTCGCCTTTGAATGTCGCCATCGTTATCGACCGTTCCGGTTCGATGTCCGGCGAGCGCATTGAGCAGGCCAGGAATGCCGCAGTTTTGGCGGTGGAATCGCTCAACAAGGACGACATTGTTTCGGTGGTGGCTTACGATACGACGGTTGAAGTCGTCAGTCCGGCCGCCAGGGCGGCCAACAAGGATGCGATTATTGAGGCCATTCGCAGCATTCGCAGTACCGGCACCACGGCACTCTTCGCCGGTGTCAGCAAGGGGGCGCAAGAGGTGCGCAAGCACTTGAGCCGCAACACTGTGAACCGCGTCATTCTGCTTTCCGATGGTAAAGCCAACGTCGGCCCGAGTTCGCCTTACGAACTGGGTGAGTTGGGCGCTTCGCTGGGGCGCGAGGGTATCAGCGTGACCACCATTGGTTTGGGTCTGGGCTATAACGAAGACCTGATGACGCAACTGGCCGGTTTCAGTGATGGCAACCACGCTTTTGTCGCCAATGCACAGGATCTGGCGCGCATTTTCAAGCTGGAATTCGGCGACGCCAGTGCCATCGTCGCGCAGGATGTTGATTTGGTCATTCATCTGGCGAAGGGCATCCGGCCGCTACGCATGTTGGGGCGCGAAGGTGAGATCGTCGGGCAGAACGTGCGGGTGCGCATGAATCAACTCGGCAGCGAACAGGAAAAATTCGTCATGCTGGAAGTGGAAGTGCCGGCCGGCAAAAGCGGCGACAAGATGGCCGTGGCCGATGTGGACGTTTCCTACCTGAACATGGCGAGTCGCAACAAGGATGCTGCCAAGCGTAAGGTGGAATTGAGCTATACCGATTCCGCCGAGAAAGTGGCAGTGGCGATGGACAAGAAGGTGATGAAGTCTGCTGTCGAACAGGTCTCAAACGTCATGAGCAAACAAGCCCTTAAGCTACGCGATGAAGGCAAAACCGACGAGGCCAAGAAAGTACTGAATGAAAATGCGGCGTATGTGCAGGATCAAGCCGTGAAGCTCGATGCCCCGGAATTGAAGAAGCTCGAAGAAGAAACCCGTCAGAATGCAGCTAGTATCGGCAGTGGTGACTGGAATGCCAAGCGCAAGAGCATGAAGGAACAGCAGTATCGTAAGGACACGCAACAGAAGTATTGATTTAACGTCATTCCGGCAAAAGCCGGAATCCAGGAAAATCAAAAACCTGGACCCCGGCTTTTGCCGGGGTGACGATTTGATCAGGTTTGGGTAAGGTTTCACCCCATCGCTGTTTCTTTGCGATGGGGTTTTATTGGGGTTGCCGTGCACAAAAAAATCGTCGTGGCGTTGCTGGTGCTGGTCTTGCTGCCGTTGGGTTTGCTGGGCTGGATCGGCATGCGCATGGCGGAAAACGAGCAGAAAATGGTGTCGCATCAGGTTGGCGCCTTGGTGCAGGAACAGTTGCGGCGGGTTGATGAACGCATCCAGTCGCATTTTCAGGAAGTACAGAAAAACTTGCAGGCTGCCGTGCCAAAACAGGTCGATGCGGCGGTCTTGCGCGCCTGGTTGCGCACTGCGCCGCAGGTTCGGCAGGTGTTGGTCATGGATGCCCAAGGCAAGCGGATCTTCCCCCCGACAGCAGCGGAAGTCAGCGCCGGCGAGCGCCTGTTCCTGCAGCGCACGGCGGCGATTTGGGAAAACCGTCACTTGCTGACCCAGTCCGGGCGCACAACTGCCGATGCCAAGGGCGATGCCGAACCGGCAGCGCAGGGCTGGTATTCCTGGTACTGGAATGCCGAGCTGCACCATATTTTCTGGCAACGTGATGCCGCTAACCGCATCTGGGGTTTTGAGCTTGATCCGGCTCGGCTGAAGGCTGATCTGATTGGTGTTCTGCCGGCCAGCGGCGGCAAGGATGATGTCTTGGCGCGGGCGCGCATCCGCATGATCGACGGTAACGGAGCCACGGTTTACCAGTGGGGCGGGTTTGAACCGCCGGAAAAGGCCAAAAGCCTGAGCATGCTGCCGATGAGCCACCCGCTGGCCAGTTGGAAACTGGAGTATTACAGCGACGGGCTGAGTGGGTCTTCGGCGGCGAGCCGCTTCCAGATGCTGGCCGGTGCGCTGGTGTTGGCGATTGCCTTGATTGGTCTGGCACTCTACCTCTATCGCGAACAGGAGCGTCAGATGCGGGAAGCGGCACAACGGGTGAATTTCGTCAATCAGGTGTCGCATGAACTCAAAACACCGCTGACCAATATCCGCCTGTACGCCGAATTGCTGGAAGATCAGCTGGTGGAGGCGGATGAGAAACCGCGCCGTTACCTAAGCGTGATCATCGCCGAAAGCCAGCGCTTGTCGCGCTTGATCGCCAATGTGCTCAATTTTGCCCGTGATCAGAGGGAAAAGTTGGTTGTGCAACCGATGCCGGGTTGTTGTGACGAAGTGGTGGCGCGTTGTATCGAAGCCTTTGAACCAGCGCTCTCAGCCAAGGGCGTGAAGATTCGCCTCGACGCGCAGGCACCGGCACAAGTGCTGCTCGATGCCGAGGCGCTGGAGCAAATCCTCAACAATCTGTTCAGCAATGTCGAAAAATACGGTGCTTCGGGCGGCCTTCTGGAAGTGGCTACGCGCGGTCCAGCAGCAGGCGGTGATTCCACGCTGATTACCGTGCGCGATTTCGGGCCGGGAATTCCGGAACGCGAACAGGCGCGGGTGTTCCAGCCTTTTTATCGGGTCAGCTCAAAACTTTCTGACGGCGTGGCCGGTACCGGCATTGGTCTCGATATCGCCCGCAAACTGGCACGGCTGCATGGCGGCGATCTGAATCTGGTGCCGTGCGACAGCGGTGCCTGTTTCGAACTCAACTTGGCAACGCCGTTGGTGGAGGATGGAAAATGAAAATCCTGATTGCCGAAGATGACCGTTTCATTGGCGAAGGCTTGTGCGACATTGTCGAAGCCGAGGGCTACACGCCCTTTCTGGCGCGTGATGGCGAAGAAGCGCTGAAGATGTATCAAAGCCACGAACCGCAACTGATTCTGCTCGATATCATGATGCCCAAGCGCGACGGTTACTCCGTCTGCCGCGAAATCCGCAAGCGCGATAACGATATCCCGGTCATTTTCATCAGTGCCAAGTCGGAAGAAATCGACCGCGTACTGGGCCTCGAACTCGGTGCCGACGACTACATCATGAAACCCTTCGGCAAGCGCGAGGTGATCGCACGGATTCGTGCGGTGGCCAGGCGCTGTCTGGAGCGTGGTGCAGCAGGTGGTAGGGCAGATGGTGGACAGGGCGAAATTCTCGAATTCGGCGATCTGACGGTTTACCCGGACGAGTTGCGCGCCCGCAGGGGTGGGCAATCCATTGAACTCAGCCTGCGCGACGTGAAAATTCTGCAACTTTTGCACCAGCAACGCGGCAAGGTGGTGACGCGCGACCAGCTCTTCAATAGTTGCTGGGGGCATGATTACCTGCCCAACAGCCGAACGCTCGATCAGCATATTTCCAAGCTGCGCAAACTGATCGAAATCGATGCTAAAACCCCGAGAATTATCTCTACAGTGCATGGGGTAGGTTATCGGGTGGAGGCGGAGCAGAACGCTTGATCAGATTCTCTTGTTGATCCGGATCGACGAAGTCTGAAACTGCCGTCATGCCAACGTAGGCCGGTATCCAGTGTATGCCTGGGTTCACCTTTTGGTTACCGGCCTTTGCCGGGCTGGGGCATAGAATTTTCGGCGGATTTTGGCGAAGTGGTACCAGAGGGAGTCACTTAACAGGCTCGCGGCAATCTCGAGGGCCAGTGTGAGATTGCTTCGCCATGCTTGCAATGACGACATTGATGGCTTGGCTGACTTTCACGGTAAGCAAGAAAGCCTTTTCCAAGATCACCCTTTCGGCAAACTAATCTTCCGCCTTCGGGTAAATACGCAGCAAAACGATTCTGGGGCCCTGCATTTTCTTGACCACGGCGTCGAATTGCTCAAAAGCAATGCGCTGCCCCTCCTCGGGCAGATCGCCAAGTTTTTGCATGATCAGGCCGCCCACCGAGTCAACGCCGCATTCTTCGATGTCGATGGCCAAAGCGCGCTCAAGGGTGAAGATCGGCAAACTGCCTTTGCCGATCAGCGTGCCGTCGTCCAGTTTCGTCCATTCATTCTGAACTTGGCGAAACTCGTCGCGAATCTCACCCACTAGTGCACCCAACAGGTTATCCAGCGTGATAAAGCCCAGCGGATGGCCGTCCTGAAAAGCCACCACCGCGAAATGCGGTGCGCCCTTGCGAAAACGCTGAAAAAGCTCCGAGGCGGAAAGGCTGGGATGAACGGTCAGCACCGGCCGCGCCAGTTTGCCAAGGCTCGTCGGCAAATCGCCCTTGCGGATGGCGAAGAAAATATCCTTGAGATGAACCACCCCTTGCGCATGACCGTTTTCATCCAGATAGGGATAGCGGCTATAGCGATGCTGTACGATGCGGTCGAGATTGTCATCCATGCTGTCGGTTTCCGAGAGCGTTACCGCCTCGTTGAACGGGCGCATCAAATCAGCCACTTCCAGATCACGGAAATCGAGCGCCTGCGCCAGCATGCGCCATTCATCGGAACTGAATTTCGATTCTGCCCGCGACGAGCGCAGGATCAGCTTCAATTCTGCCGCCGAGTAGTGGCTTTCGTGACCATGCGCCATATCCAGCCGCATCTTGCGCAACACCCAGTTGGCACTGTGGTTCAAAATCCAGATGGCCGGATACATCAGCCAGTAGAAACCGTAGAGCGGTGCTGCCGTCCAGATGCCAACCCTTTCTGCCATCCGGATCGCGATCGACTTGGGAGCAAGCTCGCCAACGACAATGTGCAGATAGGAGATGATGAAAAACGCGACAGCAAAAGCAATGCTATGCACCAGCTTGTCGCTGACAACGCCGACAGAACTCAAAAGTGGTCGCAATAAATCTGCGAAGGCAGGCTCACCAATCCAGCCCAGCCCCAGTGAGGCCAGGGTAATCCCCAACTGGCAGGCCGAAAGATAGGCGTCGAGATCTTCATGCACTTTAAGCAGGATGCGTCCGCGCCAGCCATAGGTCTTGGCGATGGCCTTGACGCGAGTCTGCCGCAACTTGACCAGGCCAAATTCGGCAGCAACGAAGAAACCGTTGAGAAGAACCAGCAGAAGGGCGATGACAATCAATAGTAAGCTACTGCCCATATCAGGAACTGCGAGGAGTTCCATTCCTTTCTTGAAATTGGTCAGGTATGGATTCTGTCGAATCTAGCAGCATTTGTCACCTGATTGGCGTGTGGCAGCTCTTTACGCGGTAAACTCCCTTGCCGATGGTTCACAAATGAACCAATTTTTCTTCTATGGATTGACCGCCATGATCGAACTCCTGCTCAAACCCGAAATGTGGATTGCCTTCTTTACCCTGACCGCGCTGGAGCTGGTTCTTGGCATCGATAACATTATTTTCATCTCGATTCTGATCGACAAGCTGCCCAAGGATAAGCAGGAGATTGCCCGCAAGCTGGGTTTGTTCCTGGCGATGTTCATGCGCATCACGCTATTGCTTGTCCTCTCCTGGATCGTTGGCCTGACCAAGCCGCTGTTGTCGGTATTGAATTTTGATTTCACCGGACGTGATCTGATCCTGATTTGCGGCGGCTTGTTCCTGATCTGGAAGAGTACGGGCGAAGTCCACCAACTGCTCGAAGGTTCCGAAGGCGAAGAGTCGCGCAAGGTCGCCTCCAGTTTTGCCGGTGTCATTGTTCAGATCATGATCATCGATCTGGTCTTTTCCCTTGATTCCATTATCACGGCCGTGGGTATGGTCAAGGAAGTTGCCGTCATGATTGCCGCTGTAATTGCCTCGGTCGGGCTGATGATGATCTTTGCGCAGTCGATTGGTCACTTTGTTTCGAATCATCCGACCATCAAAATGCTGGCCTTGTCTTTCCTAGTGGTCGTTGGCGTCGTACTGCTCGCCGACGGTTTCGGCCACCATGTGCCGAAGGGTTACATCTATTTCGCCATGGCCTTCTCGGTGTGTGTCGAGATGCTCAATATCCGCATGCGCAAAAAGACCGGGAGGCCGGTCAATCTGCGCGAACCCTATGTTCGCGAGGCGGACTGAGACCTTTTCTTGAATTAGGGAGGCACTGGTTAAAATCAAAATACGTCATTCCGGCGAAAGCCGGAATCCAGGAAAATCAACGAACTGGACCCCGGCTTTCGCCGGGGTGACGAATAAATCAGCATTTCCCTGGGTCAGCGCACGCAATTACGGAACAAAAAAATCCAGCTCCCTGAACCGAGCCTGGCTTCAACAAAATCCTGTCAACACAGAACTTCCCGAAAATGAAAAACCACAATACAAACCTCGATCTGCTTCGGGTTGTTTCGGCATTTGCCGTTATCTGGCTGCATGTTTCGGCCGGCATTGCCACCACCAACCCCGATGTCAGCAGTTTTGCATGGTGGACGGGAAATGTTGCGGATGCCTTCAGTCGTTGGTGCGTCCCGGTTTTTGTCATGATCAGCGGTGCTTTGCTGCTTGCAAACCCGGCCAATTCTTCCCCGCTGCCTTTCTACCAGAAACGGGCCGCCAGATTGCTCGTCCCGATTGCTTTCTGGAGCGTCATTTACCTGATCTATCGGGCCTATTCGGAAACCGGTTTCACTTGGGGCGTCGCGGCAAAATCGGTCGTCACGGGGGCGCCTTATTTTCATCTCTGGTATCTGTATATGGTCATTGGCCTTTACCTGTTTGCGCCTTTTCTGCGCGCCCTGGTTTCGGCGCTGACGCCCAAGGCTCTCGGCCTGCTGGTATTGCTCTGTCTCACGCTGGCGGCCATCGATATGCTGCTCGAAGGCCAGCGATCGACCTTCTTGACGTGGTTCATCCCCTATATTGGCTACTTCGTGGCCGGGTATTACCTGTTGAATCAGGGCGATGGCTGGCGCGGCCGCAAATTAGCTCTCATTTTCCTAATCTGCGGCCTGTTCATCGCCGCTGTCACGGCCTTGTTGTATCCGATGATTGGGTCGCGTTCGTGGAACCTGATGTACCACTACCTGAACCCCTTCGTCGCCATCATGGCTATTTGCCTTTTTTTGCTTCTCGCCAAGAAAGTGGAACTTCGGCCGATCCCGATGGCTTTAGTGAATCTGCTGGCGCCGCTCAGTTTTGGAATTTACCTGATCCACCCGCTCTGGATGCGCGTTCTGGACAAACTGGCCATTACCGGATTTTTGTTTCATCCGCTCTTCGGGATTCCGGCAATGACGCTTTCAGCCTTTGTTCTATCGGCATTGACGGCGGCAATGTTGCTGAAAATACCATTCCTGCGCCGCACCATTTAAGCGACTATTGGTCTTCCGGAGTGGCGTTGTTACCCCGTTCCGCCAGCATCGCCGCCCGCAGCGTCGGCGTTTCCAGGCTGATGCAGCCGAGCGCGCCGGTGCGGTAGTCGGCCAGCAGGATGAGATAGGCTTTTTCCATGTCCGGCGCGCCCCCCTTGAGCCGACAACCGCGCTTGCTGGCAATGGCTTCAAGCGCGCCAACAGCGTCGAGCCCATCGACGGCAAAACCGTAACGCGCCGTCAGCAGAGCCGGGTAATGGGTGAGCAGAAAACCCGCCAGATAAACGGCGACTTCTTCTTCATGGTAGGCCTTGACCCCGACTGCATGGCTGGCCGCCAGCATATGGCCATCGCGTTCGTGCGCGATTTTTGGCCAGAGCATGCCGGGCGTGTCGATAATGCTCAGGCGCGGACTGAGGTCAAGGCGCTGCTGGCTTTTGGTCACCGCCGGCTCGTCGCCCACGGCAGCAACCCGACGCTTGACCAGCGCGTTGATCAGGGTCGATTTGCCGACATTGGGAATGCCCATGATCATCAGGCGCAGCGGCTTGATGTTGTCGTTGCGGTGCGGCGCCAGTGCCTGCGCCAGTTTGGGAATGCGCGCCACATCGCTCGCTTTCTTGCAACTGATCGCCACTGCCTTGACGCCCGGCTGCGCATTGAAAAACTCCAGCCAGGCCTTGGTCGCCACCGGATCAGCCAGATCGGCCTTGTTCAGCAATTTGAGGCAAGGTCGCTGGCGAAAGGCACGTAACTCGTGGATCATCGGATTGCTGCTGGCTTCCGGCAGGCGTGCATCGAGCACTTCGACCACCACGTCGATGTTCGCCATCGTCTCGGCCGCCTTCTTCTTGGCCGAGGTCATGTGACCGGGATACCACTGGATGCTCATAACAGTTCAAACACCCACAACGGTGATTTGCACGCCTTGACTCTCAACTACTTGCCCGGCGCGAATCTTGGCGGTCTTGCGCAGTTCCAGTTGGCCATCGACGCGCACCTGGCCGTCGGCCACCATTGCCTTGCCTTGCCCGCCACTGTTGGCAATGCCGGTGAGTTTGAGCAAATTGCACAACTCGACGTATTCGCCAATCAATTCAAATTCGATCATCAATGCACTCCTGCTGCCGCTTTGAAACGCTGTGGATGCAGGTCAATGGCCTGCCCCTCGCCGGAAAAGAGGACGGCGCCGTCCTGGATGGTCGCCTGCAGGATCATGCTGCGCTTGACCATACCCGCCAGTGCCTTGCTATCAGGCAGCGCCAGATTGAGCACGGTCAGGTTGCCAAGGCGCTCCAGTTTGCTGCGATTCTTTTCCCACCAGATGTCCGCCGCCGAGCCGCCATAACTGACGACGACCACGTCAACGGCGCGGCCACAGGACTTGCGGATCAGCTTTTCGTCCGGCAGGCCAACATGAATCCACAAGCGCATGGCACCAGTCAAATCCTTGATGCACAAGGCTGGCTCATCTTCCTCCCCCAAACCACGACCAAAGGCCAGCGCCTCGTCGGCATAGAGCGAAAAAGCCACAATGCGCACCATCATGCGCTCGTCAGTTTCGGACGGATGACGGGCGATGGTCAGTGCATGATTGCCGTAATGGTGGCGATCCATGTCGGCAATCTGCACTTCCGCCTTGAAGACCGTGGATTTAAGCGCCACTAGGATTTGACTGGCCGCACCAGCGCTGCCGCCTGTTTGGCGCGCTGACGCGCTTCATCGGTATCCTTGCCATTGGCTACTGCCACGCCCATGCGGCGTTTGACGAAGGATTCCGGCTTGCCGAAGAGGCGCAGGTCGGTGCGCGGTACGGCCAGTGCCTTTTCAACGTCCTCGAAGGCGATGCCTTTCTCCGCCATGCCACCATAAATCACCGCCGAAGCGCCCGGCTCGGTTAGGGTGGTATCGACCGGCAGGCCAAGAATGGCGCGGGCGTGCAACTCGAACTCGGAGAAGCGCTGCGTACGCAAGGTCACCAGGCCGGTATCGTGCGGCCGTGGGCTGACTTCCGAGAACCAGACCTGATCGCCCTTGATGAACAATTCGACGCCGAAAATACCGCGTCCGCCCAGATTGCCGGTGACGGCGACCGCGATGTCGCGCGATTTTTGCAGCGCGTTCGGCGTCATTGCCTGTGGTTGCCAGGATTCGACATAATCGCCATTGACCTGAACGTGGCCGACCGGCTCGCAGAAATAGGTGTCGACTTCGCCAGCAGCATTGCGGGCGCGCACCGTCAGCAGGGTGATTTCGTAATCGAAATCGATGAAGCCTTCGACGATAACCCGCCCCTGATTGACCCGGCCGGCTGACGCCGCGTAATCCCAGGCTTTGGTTACGTCTTCCGGTGTGCGTACCATCGACTGACCCTTGCCGGAGGAAGACATCACCGGTTTGACGATGCAGGGATAACCAATGCCACCATCGATGGCGGCTTGCAATTCGGCCAGCGAATCAGCAAAGCAATAGGGCGAAGTCGGCAGCCCCAATTCTTCTGCCGCCAGACGGCGGATGCCTTCGCGGTTCATGGTCAGCTTGGCGGCGCGCGCGGTCGGGATCACTTCGGCCAGCCCTTCGGCTTCAATCTGCACCAGCATATCGGTGGCGATGGCTTCGATTTCCGGCACGACCAGATGTGGTTTTTCCTGCTCGATGAGGGCGCGCAAGGCGGCGCCATCCGCCATGTTGATGACGTGGGCGCGATGCGCCACCTGATGACCGGGGGCATTGGCGTAGCGGTCAACTGCGATGACTTCAACGCCCAGACGTTGCAGGGCAATGATGACTTCCTTGCCGAGTTCGCCGGAACCGAGCAGCATGACACGCAAAGCAGTGGGGGAAAGAGGGGTGCCGATTTTCATGGGGGAGTTCTCCGGATGGAAACGGGGGCGATGATACCACTGGAAGGCTTCCTTCTCTCTCCTTCCTTGCCACCCCAAAACCGCAGTCAACTGATAAACTGACCGCCGTTTTGACAGCGGAAGATAAATAGTGGATACGAAACGCTCAGGCGTCGCCCGGCAGTCCGGCTACACCGTGCCGATTGTCCTGGTTCTGCTCCTCCTCGTCACCGCCATCGTGGTGCTGACCTTCTACGGCGAGGAAATTGAGACCCATCTGCTCGCTGCCCTGACCGAGGCCGCCAACCGACCCTGGCTGGTCTACTGCATTGTTTTTATTTCCATGTATGCCAGCAGTTTCGGCCTGCCCGTGCCGGAAGAGGTCACCCTGCTGACGGTAGGTTTTATTGCTTACATGGCCAGAAATCCGGGGCTTTACCCTGGTGTTCTGCACGCTGGCGAGGGCATTCGGGTTGGAACGGCCGCAGTGGTCTGCTTTATTGCTGTATTCAGCAGTGATGCGCTCGTTTATGGCCTGGGGAGATTTTTTGGCCCCGCCCTGCTCAGAACCCATTATGTTGCCAAAATTCTGACCGAAGCGCGCATGCTCAAAGTGCGCAAATGGACCAGCAATTACGGCGCCTGGGCGGCCGGTGCCTTTCGCTTCATGCCCGGCATCCGTTTCCCTGGCCATCTGAGTTGCGGTCTGTTGCACGTACCGTTTCGCAAATTCATCGCAGTTGACGGTACGGCCGCCTTGATCAGTGTTCCAACGCAAGTTTTTCTGGTCGGCTACTACGGCCGCGAAATCATTCAGTTGATCAAGACCTACCAGCCTTGGGTCATCGGGATTTTGGTCATCGGGGTGCTCATCCATTTCCGCAAGCAGATTGCCGGCCTCATTGCCGAAATTCGGCACAAGGAAAAACCCGATCAGTAATTTCTACCCCTAAAAATTCGTCACACCGGCAAAAGCCGGTGTCCAGTTTGTTGACTTTTCTGGATTCCGGCTTTCGCCGGAATGACGTGGCTGACGTTGATTGCCAATCGGATTTAACTACAAAGTTTCTCGCGCCAGCGCCCGATGGCCGCCTGTAGCGCAGCAATTGTCACCGGCTTGATCACATAGTCGTCCATACCGGCTGCCATGGCCGCTCGGCGGTCGTCTTCCATGGCGTCTGCACTGACTCCGATAATGCGTGCCGTCGACCCGAAGCGGCGCAATTCTAATGTGGCTTCCAGGCCGTCCATGTCCGGCATGCGGGCATCCATGAACACCAGTTCGAAATCGTGCTGCTTGCCCAGCTCTACCGCTTGTAGCCCGCCACTGGCAACAAAGACTTCGCCAGCGCCGAGTTTTTTCAGCATCT
>JAGTRX010000110.1 GCA_018262285.1 Pseudomonadota bacterium | reverse complement strand
GCAACTCGTTGTTTGCCAAAACGACAAGGAACATCAGCACTTTGCCGGACAGGATTGTGCCGCCTGTGCCCGTAATGCGTTTATGGCAAAGGTGGTCAGCGCCCAGGAATTGATGGCGGGTTCACAGCAACAAGCGACGGTGGCAAAGGCTAGCAAAGTGGCGACACCAGCTTCAGCGCCTGTGCCGCCACCAAAACCAGCACATCTTCCCAAGCACACCACCCCTGCCAGTGCGGCTCTGTCGGCAATTTACAAAACGATTATTGCTTCGATAGCCCTTCCAATTATGGCGATATTAACGTTTTGGGGATTGCTTCAACTGTTCTCAATGCTTTCCGACTCGTTCGCATCCAGCAGGCCAACTCAGCACAATACGAAAGCCACGGTTGCCACGCTCGTGTCGTCAACCACGAGTACAACCCAAACTGCAAATAGTTTCAAGGTTGGGGAGGTATTCAAGGATTGTAAGGACTGCCCGGGGATGGTCGCCCTGCCGTCCGGTGAGCTAGCTAAGAGTTCGCCGCAAAGTGGACCTCCTGCGGCGCAAGTGGTGGGGATGAGCCGTGCGGTTCCACAGGGGTTCGCCTTGCATCCGGATCGACGGACTCTGGCGAGTTTGCGTGGCGGCGGTGTGGAACTATCCGATCTCAAGACGCTAACCATCACGCGCAAGTTGGGTATCGACGCGCCTGCTTCTTCGGCGGTCATCTTTTCGCCCGACGGCAATTTGGTCGCTGTCGGGCACGAACAGGGCGAGGTTAGTGTGTGGCGTTTGGACGGCCGTCGGGTCGCAAGGGTGAAAGGGCACATGGACCGCGTCGTGGCTCTGGCCTTCAGCCCGGATGGCAAGAGGCTTGCTACCGGCGGCTACGACGGAAGTGTACAAGTTTGGCCGACTACCACATGGAATCGGATCACAACCATCGATGGTGTTGTCACCCCCAACAGCCAGGCGGTATTGGGAGTTCAATTTAGTTCCGATGGTCAGTTTCTGTATGTTCTCGAAACGTTGTATGACAACGATGAACGTATCAACCCGAGAACGCGGGTATTGTCGGCATGGAAAACCGCAACCTGGACCGAGGTAGGACGGCTATCGTGGCGTTTGAAGTATATGGACTACAAAGGCAATCCCAACCCCCTTGACGTTCCCTTTACCATCTCCAACTGGGGAAGTCCTCAGCTCTTCGTGGCGTCGGACGACGGGCACGGCTACCCGAAAAAAGTCGTTCCACCCACCGCCAGTAAACTGCGCAGCATTACTGTAGGTGGCTGCTTCCCGGAGATCGCCGACCCCGAAGCCCTCCCGCCTTCCGATAGCTGGGCGACCGCGATGACCGCTTATTCACAAAAGGGTTGGCTAGCGGCAGCTTATCTCAAAGGAGAAAGCTACGAGTACTCCCCGGGCATCGCATTAATTCCCCTCGGTAAAGGTCAAGCAGGGCGCAACTGGCAGACCAGCAAGCAGAGCATTCAACTGGCGTTCGACGGTGGTGAGCGTCTTTACTCGCTGTCTACCGACGGCCAGATAATTGCCTGGAACCTTGATTCGCTGCCATCCTTGCCGACTGAAAAAACCAGTCAAATATCGGAGGCAACGGACCGTTGCTCTGCTAACACCCCGGTCCCTGTCACTCAAATTGCCAGCACAAAGAAACGCAAAGCATTGTCACAAGTTGCCAAATGGCAGCTCGATCCGGAACTCAAAAAAACGCTGCTTTCATGGCAGAGTGACTTTCCCAGTCGCTTGGAACTGGTCGGAGAAAAACTTACGCTCTGGGGGCCGCGCGGACGCATTACCCTTGACGCAAAAACGGGGAGTGTCATCGAACGTGACGTCCCTCTGGCCAACGACAGCATCCTGATCAGTGGCGCATCGTCGGAACGGTATGTCGTACGTGCAGATTCACTGCTGGTTGTCGACAAGGCGACCGGAGCACAACGCCTCGTGGAACAAAATCCTGGTTGGAGATTGATGGCTGCGAGTGTTGCGGGCGACTACGTTGCGACGTCATGGGAAAAATCGTCGGCCCCGCCCCCGCAGCCAGTAGAGTTCCACATCCTTTCAATGAAGAACGGCGAGAAGCGCGTCATTCAGCCAGTGCCTTTTGTATCCATGAATCACGGCGTCTTCGCGACCATCTATTCTCCTTTGTCATTCATGCTCACTTCCGACGGAAGTTGGCTAGGCTATCAAGTTGATGGAGAATTCGGTTATTGGGTGCTGCTCGACACCAAGACGGGCAAAGATTTCAAACTGATGAAGCCGTTGCAATCTTTCGAGGGGCCTCGGTTGCTCGAACACGATACGCGATGGATGGGGTTGCGCGTTTTTAACGTCGAAACAGCGCAATACGAAGTGCTGATGCGCCCTCACCCCAGCCGAATCCCAAGCGACAATGCTCGCCGTCCTCATAAGCAGAGGTTTTTGCAAGGTGCCATTTCAGCCGGCGCAAGGTATGCCCTGTCCGGCGCCTTCGACGGCAGTGTCAAATTATGGGATGTCGTGGCACGCGCCGAAGTTGCCGGCACTGGCAAGACTGGCTCGGCCATTCTGGCCAACGGCTTCGATCGGGCGAATGAAAACCGTTTCTTCTCCTTGCATTGGGATGGAACCTTCACTTTGTGGCAGATTAAGGGTTCAAGCCAATGACCGGGCAACGCATGCGGGCGTATGTGAGTGCACTGTTGTTAATCATTGCCGGGGTGATGGCGCTGCATACCTTCGCCAGTCGGCGTGCTGCTTCAATTGTGCGGCCTGAATATGTGACCGGTAATTGCACAAAATTCTTGCCAGAAGCGCAGGAAATCCCTGAAATTGGTAGTCTGCTCTCGTTGGTACAACCGAGTGACTGTGACATCCACCGTGGAACCATACCTGCAGGGGAAATTCTTGCCGCGTCTGGCAGTTACCTTGCTGTCAGCAAGGGTTCTTATAAACCTGGAATGGGGCGGGCAGCTAATCTTGCAATGCTGGCCTCTGCAACGAAGATCCTGGCGTCAGCGGGCTGGCAGGAATTGGCCACCTACCCGGGCAACGGAAATGTAAAGGAGTTGCGCGCAGAATTTCGGCGGATTCTTCCCGACCAAACGCGCCAATATTTCCATCTGCAGACAGATGACAAAATCAAACTGAAAATGGTGACACTGCCAACGCCGCGATTGAACCTGAGCCTTCCGAAACCGGAAACTCTCGCTTCGCAGCACCCGGCAGTTGCCGATCGTTTTTCCGAACTGCCTCCGCTACCAGGCCTTGAGTACAAGGGACTAAGTTTTGGCGGCGGCGAGCAGCAGTACACCCCAGCCGACCCAAAGCTTGGTCGCCCCGCCTACACTTGGCCGGCGCCCAGCTGGGTGCGCACCTATCGCTCCGACCCGGCGAAAATTTCGGCATCAGCTGCAGCACGGCTATACAGCGATGCTTTGCGGGATGCCGGCTGGTTGGTTGAGAAAGACTATGACCTTGATGGGTATATGCCGAATCATGTGAATGCCTATATGTCAAACCATGATCGCGAATTGATCGCCACCCTTAGTTTCAGTGGTGATGAAACGCGTATCTCCTTAACCGACATTGGTTTCCAACGTAAAGTCGCGGCAATCGTCATGCAATGGAATTTGGACTGCGTAGCGGTTATCCCCGGCCTCGACTTCGCAAATAAAGAAAGTGCGCTTTCAGAGAGTATGAAGCCGGCACTGGAAACGCTCCTGGAAGCTCGGCAAGTCGAACACAATCGATATGGAGGGAAAGCGTGGACGACAAGGGCTACGGAGCCCGTCGCCTTGGAAATCAGAGGTAGAGCTGATGCGTCGGGGCAGCGTGCCAAAAATTTGAGATTGGCGATGGCGCGTGCCGAGACAGTCAAGGCTTGGCTGGTCGAAAACCATGTCCCGCCGGAAACATTAAGCACCATCTCATTCGGGGACTTGAAGAGTGACGAAACGTCGGAAGGCTTGCCGTCACGAACGGTCACCGTGGCAAAGCTCGGCTGCTCTCCCAAGAAACCTTAGCTTGAATTTCTCGCACCATGCCAAGCAGTTCGGTCTGTCGAACCTGAAAACAGGTCAAGCTTTGGGCTGGCAGCCCGCTGAAACAATAGCTCTACGGGTGCCCGTTTTTCAAACTTTCCGATACACCTCGGCGCCAGCCTTCACGAATTCAACCGCCTTGGTTTCCAGCCCTTTTTCAAGTGCTTCAGTTTCCGAAACCCCCTGCTGCGCCGCAAAGTCGCGCACGTCCTGGGTGATTTTCATCGAGCAGAAGTGCGGGCCGCACATGGAACAAAAGTGCGACAGTTTGGCGCCTTGCGCCGGCATGGTTTTATCGTGGTAGGCGCGGGCGGTGTCGGGGTCGAGCGACAGGTTGAATTGGTCTTCCCAGCGGAATTCGAAGCGCGCCTTGGATAGGGCGTTGTCGCGAATCTGGGCGCCGGGGTGTCCCTTGGCGAGGTCGGCGGCGTGGGCGGCAATTTTGTAGGCGATAATGCCGGCCTTGACGTCGTTCTTGTCGGGCAGGCCGAGATGTTCCTTGGGGGTGACGTAGCACAGCATGGCGGTGCCGTACCAGCCGATCATGGCGGCACCAATGGCGCTTGACAGGTGGTCGTAGCCCGGCGAAATGTCGGTGACGAGCGGGCCGAGCGTATAGAACGGCGCTTCCTTGCACCAGTCAAGCTGCAGGTCCATGTTCTCCTTAATCATGTGCAGCGGCACGTGGCCGGGGCCTTCGATCATGACCTGGCAGTCGTTTTTCCAGGCGATTTCGGTCAGTTCGCCCAGCGTCTTGAGTTCCGCCATTTGCGCTTCGTCGTTGGCGTCGTAGATGGAGCCGGGACGCAGTCCATCACCGAGCGAGAAGCCGACATCGTAGGCCTTGAGGATTTCGCAGGTTTCCTCGAAATGGGTATAGAGGAAACTTTCCTTGTGGTGCGCCAGGCACCACTTGGCCATGATGGCGCCGCCGCGCGAGACGATGCCGGTCATGCGGCTGGCGGTCATCGGCACATAGCGCAGCAGAACGCCGGCGTGGATGGTGAAGTAATCAACGCCCTGCTCTGCCTGCTCGATCAGCGTGTCGCGGAACAGTTCCCAAGTCAGTTCTTCGGCCTTGCCGTCGACCTTTTCCAGCGCTTGATAGATGGGCACGGTGCCGATCGGTACCGGACTGTTGCGGACGATCCATTCACGCGTTTCGTGAATGTTCTTGCCGGTGGAAAGGTCCATGACGGTGTCGCCACCCCAGCGGATGGACCAGGTCATTTTGTCGACCTCTTCCTGAATCGAGCTGACCACAGGTGAATTGCCGATATTGCAGTTGATCTTGGTCAGAAAATTGCGCCCGATGATCATCGGTTCGGCTTCCGGATGGTTGATGTTGGCGGGAATGATGGCGCGGCCACGGGCGATTTCGGCGCGGACGAATTCGGGGGTGATTTCATCGGGGATGGCGGCGCCAAAGTTTTGTCCCGGATGCTGGCGCGACAGCAGATTCGCCATTTTTTCGCCTTGCGGGCCGGTGACGCGCAATTCGGCCAGAAATTCTTTGCGGCGCAGGTTTTCGCGAATTGCCACATATTCCATTTCCGGTGTGACAACGCCCTTCTTCGCATAGTGCATTTGCGTCACGTTCATACCGGGCTTGGCGCGGCGTGGCTTGCGGCCAAGCTCAAAGCGCAGGACGGCGAGATCCGGGTCGGCGGCGCGGCGGCGGCAATATTCGGAAGTAAAACCGGGCAACTCCTCGCTGTCGCCGCGTTCGGCAATCCAGTTGGCGCGCAGGGCGGGCAAGCCTTTGCGGATGTCGATGCGGGCTTCCGGGTCGCCATAGGGGCCGGAACAATCGTAGACGGTGATGGCAGGGTTCTTTTCGCCACCGAACTGGGTAGGCGTGTCGGCCTGCGCAATTTCGCGCATCGGCACGCACAGGTCGGGGCGCGAACCGCCGACAACAATTCGGCGCGATTGTTCGAAGGGCTGGACAGAGGCGTTGTCGACCTGCGCTTGGGCGGCAATAAAGGATTCGTTGGCGTTCATGGGTTTCCTTGCAATGGGGAATGGGGTGTGGACGCGCAAGGAAGCAAGAAGTTCGTTTCCCTACGGCGGCATGACCCGGCCAGGTTCGGAGGGTGTTTCTCAGCCGTAGATAACGTGTCGGCACCCCTAACGAGTGCGGTGGAAGTTACTGGAAACAAACTGAAATTGCAAGAAACTCAAGATTTTCCTGTCGCTTCCGAAATAAAATGGTCTACGGTAAAAAAACCATAAGGAAGCTTGTCATGCGTTTATCGATCATTGGTCTTGTTTTGTTGTCCGGGCTTGTCCAGGCGGCGCCAACCTGGCAGCTGGTTTCATCCGAGCCTGGCAAGCGCATCGAACTTGATCGTGCCGGTATCAAGCGCGAAGAGGGCAACAAGGTGGTGGCGCTGGCGCGGCTGGTGGTGGAAAAGGAAATTTCCGATACCACGAGCGGCGGCACTTACCGCATCATGGAATCGCTCACCCGCTACGAATGCGTGCAACGTAATGCCGCCAATCTCAAGCGCGTCTATCGCAAAAGCGAAACCGAGATACTGCGTGAAGAAGAATTGAAAGGCGAAAGCCTGCCGGTGCGCAGTGGTACGCTGGACGATAAAATTCTGCGTGAGGTCTGCCGCCCACAAACAGCGGCTGAAACTCAAGCCGTGCTGGATAGGGCGAATGAGGCGGCGACCCAGCTCAAAGTGGCTAATCAGGCGCTGATCGACAAGGAAAAGGCCAAGGCGACAAAGAAGCCGGCGACCAAGGTGGCTAAAGTGGTCACTCCGGTGGCGCGCAAGCATGCACCGGCGAAACCGAAAAAGCCAGAAGCAGTGGTCGAGACCCACCAGCACACTGCACACTGGAGTTACTCTGGCGAGGGCGCCCCGGAAAACTGGCACAAACTCGACCCGCGTTTCAAACTGTGCGGCAGTGGCCAGCGCCAATCCCCCATCGACATCCAGGACAGCATCCGGGTCGACCTGGAGCCGATCCAGTTCAATTACCGCATGGTGCCTTTCAGCATCCTGGACAACGGCCACAGCATCGAGGCCGTGATCAGCAACGGCAGCATTACGGTGACGGGCAAGACTTACGATTTGTTCGGCATTCACTTTCATCGGCCATCGGAAGAAAAAATCAACGGCAAACGTTTCGACATGGTCGCGCATCTGGTGCACAAGTCGGACGACGGTCGTCTGGCGGTGGTGGCGGTGTTGATGGAAAAGGGCATGGAAAACCGTTTTATCCAGACCCTGTGGAACAATTTGCCGCTTGAAAAAAAGATGGTGGTCAGCCCGCCGAATGCGCAGGTCGATCCGATGGCTTTTTTGCCGGTGCGGCGCGATTACTATACTTACATGGGTTCGCTGACGACGCCCCCCTGCACCGAAGGCGTGCTCTGGCTGGTCTTGAAACAGCCGGTTGCTGTTTCGCAGGAACAAATCGAAATTTTTTCCCGCTTTTACATTGATAATACCCGGCCGGTGCAGCCCGCCTATGGGCGTATCATCAAGGAAGGTCGCTAGGAAGTATAATGCGCCCATCTGATGACCTGTGGAATATCAGCGCAATTCGATATTCCACATTTAGAGATACCCATGAACCCTGAGCAAGCACGTTTCAACATGATTGAGCAGCAGATCCGGCCCTGGCAGCTGATCGATCAGCGCGTGCTTGATTGTTTGTATGTTGTCAAACGTGAAGATTTCGTGCCGCCGGCTTATCGGGCACTGGCTTTTGCCGATATGGAGATCCCGATTGGCCAAAGTCAGGCCATGTTGCCGCCACGACTTGACGCCAGATTTTTGCAGGAACTCAATCTCAAACCGGACGATAGAGTGCTGGAAATCGGTACCGGCAGCGGTTACCTGGCAGCACTGATCGCGGCAAGCGCTGCCGAAGTGGTGACAATCGAGTGCGTACCGGAATTGGCCTTGCAGGCACAAAGGCGACTCGAATCGCATGGCTTTTCCAATGTCACGGTAGTGGCCGGGGACGGTCTGGCGGGCTGGCCGCAAGGGGCGCCCTACGATGCCATTGTTTTGGCAGGTGCCGTGCTTGAAGTGCCAGCGGCACTTTTGGCGCAGCTGAAAGTCGGTGGTCGCCTGCTGGCGGTGATTGGCGAAGCGCCGGCGATGCAGGTGCAGCGTGTTGACTGCATCGAAATGGGTGTATTTAGCAAAGTTGCTTTGTTCGAAACAATGATTCCGCCGCTGGTGGCCGTAAAGGCGCACCACGACAGACGCGAACTGGATATAGACTTATCATGAAAAAACTGGCAATGAGCTTGGCTTTGTTGATGGCCTCGGGAACGCTGCCGGCAGCCGACCTGCTGCAGATTTACCGTCTGGCGCAAGACAACGACCCCAATTTTGCGGCGGCAAAAGCCACTCTTGAAGCCGGCCAGGAAAAAGGACCGCAGGGCTTGGCAGGTTTGTTGCCAATGATCGGCGCCAGCGTTGACAGAACCAGAAACGAGGTCGAAGTTACCACTCCGGCCGGGGCAACGCTGCAGCCGAAAACCAAGTACAACAGTCACGGCTACGGCATCAGCCTGACCCAGCCCCTGTTCCGCTGGCAGAACTGGGCGGCCTATGGACAAAGCAAACTGATGGTGGCACAGGCCGAAGCCAATTTTGTACAAGCCCGGCAGGACTTGATTTTGCGCGTCTCGCAAGCCTATTTTGACCTGCTCTACGCCGAGGACAATGCCAAGGCAGTGCAAGCCAGTAAAAAGGCAATTTCGCGGCACGGCCACCATTACCGATACCCATGAGGCGCAGGCGCGCTTTGATCTGGTCAGCGCCCAGGAAATTGCCGCCCTGAGTGACCTTGAAGTCAGGCGCACCGCCTTGCAGGCGATCATCGCCCGCGATCCTGGCCCACTGGCACCGACTCGCGCCAATGTCAGCATTGCGCCGCCACAACCGGCAGGCATTGATAAATGGGTCAGTGCAGCCGAAAAGGATGCGATTGCCGTGCAGATTCAGACAGCGGCGCTTGAAATTGCCGACAAGGAAGTCGGCAAGCAGCGCGCCGGTCACCTGCCGACCGTTGATCTGGTGGCTACCACCGGCAAGAAGCACGACCTGATGTCCGGGTTTATGGCCGATACAAGAGCCAATACGATTGGCGTGCAAGTCACCATTCCGCTCTTTCAGGGCGGCTATGTCATGTCCAAGGATCGCGAGGCTGTCGCCAACCGCCGGGCGGCCGAAGCCATGCTAGAAGCCGCCAAACGCGGATCGGCGCAGGCAGCACGCCAGTATTACCTGGGCGTGGTCAATGGCGTGGCGCAAATCAAGGCGCTCGAAGCCGGTCTGGCCTCCTCGCTGCTGGCACTTGACGCCAACAAGCTGGGCTATGAAGTTGGCGTGCGCATCAACATCGATGTCCTGAATGCCGAGCAGCAGGTCTACCTTACCCGCCGCGATCTGGCCAAAGCCAAGTACGAGACATTGATGGCGCAACTCAAGCTCAAGGCATCGGTTGGCGCGCTGGGTGAGGAAGAAGTATTGCAGGTCAATGCCCTGCTTGATCCGACGGCAACAAAATGACGCCAACCAACCGTTGCCCTGGTAGTCACTGAGCATGGATGATCGAAATCTGAAGCGCTTCGCCTGGCTGTCGATTGCCGCCGCGCTGGCAACTATTGCCCTCAAAACCCTGGCCTGGTGGCTGACAGGTTCGGTTGGCCTGCTTTCCGATGCGCTCGAATCCGTCGTCAATCTGGCGGGTGCGCTGATGGCTCTGTGGATGCTGACACTGGCGGCGCAACCCGCCGATCGCGATCACACCTACGGCCACAGCAAGGCTGAATACTTTGCCAGCGCTTTTGAAGGGCTGCTGATTCTGGTAGCAGCCTTCAGCATTGCCTGGACAGCCATCAATCGCCTGCAGCACCCGCAGCCTTTGGAGCAACTCGGCATTGGTCTGGCCGTCTCTGTTCTAGCCTCGGTTATCAACTTTGCCGTTTCCCGTGTCCTGTTGGCGGCGGGTCGCAAGCACCGGTCAATAACGCTGGAAGCCGACGCCCATCATCTGATGACCGACGTTTGGACCTCAGCCGGCGTGCTGGTCGGCATCGGGGCGGTGGCGCTGACCGGCTGGAATGCACTCGACCCGGTGGTTGCCTTGCTGGTGGCGGCCAATATTGTCTGGACGGGCGTCCAGCTTGTGCGTCGTTCCGCTGATGGCCTGATGGATA
>JAGTRX010000109.1 GCA_018262285.1 Pseudomonadota bacterium | reverse complement strand
CATGAAGAGGGGTTTCTGCAGCACCTTCCAGTGCCGTAAGCCGAAACTCACCGACATGTAATTTTTTTCTGAGCCTTCGGGAGCGTTGCTTCATAAACGTCTAACGTTGGAGATAACCCGCCGCAGCCGGGGCGCTAATGCGGGAGCGAGAAAGACCGTACCCTGCGGTCGGGGTGATTGACTTGTTAGGTGCGGTGTTCATGGAAATGTGCGCCAAAAATATTGTTCTTCCCTGCGGACTGTGGAGTTTGGCGCTAAGGCCAAAATGCCCTTGAGCCACACCAAAAGCTCCGGGATAACTGTGTTTTCAATGAATGAACGAGCCTGCTGCGCTTGGCTGCTAGGAACAGCCGAAGCCCGAATATAGAGGCGCTCATGAGGGACATTTGGGTTTGACAAGATTTGTTTCGACTGACACGCCACGTGAGCCAAGCGCAGATTCCAAGAGCGATGACCGGAGTGGATAGCTCATGCCCTTGGGCAATTTGGCTTTCTCAATGACCATGTGAAAGCACCTAACGTTGGAGATAACCCGCCGCAGCCGAGGCGCACTTGCGAAAGCGAGAAAGCCCGTACCCTGCGGTCGGGTTGATTGACTTGTTAGAGCGCAGGTTAGTGGATGGCATTTGCAATATTGTTCACTGATGCAAAGAGCTCACGAGTGGCGTCAGTAGGGAACTTGTACCCTATTGGAGCGCATGGAATTTCTCCCAAGCGAAGCGAGCGTTGAAGTAGCAGTTCATTTGGTTCTTCATGCGTGTGGCAATCAAGATGAAACATGAAGTCGTTAAGCGAACCGAGGATTCGTTTGTTTATGGTTCGCCCAAAGCGAAGCCCCTGCATTAGGGCTAGCTCTTGCTCGATTAACCGTGGAGCAATTCCGAGGATAGTTAAGACATCGCGAACGGCACCGGTAAAACGTTCTGAAAGCGCCTGAATACCTTTCGCCGGGACGACGACAGGGAGGAGCGTACGTTCACTAATCAGCAAAATCTGTTGCGGCTTGCTGAAAAGAATATTCGCATACCAATCACCAAGAAGCGTGGTTGGCGTTACCAAGTCCTCGGTTTGCGGCTCAGAGACGCGCTTGAGAAGTTTCTGAGTACAGCGGACAGTAAGCATAGGGTGCGCTCTAACGTTAATTCGACGACATTTCGTCAAGTAAACAGGTTATCGGACTGTCCAATAACCTAGAAGACAATTCTAGCTTGCTGTAAGATATAAATAATTTCAACACGGCACCTGCTCTAATGTCCAATAACCTTTCAGATGTCTCTGGTTCAGACAAACCCCAGAAACTGCTCGATCAGGTGCGGAGCAGGCTGCGGTTAAAGCACTATAGCATACGAACCGAGGACGCTTACACCGGCTGGATTCGACGCTTTATCCTTTTTCACGACAAGCGCCATCCCGACACAATGGGCAAGGTGGAAATCGAGGCGTTTTTGAGCGATCTGGCGGTCAACCGCAATGTCAGCGCCTCGACGCAAAATCAGGCGCTGGCTTCGTTGCTATTTCTTTACAAGGAAGTTCTGGGAATTGACCTGCCCTGGCTGGACGAGGTGACGCGCGCCAAAAAGCCGTCAAGATTGCCGACAGTATTGACGCGTGACGAAGTTCAGCGCCTGCTGGCGCAGATTGCTGACCCGGAAATGTCGCTGATCGTCGGTCTGCTCTATGGCGCTGGAATGCGTTTGCTGGAAGTGTTGCGGCTGCGCGTCAAGGATGTTGAACTCGCACGCGGCGAGATTCTGGTACGCGATGGCAAGGGCGGCAAGGATCGCGTTACCATGCTGCCTGGTCGCCTTGCGGAACAACTGCGCGCCCGTATTGCCTGGCGGCGCATCATGCATGAGTCGGATTTGGCTATTGGCAAGGGCGAGGTCTGGATGCCGGATGCGCTGGCGGCGAAATATCCCAACCACGCCCGTGTCTTTGGCTGGCAATACCTGTTCCCGGCCAGCGGATTCTCCATCGATCCTCGCTCCGGGGCGGAAAGACGGCACCATCTGGATGAAAAGCGGGTGCAGCGGGCGGTTGCGGCGGCAGCCAAAAAAGCGGGTATTGTCAAACAGGTTTCACCGCATACGCTGCGCCATTCCTTTGCCACGCACTTGCTCGAATCCGGCTACGACATCCGCACCGTGCAGGAATTGCTCGGCCATTCCGATGTTTCCACCACCATGATTTACACGCATGTGCTCAATCGTGGCGGGCGTGGCGTTATCAGCCCGCTGGATCGGTAGTTAATTTAGTGCGCCCAGGCAATCAAAGGGGCATTGTAGTTCCTGATTGGCAACGAAGAATAATAGGGATAGGCCACGGTTTCCAAAATGGAAGCTGTGCAATCCCAGTTGATCCTGAATTGCCAGCGTTGCGTTCATCCGATTCCTCCGCAGCGGGAAGTTACATCAGCCTTGTTAGAATGACAAATGTTTCCCATCGGAACTGTATGGGTTATGGAGTTGTCCAGATTTGTGGCCCGTCCGTCATTACGCCGCCAGACTGCAACAGATGGCACCCGGATGAGGACACGCCCTATAATGATGATTCTTCAAAGGGGGGATTGATATGAGCGACGAGAAGTATTATGAAATGCTTTGGAATTGTGAGTCCTGCGGTGCCATGGGGCTTCTTGCCAAATCCCAGAAACATTGTCCGCAGTGCGGTTCAGCGCAGAACCCGGAAAAACGCTTTTTCCCGGAAGAGGGGCAGGAGGTTGAAGTGCAGGGGCATCAGTTTGTCGGTGCCGACTGGCATTGTCCCTATTGTCAGAGTCCCAACGGGGCGGCGGCGTCTTTTTGCGGCGCTTGCGGTGGAGCCAAGGATGGCAGCAAGGAAGTCAAAGCCGTCACTGATCCGGCGGCAAAGACGCCCGAACCACCTGCGCCGCCCGCAGCGCCAGTCGCTTCTGGTGGTTTTCCCTGGTTCAAGATCATTCTGGTGCTGCTGGTGCTGGTGGCCGGATTCTTCATTGTGCGTTTCTTGTGGAAGAGCGATGAACCCCTGAAAGTGGTGGCCTTGAACTGGAGCCGTGAAGTCGACATCGAACGTTTTGCGGCGGTTGAGGAGTCGAAATGGTGTAACGAATTGCCGGCAGGCGCCAATGTTGTTCATCGTGCGATGGAAGAAAAGGGCAAAAAGAAAGTGCCGGATGGCGAAACCTGCAAGGACATCCGGATCGACAAGCGCGACGGAACGTTTACCAAGAAACGCGAGTGCACACCGAAGTACAAGGAAACGCCGGAAATGGCCTATAAATGCCGTTACCGGGTGAATAGCTGGAAAGTGGTGCGCACCGACAAGGCGCAGAGCACTCAGGGGGCTGAACCGGCCTGGCCAGCCCCGAGGCTTTACGCGGCAGGTGGCAATATCATTGGTAACGAGCGTCTGGCCAGCCGGCGTGAAGTGTTGTCAGTGCAGTTGCAGCCTGCCAAGGGCGAAGTGCTGACTTGCGCACTCAAGCCGGAAGTATGGTCTCGCCTGAAGGTAGGTGATGTCGTCACGGCCAAGGTGCGTGCCAGCGGCGGCGCTGATTGCGACGAACTTAAAAAGCGCTGAACGTCTGGGGGGGAGTGGCATGCTCTGTCCGAACTGCAAGCAACAAAACGAAGAGGGGTGCGGTTTCTGTGTGAGCTGCGGAAACCGGCTGCCACCTCCCCAACTGGAACGCTTTTGCAGCGAATGCGGCGCCGAACGGCTGGCTGACGCGGTTTTCTGCCCGCAGTGCGGCGCTGCCTTTGGCGTTGCCGTGCCGCAGGCCGTAAGCGCGCCACCTGTGCAGTCACCGCAGCAAGTTGTCCATCCCCCCGTCCGTCAGCCGCTGCCGGCAGCACAGCCAAAATCCGCCAATGGCCTGAAATTCGCTGTCGCATTTGTCAGCGCCTGTCTCGTTTTGACGCTTACTGCATTTGGTGCCTGGTTATGGCTAAAACCACCAGCTGATCCGGCAGCTCTGGCTTCGGCGCAAGGGGAAGCGCGCGAACAGGCTTTCCGCCACTTCACGCAGGGCACCGAATTGATGGAGGCCATCGAGCAGGGCAAGGGCAGCGAAAATACTCTGGTCAAAGCCCTCGAACATGCCGAACAGGCGACCCTCCTTGATCCTTCGGCGGCGGTGTATTGGCATCTGCTCGGCCACATCTACGCCAGGATGCCGGAAGACCAGATGGCGTCGGTAATGGCCGAGGATGCCCTGAACAAGGCGATCAGCCTCAATCCGGCCAATGTTGCCAGCCGCCTCCTGCTGGCGCGTCTGCTGCTGGGGCGCGAGTCCTATGCGCTGGCGCTCGACCATTTGGAATGGGCGGCGCGTAAGGAGGCCAGGGTGCTCAATGCCGTCTTGGCGGCCGATATGTGCCGCGCTTATGTCGTCGATGAACAGGCGGCGCGCGGCGAAAAGTTTTTCCGCGAAATGCGCGGGCAGCATCCGGAACTTTCTTCCTTGCGCCTTGGCTTGGCGATTTTGCTGCATGAACAGGGACGCAAGGATGTCGCCCTGACCGAACTGCAGGCGCTGTTGAAAGACGACAAGGCCGATGCTGACGATGCCGCCCATGCCCGCAAACTCGAGCAAGCCTGGCGGGGAGAATCAGCATGAAGCGCATGACTGGCAACACCTGCTTGCTTGCACTGGTCTTCGGGCTGCTGTTGAGCGCCACGCCCCTGGCGGCGCAGCAGGTGGCGCATCCGACTCCGGCAACGCCCTTGTCCGGTCGTGTCGATCTGCGCCCGCAGATGAAGATTCTGGAAGAAGCGCGACAGGCCGAATACAAGCGTTTGCGTGCCTCTGGCAAGGCGACACCAGCCGACTTCAAGGCGGTGGACGACAAGTTCCTGAGCCGGGCGCGTAAGGCCGAAGGCTATCGCAGCGATGCGCTCAATCAGCTCAACAAGCATTCCGGGGTGGATGTCAAACAAGGCGCGGGTGGCACACAACCGCAGCAGGGGCGCGGCTTGGCCGGCGATATTGATACCGACAGCCTGAAGGCGCGCGATTTCGACAAGGTGAAAAAGACGGCCGAACGCATGGGCTACAAGGTGACGCATCAGGGCGATTCGATGACCATCGAAGAGCTCAATGTCACGATTCACCGCGAGTCGGCAGCCGAAGCCAAAATGGGTTCACGAACCGGCAGTTCGGCGCGAGGGGCGGAAGTGCGGCGCGGCTTGAACGAAGAAACGGCGCTCGGCTTCAAGGCCAATAACCCGAACGCCTCGGTGGCGGACAATCTGAAAAAGGCGGCGCACACGCTGGATACGCCAGCAGGCAAACTCAGTTCGGAGGATGTGCAAAAGCTTGGCAAAATGACCGGGCGCAATCTGGAAGAACTCGGCAAACTCGATCCGGCCTCGGCAAAAAAGTACGAAACCCTGCAACGCCAGTCCGACATGCTCAAGAAAGGCTATTCGCCGGAGGCGGCTGGGATCGACGATCTCGGCAAGTTCCAGAAAGAGGCGCGCGAAGCGACCGTAAAATCGGTCAAGACCACCGAGAAGTGGGCGGAAACCCGCACGGCTGATCTCACACGGCAGGCACAACGCGCCGAGGAAGCGCTGGTCAAGGCCAGGAGCAGCGGCGATACCGCGTCGATCAATCAGGCGCGCCAGCAACTGGAAAGAACCAAGACCGATCTGATCGGTTTCAAGGAAACGCAGGCGGCGGCCAAGGAAGCAGCAGTGCTCAACGCCAACAACGGCAAGAGCGCCACCAGTGTTTTGGCCGAGGCCAAGGGCTTGAATACGACTGGTAAGTCGCCCAGCATGGTGCGTGAGCAAATCCTGGCGCCGGATCGTAAAATCATTTCCAAGACCGTCAATGAGCCGCCACTGGGCGCTGGCAAGGCGGCTGCGGGCGAAGCAGCAGCAGTCACCGGCATGGGTTCCAAGATAGTCAAAGGCGGCATGGCCATCATGGTCATTTACGGCATTGTCACCGGTGTCAAGGAAGGGGCTTCGCAGGCTGGCGAGGAAGCGGACAAGAAGGGCGATTCGACCATGGTCAGCGTCCTCAAGACGGCGGGCTATAGTCTCTGGCATGGTCTGGGATTCGGGGCGGCAGCGGAAACGGGCAAGAGAGCGGGCGAAGACTCCGCCAATCAATGGGGTGAGGACGTCAAGGCCGGGCGGGTTGATCCCAATTCCAAGCTGTCGCAAGCCTGGGCCAAGCTGCGCGCTGTCGGCTGGGGGCTGGCTGAATTTACCGGCGTCACGGCGATCAAGGATGCGGCTGTCGAAGGGGGCGGTTATGTGAAGGATCGCTATACCCAGTACAAGGCAGAAAAAGCCGAGGCGCAGCAAAAGAAGGACGTTGCTGACAAGAAGACCGAGAATGACGGCAAGGAAAAGGATACCAAGCAGAGCAAGGACGCGCAGAAAGACAAGGCAGAAAAAGACAAAGCCGACCAGGAAAAAACGGACAAGGAAAAGGCCGAGAAAGAAAAGGCAGACAAGGAGAAAGCCGATAAGGAAAAGGCGGAAAAGGAGCGCGCCGAAAAAGAGAAAGCCGAAAAGGCGGAAAAAGAACGGGCGGAGAAGGCCGAGAAGGAAAGGGCTGAAAAAGAAGCGCACGAACGGCGCGAACGCGCTCGCGAAAAGGCCGAAAAGGAGCGCCAGGAAGCCGAACGGCAAGCGCGCGAGAAGGCGGAACGTCAGGCGCTTGAACGTCAGGAACGCGAAAAGGCGGAGGCCGCCAAGCAGGCTGCGGCGGCCAAAGCGGCGCAACAGCAGGCGGCGGCTTCGGGAACGCACGAGGAAGTCAGCGGCTGGGCCACCTCGGCCAAGGGTAAAACCAAGCTGACCTATATCAAGGATGCCTCTGGCAAGGTTCTTGGCGGCTATTACACCCACTACGACAACCAAGGTCGCGAAACCGGCAAGGAGCATTTCAAGAACACGCCAGAGAGCAGTTCCAGCCAGCCAGCCAGCCAGGAAGGTTTCGATGGCAGTTATTCCGGCCGGGTCGGTGGCGGTGCGAGCGGTGCGCTCAACTTTACGGTGCGAAACGGCAGCCTGAGTGGGCGTATCAGCGGCAATTACCAGGGGGATGGCGCTTTTGCCACGCTTTCAGGCACAGTCGATGCGGCCGGTAATGTGCGCATATCGGCGCCGGGTTATGTGCGGGGCGCTCTGGGCGAAAAAGGCAAGATGGAAAACTGGGAATTCCAGGGGGCGATGACCGGCAAAATTCGCGGCAAGCAGGCATCCGGCAGTTGGACAGCAAAAGGCTTTGGATCGTCGCGTGGCACCTGGAGCGCTTCGCGCTAATCCTTTTGAAAAACCGGAAAGAAAAAAACCTGCATGACTGATTCGATTCCCACCCTCTCGCTGCTGGAAACCCGTGTGCTGGGCACCCTGGTCGAAAAACAGCACACGGTTCCCGACACTTACCCCTTGTCGCTCAACGCGCTGGCGGCGGGCTGCAACCAGAAAACGAGCCGAAATCCGGTCATGGAGGCGAGCGAGGCCGAAATTCTGCAGGCCGTCGATGCCTTGAAAGAGGCGGGTCTGGTCAGCGAAATTTTTGGAAATCGGGTTACCCGTTTTGCACACAAACTGGATAAAGGTTTGGGGGTCTCGGCGCAGATTTCGGCTTTGCTTGCTGTCCTGATGTTGCGCGGGCCGCAAACGGCAGGCGAATTGCGCCTGAATTGCGAGCGTCTCTACAAGTTTGCCGACATTTCTTCGGTGGAGGCCTTTCTGGAGGAAATGGCCGGGCGCGCAGATGGCGCTTTGGTGGTCGAATTGCCGCGCCTGCCGGGATCGCGCGAAAACCGCTGGATGCATTTGTTGAGCGGACAGCCGACCTTGGAAGCGCCTGCCGTTGGCGGGGCGGCACGATGCAACAGCCAAAGCCAGGAAGTCGAAGAACTCAGGGGGCGAGTGACGGTGCTTGAAGCGGAAGTCTCGGAATTAAAAGCGGCGCTGGCAAAATTATCGGGTTGATCCTTCAGTGTGCAGGCCGGTTTTTCTGGCCGCGGTGAGCAGCCAGACTAGACCCATAATCGCTGAGATGTCCGTTGTGCGTCAGAAGAAACCAGGGGCGCGGCGTGCCATATCGGCAGACAACAAGGTCACTGCTTGCGTGGTTTTGCTGATCATGGTGCGAAGAACTGCTTGACTGCATCGGCACAAAGCGCCGGTTCTTCGAGCATCAAGCCGTGCGTGGTGTCGGGAATCTCGACGAGTTTTCCCTGTTGCAGGCGTTGTACAAATTTGATGGCGTCATCTCGTGTTAGAATGTCGCTGACACCGCCCCGTACTACCAATACCGGCGTCTCGATTCCCGCCAGCAAGGCATTCAGATGGTTGGCATCCTGAACAATCGCCTCCTGGTCGATATTCCAGATGGCCTTGTGATACGCCTTGGCCATCGTCCCATCTTCATTCCTGTACCAACTGAACTTGATGATGTTGTCGATATATTGGGCAGGCATGCTTTGATAGGTTTCGAAATAAAAAGCGCGCAAGGCTTTGTGGCTGTGGAAGCTATCGGGAAGCATGGCTTGCGCCTTGATCATTCTGTCCAAGCCAGCGGGATTGACGTCCGGGCCGACGTCGACCACCACCAGCTTTCTGACCCGATCCGGATGTTGCGCGGTTACGATCAGCCCCACCCGGCCGCCCAGCGACATGCCGAGCAGGAAGAAAGGCCCCGGCATGACCCGGTCGATGAAGAGACCGATATCCTTGGCGTGATTGTCGAGCGAATAAGCTTCGTCGCTGCGGAAACTCTTGCCATGACCACGGAAATCCGGCGCGAAAATGTCGTAGTCGTCGGCGATGAACGGAAAGAAATCCGAAAAATATTCGGACCGGAGATTGACCCCATGCAACATCAAAAGTTTGGGCTTGCCGGTATTCGAGTTGGCCAGATACTTGAGCGTTTTGCCGTCGACAATTTCGACGAAGTGCTCGCTAAAGGTCTTCATCCCTATTTCTCCCGTACTCGGGTGTTTTGCAGAAAGTCGGACACGACCCGGTTAAATTCTTCCGGTTTCTCCTGCATGAAGATATGCCCGGCTTGGTCGATGACACTGAGCCGGGCATTGGCACCCAATCCAGCCATCAGGGTTTCGGCGTTCTGCAGCGGCCAAACTTTATCGTCGCGACCGTGCGTCACCAGCACTGGCACACTGATTTCGGCCAGCCAGTCGTAATAGGGGCGAGGGTCGGCACAGGCCATCAGTTGCGCGAAATAGGCGTGGGGCGGTTGCGGCTCGGACTTGCGCGTGAGGAACAGTTGCCTGATTTCGGGATGCTGCGCGACAAATTCCGGGTGATAGAAGATGTCGAGAAAAGTGTCGGT
>JAGTRX010000212.1 GCA_018262285.1 Pseudomonadota bacterium | reverse complement strand
AGAAAAGACGCTCGTTTACACGCAAGAACTCAAAGAAAAGTTTCCGCGCTCTGAATACGAACACGCTTATTTTGATACAAAGCTCTGGAAGGAATGGTACGCATCCAAGTCCCGAGATGAAGTCCTCGTCTTTAACTCAGGCAAATACGACGGTTTAACGCATGGCGAGGCTGTCGACGCCATCGCCGCCGATCTCGCCGACAAAAATTTGGGCGAAAAGAAAGTGCAGTTCCGCCTGCGCGACTGGGGAATTTCGCGCCAGCGCTACTGGGGTTGCCCGATTCCCATTATTCATTGCGACAGTTGCGGTGACGTGCCGGTGCCGGACGATCAGTTGCCCGTCGTGCTGCCGGAAAATGTTGAAATCACCGGCGCCGGTTCGCCCTTGGCGCGCATGCCCGAGTTCTACGAATGCACCTGCCCCAAGTGCGGCGCCAAGGCGCGGCGCGAAACCGACACCTTGGATACCTTCGTCGAATCGTCCTGGTACTTCCTGCGCTATTGCTGCCCGGACAACAGCATCGCCATGGTCGATGAGCGCGTCAACTACTGGTTCGGCAATGGCGGCGTCGATCAGTATATCGGTGGCATCGAGCACGCCATCCTGCACCTGCTCTACTCGCGTTTCTGGACCAAGCTGATGCGCGATATCGGCCTCTTCGGCGATCTCAAACTCAACGAGCCATTCAAGAACCTGCTGACGCAGGGCATGGTGGTGGCACCGACTTTCTACCGCGATCTCGCCGATGGCAAGAAGAAATGGATCAACCCGGCCGAGGTTGACGTCAAAACCGACGAGCGCGGCCGCCCGGTTGGCGCCACGCTGAAAGCCGATGGCCAGCCAGTCATCATCGGTGGCACCGAGAAGATGGCAAAGTCGAAGAACAACGGTGTCGATCCGCAAGCGTTGATTGACCAGTACGGTGCCGATACGGCGCGTTTGTTCATCATGTTCGCCTCGCCACCGGATCAGTCGCTGGAATGGTCAGACGCCGGCGTCGAAGGCGCTTTCCGCTTTTTGAAGCGTTTGTGGAAAGCGGTCTTCGAGCATGTGCAAAAAGGTATCGTCGTCGCCTGCAAGAGCAGCGACGGCTTGCCGGCAGCACAGGCCGATCTGCGTCGCAAACTGCACCAGACCATCGCCAAGGTTACCGACGACTACGGCCGCCGCAAGCAGTTCAACACCGCCATCGCCGCCGTCATGGAACTCTTGAATGCCGCCGACCGCACCGATCTGGCTGGCGCCAGCGGCCGCGCCTTGGCGCAGGAAGTGCTGGAAGCGGCCGTGCTGATGCTTTTCCCCATCGTGCCGCACATCGGCCAGACACTTTACGGCACGCTGCAGCCAGGTGCCGATGCGGTTAAAGCCACTTTTCCGAAGTGCGACGAATCTGCCTTGAAGCAAGACGAAATCGAGCTGATGCTGCAGGTTAATGGCAAGCTGCGCGGCGCCATTCGCGTAGCGACCGGGGCTGACAAAGCCGCCATCGAAGCGGCAGCACTGGCCAACGAAGCGGCTCTGAAGTTCATGGAAGGCAAGCCGGCCAAGAAAGTCGTTGTCGTTCCGGGTCGCCTGGTCAATATCGTCGTATAAATGGAGAACGCCATGCGGAAGTTGACCGCCCTTTTTCTGATTGCCCTGTTGTTGTCCGCCTGCGGCTTTCAGTTGCGCGGAACCTTCCGTGGCCAACTGCCCTACGAAAGCCTCTATATTGACCTGCCGGAAAATTCCGATGTCGGTATTTCCCTGCGCCGGCAAATCGACGCGCTAGGCAGTACCCGTCTGGCCAAAAACAAGGAAAGCGCTGCCGCCATTTTCCAGCAGGTCAATGACCGGCGGGAAAAGTCAATTCTCAGCGTCAACGCCGCCGGCCAGGTGCGTGAATACCGTCTGCAGACCACCTACAGCTTCCGCATCGTCGACCCGAAAGGCCACGAACTGGTGGCGGCCAACGACATTATCCTGATGCGCGACATCACTTTCAACGACAACGTGATTCTGGCCAAGGATCAGGAAGAAGGCCTGCTTTGGCGCGACATCAACTTCGATCTGGTTTCGCAGATTATGCGTCGACTCGCCATCGTCAAGCCCAAGGTTGCGGGTAACGAAGACTGATGCTCTTAAAAGGTGAACAACTCGCTCCCCATCTGGAGCGCGAATTCCGGCCACTGTACGTCGTCTGGGGTGACGACCCGCTGCTGGTGCTGGAGGCCGCCGACGCTATCCGCATCAAGTCGAAGCAAGCCGGATACAGTGAGCGCGAGGTCATGACCGTGCTAACAGGTTTTGACTGGAACCAGTTGCTGGCCGCCGGCAGCAATATGTCGCTCTTTGGCGATCTGAAATTGATCGACCTGCGCATCCCCACCGGCAAGCCGGGGCGTGAAGGTGGCGCTGCCCTGCAGAACTGGTGCAGCCATCTGTCGCCAGAAACCGCTCTGCTCGTCACCCTGCCTGAACTCGACTGGAAGGATGAAAAAGCTGCCTGGTTGTCGGCGCTGGTGCAAGCCGGGGTTGGTGTCAAGCTGACGGCGCCAGGCCTGGCCGAATTGCCCAACTGGATCGCTGGCCGTCTGCGCCGCCATCACCAGACGGCCGACACCGAAAGCCTGCAATTCGTCGCCGAGAAAGTTGAAGGCAATTTGCTCGCCGCCCATCAGGAAATCGAGAAACTGGCGCTGCTTTACCCGGCTGGCAGCCTGTCGCTCAAGCAGGTACGGGAAGCTGTGCTGAATGTAGCGCGCTACGACATCGACAGCCTGCGCGAAGCCTTGCTGGTCGGTGACGTGGCACGTCTGACCCGCACTCTCGACGGATTGCATCAGGAGGGCGAGGCACCGCCGTTGGTGCTGTGGGCGATGAGCGAGGAAATCCGGGCACTTTGTCTGATCAAGATGGGGCAGGAACGTGGTCAGACACTCGATGGCCTGCTCAAGGAAGCCAAGGTTTGGGGATTACGTCAGGGCTTGATCAAGCGTGCCCTGCAACGTCTTTCAGCAAACGCCCTGCAAGCGGCTCTGCGTCACGCTGCCCGCATCGACCGTCTGGTCAAGGGAATTGGCAAGGGTGATGTCTGGGAAGAGTTTCTGCGCCTCGGTATGCGGCTGGCTAAATAGACTTAGTCCTGCTTTGCCGGCTCGTCGGGGTTCAAATCTTCCCACAGGCAATCGGGATCCTGGCGGGTATCCCACAAGGCCTGCATCTGCTGCGCGTGTACCAGACACTCACCTTCGACATTGTCATCAACCACCACCACCTTGATGTCCGGATCAACCGAACGCTCGCCGTCCCAGTAACTACAAGTCGCGCAGACCTTGACCTCACTGGGCAAAA
>JAGTRX010000211.1 GCA_018262285.1 Pseudomonadota bacterium | reverse complement strand
ATAGGCGCACTCAATTGGCAGGTTTTTCGTCGGCTTTTTCGCTGACAGCCTTTGCGCCGCCGGCTTGTGCTTCGGCAGCCGGTGCGTAACCACTGGTGTATTCGATCTTGGCCGCTTCACGCAGCTTTTTCAGGTCCGCTTCCATCAGTTCCTTGCGCTTCTGGACCATCAGGACGCGCTCGATGGCGCCCTTCGCCTGCTCCAGAGAAACCGGCTGCATCTGGCTTTCCAGCAACTGATGAATCAACACTTGCCCTGGCCGGGCCGGCAAAACCGTTACCTGGCCATCCTTCATCTGGCTGAGACGGCCCAGCAGGGGCAGCGGGATCTGCTCGGCCGGCTTGACCACTACCGCGGTCTTGCCGTCAATGCCCTGCTCCTTGACCCAGGTGACGAAGTCGCCCAAGGAATGGCTGCTCTTAAGTTTCTCCTCGACTTCGGACATGCGCGAAGGGTCGACCTTCAGGTCGATCTCCTGGATGCGGTAAATCCGGCGCTGGGAGAAGAGTTCGGGATGCTGGTTGTAGTACTCGGCGATTTCAGTGTCAGAGGGCTTGGCGACATCCTTGAAGGTGCGCTCCGCATAGGCTTCCACCAGCACCTGACGGCCTGCGTGCTCAATTGCGATCTCCACCGCGGGCTCCTTGTCGAGCCCGGCCTTTTTGGCCGCCTGTGCCACCAGCCGCTGGTCGATCAGGGCCTGCAGCAACTTGCTTTTCGCTTCGGCAGTCTGCGCCTCGCTCAGTTTGCCCAGGCGGGAAACGGCCAGGTTCAATTCGGCTTCGCTGATCTTGTCGCCGGCAACCGTCGCCACTGTTTCGCTTTTGGCTGAGCTGGCTGGTTTTTCACAGCCTGACAGCAGCACGGCAAGTGTGGTCAAGGCAATAAGCGTTGCGTGGTGGGATTTCATGGACACTCCAGTTATCAAGTCGCGGCCTGTATGGTGAGGGATTGTGCCGCATTCAGCAAGTTTGGACACGGCCGGATCGGAAGGTGCCAAGGGGAAATCGATCAGCCGCTTCGATTTCACAGGACGGAGAGGAATGTCACGCGGATGGCCGAAGCGGTGTACGGCCACTATTCAGCGTGCACTAATCGCGACAGAGCATCTCGAATGCGCGCGCCCTGCTACGCCAGGAGGCCTGCTTTGGTTTTGTTCGGGATTTTGGACGGGATTTGAATGCTGCGGCTTGCGAGCACGCTGTCACCCTGGCAGACAAGGCCAGGCTGGCCATGAATGCGCGGCCAATCGGCATCAGTCGCCATGGAGCCCGCTTGCGCGAGGCACTTCGGCCAGCGCCAGCTAACGGGCCCGGACGTTTCCGGGCCCCGTACTCCTCTGGCGTCATACCCTGGCTGTCTGTTTTTCTGTCTACGCCCGCAACGAGCGGTGCAGTTCATTCATCCGGGGCTTGCAAGCCATCATTCCATCGCTTTCGGGCCACTCAATTGGCGAGCCGCCGCAAGTGCCCTGGCCGCTCTTTCCTTCGCGGTTTCCCGGGGGGCATCGATAGCCATCGCGCTTGGGCCGGTCGATTTGCGGGCCTCCGCCAGCGCCTTGGCCGCCCGCTCCCGGGCTGCCTTCTCGTCCTTCACACGCTGATCAGCCAAGGCAATTTGACGTTCGCGCTCTGCCTTCTCCGCCTTCAGCACGGCTTCCTTGCGGGCTTGCGCCTGCGCAGCTTCCAGCGCTTGTTGTCGTTTTGCCTCCTGGATCGCGGCCTTCTCGGCTGCTTCCTTGGCCGCCTGCTGCCGAGCCAGCTCGGCTTTGCGCTGGCGCTCGGCTTCCTCGCGTGCCTTTTGCGCTTCAAAGCGGGCCCGCGCCTCCACGAGATCGGCGCGGATCTGGTCGCCCGTCTGACGGATGCGCTCGCCGACAACGGCCAAATCATCAGCAGCCGGCTTGGTGGCAGCGTTCTTTTCAGCAGCGTACGTGCAGACAGGCAACAGGCTCGCCAACGCAACAGCCGCGACACTCAATGCATGGTGGGATTTCATGGTTGTTCCCCTTCTAGTCGATTGATCCACAGGTTCTGCCATTCCCGGGCATTCCGCTGGTTTCATCAGCAATGAAACCGGAAACACCATGGGGAACAGAAAAACTGACCTGTCTCTAGAACGGTTTACGACCGTGTATGAAAAATCTTTATGGGGGGCGTCACAAATGCATCATTTCACTGATGCGACATTACGCCGGCACGGCTTCCTCGAACTCCAGGCTGACCTTTCCGCTGGCGTCGACATCGATGGTCACCCGCCCGCCGTGCGCCAGTTTGCCAAACAGCAGTTCGTCGGCCAGCGCCTTGCGGATGGTGTCCTGAATCAGGCGCGCCATCGGGCGGGCGCCCATCAGCGGGTCGAAACCATTCTTGGCGAGATAGGCCTTGAGCGCATCGGTAAACACCGCCTCGACCTTCTTCTCGTGCAGTTGCTCTTCCAGTTGCATCAGGAACTTGTCGACCACCTGCAGGATCACCGGCTCGGACAACTGCGCAAACGGGATGATCGCGTCGAGACGATTCCTGAATTCCGGCGTGAACATGCGCTTGATCTCGCCCATTTCGTCGCCGCTCTCGCGCGAATTGGAGAAGCCGATGGTCGCCTTGTTGAGCATTTCCGCCCCCGCGTTGGTGGTCATGATCAGCACCACATTGCGGAAATCGGCCTTGCGTCCGTTGGTGTCGGTCAGCGTGCCGTGATCCATCACCTGCAGCAGCACGTTGAAAATATCCGGGTGAGCCTTCTCTACTTCATCCATCAAAACAACGGCATAGGGATGTTTGTTGACAGCCTCCGTCAACAATCCGCCCTGGTCGAATCCCACATAGCCGGGGGGTGCGCCGATCAGCCGCGACACCGCATGGCGCTCCATGTATTCCGACATGTCGAAGCGGATCAGCTCAATCCCCAGCACATAGGCCAGCTGGCGCGCGACCTCGGTCTTGCCGACCCCGGTGGGACCGGAGAACAGGAAATTGCCGATCGGCTTCTGCGGGTTGCCGAGACCGCTGCGCGACATCTTGATCGCCGTGGTCAGTGCATCGATGGCAGTATCCTGGCCGAAAACCACCGCCTTGAGGTCGCGGTCCAGCGTCTTCAGCGAGTTCTTGTCGTTGGACGACACTGTTTTGGGTGGAATCCGCGCGATCTTGGCGATGATGTCCTCAATCTCCCGCGGCGTAATCGTCCGCTTCTGCTTGGACTTCGGCAGGATGCGCTGGGCCGCGCCCGCCTCGTCAATGACGTCGATCGCCTTGTCCGGAAGATGCCTGTCATTGATATAGCGGGCCGACAGTTGCGCTGCGGTGGTGAGCGCAGCCGACGTGTATTTGACCCCATGGTGATCCTCGAAACGCGA
>JAGTRX010000210.1 GCA_018262285.1 Pseudomonadota bacterium | reverse complement strand
TTTTGGCAGAGCAAGAAAAATCCTTGCAGGAACAAGACTTAGACCGTTTCGTGACAGCTCTTCCACAAGCTTATCCACAGATTTTGTGAATAGTTTTTTTGGCGCTGCTCTTGCCCTTGTCCTTGGCCACAGGCAGAATACACGGCTATCTGACAAACCAGAGGAATTAAACGTGTTCGCCATCATTCAGGCAGCTGGTTGGCCTATCTACCCTTTGTTGCTGGCATCCATCATTGCGCTTGCCCTTATTATCGAACGTCTGGTGGCCTTGCGCAGTTCCCGGGTTGTTCCGTCCGGATTGCTGCAAAGAATCCTGGGCGAGTTCAGGCCGAATGCCGACAATAGCAAGTTGTTGTTCGATCTGGACAACCATTCGCCGCTTGGCCGTGTTCTGGCCGCTGGTTTGCGCAATGTCAAGGCTTCACGCGATGTGATGAAAGAGGCCATTGAAGAAGCTGGCCGTGGTGTGACGCACGAACTCGAGCGCTACCTGACCACGCTCGGTACCATTGCTTCCATCAGCCCGCTCATGGGGCTGTTCGGAACGGTTGTCGGCATGATCGAGATTTTCGGTTCGCAGTCGCCGGCCGCAGCCAGCAATGTCGGGCAACTGGCACATGGTATTTCGGTGGCGCTTTACAACACCGGCTTTGGTCTCATCATCGCCATTCCCAGCATGATTTTCTGGCGTCACTTCCGTGCCAAGGTCGATGGTCTGGTCATTGACATGGAGCAGGAGGCGATCAAGCTGGTCGAATTTGTGCATGGCGAGCGCAAGAAATGAACTTTCAGCGTGGGCATAGCCGGGAAGAACCGGAAATCAACCTGATTCCGATGATCGATGTCTTGCTGGTCATAATTATTTTTCTGATGCTGACCACCACTTATTCCAAGTATTCCGGCATTGAGATCAACTTGCCGACAGCAGAGGCCGGCAAGGCGCCGGAGCAGCCCAATGAAGTGGAAGTGGCAGTGACGGCCACCGGCCAGGTGCTGGTCAATAAGACGCCACTTGGTGTTGTCGACGTCAAGGCGCTTGCCGATGCACTGCGGCGGGCGGCGGGCGAGCGGCAGAACCCGGTTATTGTCATCAATGCTGACGCCAAGGCTTCGCACCAGAGCGTCATCGACGTCATGCAGGCGGCGCAATCGGCGGGCTATCCGCACATTTCCTTCGCCACGCAAGCGCCAAAATGACGCTGGCAGCCTGGCTGCAGCTTGAGTGGTACGCACAACGCCGGCCTTCGCCGGCGTTGTGGCTTCTGCTGCCGCTGCATATCCTCTTTGTGTTGATTTCTGCTTGTCGTCGACTGGCTTACCGATGCGGGATACTGCCCACGATTCGTTTGCCTGTGCCTGTGATTGTGGTGGGCAATCTGGTGGCCGGGGGGGTCGGCAAGACGCCGCTGGTGCTCTGGTTAGTGAAGGAACTGCAGCGCCGTGGTCGGCGTCCCGGCATTGTCAGTCGGGGCTACGGTGGCACCGCCAAGTCGATTCGCCCGGTGCCATCTGATTCCCCTGTTGCCGAAGTGGGTGACGAGCCCCTCATGCTGGCGCGACGAAGCGGTGTTCCGGTCTGGATCGGGGCTGATCGCGCCGCTGCTGGGCAAGCCTTGTTAGCCACCCATGCTGAAGTCGATATTCTGATTGCTGACGACGGTTTGCAGCACTACCGGCTGGCGCGCGATGCCGAAGTGGTGGTCTTCGACGGGCGTGGCGCTGGCAATGGCTGGCGCTTGCCCATCGGGCCGCTGCGCGAGCCATTGTGCCGGCTGCGGCAGGTCACGGCGCTGGTATTCAATGACGGCGCCAGCGAACGGGTTCAAGCGGCTGCGCCGGCAGTGCCACAATTTGATATGAACCTGCTGCCGGGCAGTTTTTGCCGGCTCGGCGATCCGTCCTGTTCCTGTTCGGTCGAGGCCATGAAGTGCAAGAAATTGCATGCGCTGGCCGGTATCGGCGCGCCATCCCGTTTTTTTGGCACCCTGAAAAGTCTGGGGCTGCAATTCGCCGAACATCCATTTCCGGATCATCATGTCTTTACCGCCAGCGATCTCGATTTCGGTTCGGAAAGTGTGCTGCTGATGACTGAAAAAGATGCCGTAAAATGCACCGGACTGACATCCTGCGAAGCCTGGGTTTTACCCGTAATCGCACAATTGCCGCCGCAACTGGCGGATTTCCTTGTGGAGAAAATCGATGGACGCCAAATTGCTTGATATTCTGGTCTGCCCGGTGTGCAAGGGAAATCTTGAATACCGCAAAGAGGGGCAGGAGCTTGTTTGCCCTGCCTGCAAGCTAGCCTATCCGATTCGCGACGGCATTCCCGTCATGCTGGAGGACGAAGCGCGGCAACTGGTGTCAGAAGATGAATCTTGATTTCAAAATCGTCATTCCGGCGCGTTTTGCCTCGACGCGGCTGCCGGGCAAGCCACTGATTGATCTGGGTGGCAAACCGATGGTGGTGCGCGTTGCCGAACGGGCGCTGCTGGCAGGCGCCAGCGAAATCTGGGTGGCGACTGATCATCCTGAAGTCAGGGCAGCTGCCGAGGCGCATGGCCTCTCGGTGCAGATGACGCGTTCCGACCATGCTACCGGTACTGATCGTCTGGCCGAGGTCGTTGAATTGCGTGGCTGGGGGGCTCAGACACTGGTCGTCAATGTGCAGGGTGACGAACCCCTGATTGAGCCAAGCGTTATCGCCTGCACGGTCGCGCAACTGGCGGTCAGCGGCGCCGACATGGCGACCGTGGCGCATCCGATTGAGGATGCCGCCGATTTCTTCAATCCCAACGTGGTCAAAGTGGTTTGTCGCGCTGATGGCGATGCCGCCTATTTCTCACGGGCGCCGATCCCCTATGCGCGTGACCATTTTTCTCGTGAAGGCGGTGGCGAAACGCTTCCGCAAGATTTTCCGGCGCTGCGCCATGTCGGGCTCTATGCCTACCGCGCCAGTTTCCTCAAAGTCTATTCCAGTCTGACGCCAGCACCGACTGAACGGTTCGAGTCACTCGAGCAATTGCGGGCGCTTTGGCATGGTTACCGCATCAGCGTGGTTCGGGTTGCCAATGCACCCGCCCCCGGGGTTGATACGCCTGAGGATGCAGTCAGGATGCAGGCCTGTTTTGCACACTACGCCGCAGATTCCGACCGGAACTGATTGCCGACTCTGCATGCAATAGCGCAGCCAGCTTCAGGATGAGCCATAAAAAAACCCGGCCGTAGCCGGGTTTTTGGAATTGTCTAATGACTCAAACGGCAGTCAGAAGCAACGGTGCAATCACCAAAGAAACGATGGACATCAGCTTGACCAGGATGTTCATGGCCGGGCCAGAAGTGTCCTTGAACGGGTCGCCAACGGTGTCGCCAGTAACGGCGGCCTTGTG
>JAGTRX010000108.1 GCA_018262285.1 Pseudomonadota bacterium | reverse complement strand
AGCGGCGATCTTCAGGATACTTGTCACGCCAGCGCTGCCAAAGACGGCTAACCGTCTGCCGCAACACGCCGTCAATCTTGCCGGAAAGCGCCACATTGGCCAGCCGCTTCTTGGGATTTTGCGGAATCACCGCCAGCGTCAGCGCCTCGGGCAGAGAAAGCTGAACCACCGGCTTGTGGAAATAGACCAACGCTGCCGCGCCCACCCCCTCGATATTGCCGCCGTAAGGTGCCAGATTGAGATAAGCCTCAAGAATCTCATCCTTGGAATAACGCGCTTCCAGCCAAAGTGCTGCGGCAAGCTGATGAATCTTGCCGCCGACGCTGCGGCTGTCGATGCGATAAAGCCGCCGTGCCAGCTGCATGGTGAGTGTAGAACCGCCCTGCCGCCGATCACCGCTCGCCGTCGCCCAAGCACCACGCAGCAGCGCCACCGGATTGACACCACAATGCCAGCGAAACCAGCGATCTTCATACAGTTCAACCGCCGCCACCAGTTTGGGCGACATTTTGGCAAGTGGCGTCCATAGCCGATATTGCCCATCCTGCGCCAAGGTCAGGCGCAGCAACTCACCATTGCGCGCCTGCAAAGCCAGCGAATAGGGAATGCCGTCGCGCAAGGCTGGTTTTTGAGCCAGCCGCAAGGCCAGCAGAATGGTGAATGCTGTTGCCAGCGCCAGAATGAAAAAGACCCAGCGGGGGTGCCGGCGCCAAGCGCCAGCAAATACCCCACCTTCAGGAAAACTCTGCAAAACTACTTGCCCTTGCGTTCGACCGTAATGCTCCCCGCCGCCGAGCGGGCCTTGATACTGCGCTCGTACATCGACTCGGCATAAGCCGGCGGCACAACAAAGGTTCCGGCTGCCACCACCTTGACCTTGTAGCTGTATTCAGCCAGATCGCGGCCGACTGAACCATAGAGCACGACACGGTCTTCGCGCACATCAATGAACTCGGTTTGCCAGCTTCCCTTGCCGCCCAGGCGGTCGGCCGGTTTTTGCTCATCGTTCTGCGGCTTGGCTTTGGCCTGGCTGTCTTCGCCCTCCTCGCTTTCGCTATTTTCGTTGTTGCTTTCGCTGTTTTCCGAATTGCTTTCGTCGTTCGCCTTTTCAGGAGTTGGCTGAATGATCGCTTCCAGCGCCCCCGGTAGCAGATCGACGACAGCAACGTTGTTAACGGCACGGTTAATGCCGCGCAGGCGGATGCGCACCGTCAGTTCGTCGCCCAACTTGGCCGTTTTGACCGGATTGCCCTTGTCGTCCAGGTATTCGCGGAAGATTTCGAGGCCATCCTTCAGTTCGGTGGTCGGTGGCGCCCGGTCAAAACCGGCTTCGGTGACGGCGTAGTAGTACGGCCGATCGCCTTCGCCGGTGAAGCCCAGCTTTGCCGCCGCTGGCGAGAAGGGAACCCGCGCTACCAGCGTATGGGGTGGCAAGGTCAATGGCTGCTTTTTGCCATTGCGGTCGATTTCGGCAATCGCCATTTTGAATAGCGACGCATCGCCCAAAGAACTGGCGTAAGCATCCAGCGCCAAGACGGTAAAGGCCGCAGACAGCGTGTTGAAACGGCCCTCCTCAATCGGCTTCATCATGCCGATCATGGCTTGCGGCGGCAGCTTGCGCGCCCGTTCCGGGAAATGCCGCGCCAGCAGGAAGAGCACCTGCGTATCGCGCACCAGCGGGTCGTAATAGGAATCGTGGCGGAACTCCGCCTGCTTTTCGCCTATCTTGTCGGCCAGCGGCGCCATCAATTCGGCTGCCGGCTTTTCCTGCTTGAGCAACTGGTAGCTGGCCGCCAGATAGGCCGCCGTCAGGTCAGTGCGCCAGACCTTGCCATGCCGCGCTTCCAGATGCTCGCGCAGACTGGAGAGTAGCGCCGTGGTGACGCTACCGCTGCGAGTCAGCAAATAGATGGCCTGCGCCCTGATTCTTGCGCCATACAAGGATTCCGGTTGCGAGGCCGCTAACTGGGCCAGATAATCCAGGCTCTTCTGCGTCATGTCTGGCGGCACTGCCTCGCCGCGTTCGCGCGCTTCGATCAGGAAATGCGCGGCATGAACCGAGGCAAACTCGTGCGCATTGACCGAAGCCTCCCACAGGCCAAAGCCGCCTTCGGCATTCTGGCGTGTGCGCAAGACGCGAATTGCCTCGGCAATGCCCTTATTGCCGGGCTTGGCCGTCTTGGCGGCAAATTCCGGACGGCGTGCCAGCACCATCGGCGCCATCGCCTGGCTGACCAGTTGTTCCGTGCACAGGTGGCCAAAATTGTCGAGATAGGTGGTCAAACCGCCCACCACCGCCAGCGGCAGCGGTGACAGGGCAGCTTCCGTCTGCCGGAACTCGCCATGCAATTCGCGCTGCACCGGCACTTCAGCCGAACCCTTGAAACTGCCGACCCGAACAACCGTGTTGTGCGGCGTTGCCGGGCGCACGCTGATGTCGGTCGACAACTTGCCGGACTTGCCGCCCAGACTGGCCGTAAATACCAAGCTGCCGGAGCCAAGCCGGACATCGGCGCCGTTTTTCACCTTGAGGCGGAAGAGCGCGACGCTTTCACGCATTTCACCGATATTGAGTTGCTGCGTCGGCTGACCGATCAATTCGAAATGTGGCGAGGGTTTGAGGCCGACCGTGACTGCCGGCTTGTTGCCCGAACCCTTGACATTGTTGGCGACGCCAACACTAACCTCGAACTCGTCGCCCGGCGCCACTACCAGCGGCGTATTGGGCGTCAGAACGAAATCACCGCGCACCAGCGTCTGCTTCTCGATGACGCCGACCATGTCGTCATTGACCGTCACCGCCATGACCCGCAAGGCGCCATTAAACGTTTCCGGCACCGTCATGGTCACCGTGGCGCTGTCTTTGACGTCGATAATGCCCGACCAGAAGACCGCCGGCTTATCGCGTTTGCGTTTGAAGGGGTTGAGATGCTTGCCCAGCGCGCCTTCGGCATCGCCACCAGGGGCGGCGGCTTGCATCAGTTTCTTGAATTCAGGCAGGATGAGATCGAGAATCTGCGCCGTCGTCACTTCCAGACGGCGTTTCTGGAAGAAATGCCCGAGCGGATCAGGCAGCTTGTAGCGCGCCACCTGCAGAATGCCCTCATCCACCGCGAAGATCACCGCCCGCGTCGGCGTTTTGGCCGTCAGCTTGAACTGGGCGTTCTGCCCCGGCTTGACCAGTGCCGGTGTGGTCAGCGCCAGCGTATTGATGCGCTGCGACAGATTGGTGACGAAGGGCATCACCCCGTAACTCAAAGGACTGGTGAAAATCTCGTCCGAGCCGGGATCGCGGATGAACTGCACCGAGATATAGCCGTTACCCTCAAAATCCTTGGGCAGGGTGATTTTCTGCACCGAAGCCGTGGTCGTCGTCTTGAACCATTGCTGGGCAAAGACCTTTTCGCGCTCGATGGTGATCAAGCCGGCGCCGACATATGGGGCGCGGATGCTGATCTCGATTTCCTCGCCCGGCTTGTAATCCTTCTTGCTCAGGGTCATCTGCAATTCGGCATTGCGTTCCAGCGAACGGGTGACATTGCCAACACCGGTGACGCTGTATTCGACCCGATTGAGTTCCAGACCTTCGGCATTGCGGATAACGTAGACGAAATCGCCCGGCGTGTCATTTTCCAGCGCCAAGGCCTGGCCGCCAGCTGCGATGTTCAGCGGCGTTTCCTTGACCAGCACTTCTTTCTGGCGCGATTCGTACTTGTAGCTGCCGTTGTTCTGGCGAATCAACACTGACACCGTGCGCCGTTCACGCAATTGCAGTTGCAGGCCGCTCACCGCCTGCTTTTTCGCTTCGGGATTGAGCGCAATCAGATTGACGCTGCGCTTACTGCCGCGCGCAACGCTGTTCAGAGCGCCATCGGGCTTGTAGCCGATCATGTAGGGCTGCTCGGAAACCAGCACTGACGCTTCCGCCGCCACCGCCCTGCCGCCTTCGGCTTCAAAAGCACGCGCCAGGAAATGCAGGCGATAAGTCGCCCGAGCGTACTTTTCCAACCCGAGAGCAAATTCGGCATTGCCCTGGTCATCGCTCGTTGCCGCTTCCAGTTTGGCGGTATAGCCTTCCTTGGCACGGTAGGGATCGTAGAACACATGGTCGGGATACGAGCGGAAAGAGGCAAAAGCCGGAGAGAGCGTCAGCGTCGCCTCGACCCGGCGTTTCTGCGCCGGCGTGCCGAACAGGTTCTGCACATTGACCCGTCCGCTCAATTCCTTCGGATGTACCCAGCCTTCGTCGGCTTCCTTGGAAAGATGCGCCACCACTTTCATGCGGTCGGGCAGGAATTCCTGCACCCGCACCGTCGTTGAGCCGATCTGCTGGCCGGTCTTGCCGTCCTTGACGATGTAGAGATTGACCGTGTAAGTACCAGTCGGCGAAGTTTCGGTGGTCTGGTGCGACAGTTCGCTGAAGCCGCCAGCACCCATTTTCAGTTTTTCACGCCGCACGGATAGACCGCGCGAATCGACCACTTCAGCCTCCAGTGGCAGACCTTCAAGTTTCTTCGCCCAATCGGCGGCACGCACGATCATGCCGATATGGATTTCCTCACCCGGCCGGTACATGCCGCGATCGGAGAATAGATAGGCATTGAGCTGATCGGCGCTACTGGCATTGTCGATACCGCCAACATCGAAACGCGAATAATCAAGGCCACGATCACTTCTGCCGAGCGGCAGGAAGCTCATATCGCCGCCCTTCTTGACGATGTAGAGCACGGGGGTTTTTTCGCGGCCAAAGCCTTCCAGTTTGGGGAAATGCACCCGGCCGGAATTGTCGGTCACCTGACTCATCAAGGCCTGACCATTCTTGCCCAGCACTTCGACCGTCGCCCCGGCCACCGGTTGGCCGGTGTGAATGGACTGCACGAAAACATCCTGGCTGCCATCGGCCCAACGCTTGGCCAGCAGACCCAGATCGGTGATGACAATCAGGCGCTTATCGCTCTTGGAAGCATAAGGCGGCTGGTATTGCGGCGGCCCGCCCTCGCCCCAGGGCTTGGCAACAGACTTGTCCTGACGCGGATCGTAACTTTGCACATTGAGGAAGAAGACGCCGCGACGGTCTTCGCCACCCATTTTCAGATATTCGCCAAGATCAAGGCTCTCGTAATGCGCCTTGCCACGCTGCAGGCGCATCGGCACTTTCTTGTCGAAACGCTCGACCAAATTGTCCGGGCCGAAACTGCCCCAGAATTTTGGATCGCCAAAAGCGCCGCCGGATTGCGACACCATGTGCTGCAACTGTCCCGGCAAAATGCGGCCAATATCGAAACGAATACCGGGCAGATCGCGCACCAGCACCGCCACTTTTTTCTCGCCGCTCAGCGCCAGCAACGACCCTTGACTGAGGATTTTCAACTCGGCAGGATAAGGCGGCACGCGCAGATTGCCCGCCACATTCTTGCCCAGCAAGTAGCCACCAAAGGCACGCACACCCTTATCCACCTGGACATAAATGCTGCGGCCAACATCGGCGCGCAACTTGAAGGCATGGCTTTCAGTGATTTCGCGCTCGGCCGGAATCGCCTCCGGATTGAGTTTCTCACCGGCCGCCAGCACTTCCGGCGTGATTTCTGAAACCGAATTCCAGCCGTAAGGCGCGCCATTGGCCGGATTCTTTTCTTTCTTGGGATGATGCAAGGGCAACAGCCAGACCGAAACCGATTTGCCGACATCGCGCTCGTGCACGGCCATCGAGCTTTGCAACACCAGCACATGTTCGGGATCGTTACGCTCGTTGGTCACTACCTTGATGCCGACCACGTCGACACCCAGGCTGTACAAACCCGGCACCCTCACCTTCTGAATGATTTCCTTCGGTGTCGCTGCACCACCGGTGGTGGCAACCACGCCGGCGTCAAGGGTCAGCGCCAGTTGCGTGTCTTCCTTGGGAATGGGCAGCGATTGCGAACGGATGTAGGCGTTCAGGCGCAGTTTGTCGTAACTGACGGTAAAGGGCGTCGTTTCGCGGCCGACGCCGAGAACGCCTTCCGATTGTCCGGCCACTTGCAGACGGATGCGTTTTTCAAAATCGGCCGCATTGACCGGGTGACTGAAATGCACCTCGAAGACACCCTGCTTGATGCCGGGATTGATCGGGTCCTGGTAGAACTCGAACTTGCTCACCTTGACCTCGAAAGCGGCGGTAGCAAAGGCAAAATCGTGCTCCTCAAGCCGCGTTGCCGGGCTGAACAACGACTTCGCCAGGGTTCCCTTATAAGCGCCGCCCACCGGCCAGTCCTGCTTGGGCTTGAATTCCAGCGTTTTGTCATCGCGCCAACGCCATTGCCCGGTAAGCGCAGGAGTGATAGCAATGCCACTTTCCACTACCTTGCCCACCAGAGCCAGCGGAGCGACCGAGTCGCTGAATTGCAACACCAGTGGATTGGGCGTGCCAGCATTTTCATAATCGGTCAGCGCCGGCGCTTCGACCGTAAACGTTACCGTTTTGGGTTTGGGCTGCGCCTGCCACCAGCGATAGCCTTGCCAGCCACCGATACCCAATACCAGCGCCAGCACCAGCATTGCGCCGGAAAAACGCGGACGTGATTTACACCAGCTCCAGAGCCAGCAAACGCCTCGTCCGATGGCACGCAACCAAGCCGGCGGCGACCACGCAAAGCTGCCGAATAACAGATTGAAAAGCCAGGGAAAAACCGACAATAAGCGTTTGATCAGCGACATGATTCAAGCCTCCCCAGCTATTCGATAAGACACATTACTTTTTCAATTGTTTTTCCGCCCAACGCACGATGGCATCCGCCACTACGGCTTCCTGACCCAGGAGATTATGGGTGCTTTCATAAGTGCAGCCGCCAGTCGCCTTCGAGCCGGGAGGGTCGATGACCAGCAATTCGAAACGCGGAACACGTTTGGCGACCTCCTCCGAACCCTGATAGGGCGTGGCATAGCAGTCGTCCTTGCGATGATGAATCAGCAACAGCGGAATTTTTATTCTGTTCCAGTCATATTTGCTGAGCCCATCGCCAAACCAGATGCGTTTGGCCAGACGGCCATCGATCAAAATTGCTCCGATCAGCTGCTGGGGCGTGGCTGCCGCCAAATAGGTCGCCGACATGCTACCGTTGCTGTGACCAACCACGACAATCGGGGCGCCGGGAAAACGCTTGTTGGCTTCTACCACAACCGCCTTGAGGTCGGTCAGATGGGAGGCCGAAGCGCGGAAATCATCGTCCATTTCCGGCATGTCGCTCGGCGCATCGACCATGAGGGAAGCGACATTACGCTGCAACAGCAAGGGGCGCAGGCGATTAGGAAGCCGTTGTTCCCTGATCATCGATATGCCGGATACGCTGGCGGAAAAACGATAATCACCCTTGCCACCCGGCAGCAAAATCACCACAAGCTGCGCTTTGGTCTCAGGCTGCCAGGTCAGCAGGGTTTTGACCTTGACGCCGTTGCGACCGGAAATTTCAAGCAGCTCATCTTTGGCTGCAGCCTGGGTCAAGAACCCAAGGCAAAGAACCAGCAAGCACAAAATTCTGCTCATACGCCCCCTCACGGATCATCCCCCAAAATATTTTTACCACGGGGAGCACGGGAAATACGGGGGATGAAACCATGTCTTGTTTCCCCCTGTTCTTTCCCCGTACGCCCCTTGGTCAACTACTTTTTCTGAAATCGTAAAACGCAACTATTCCCAATGCGCCGTCACATCGCTTGCCCAACTGGTGGCCGACAGCAAAGCCTGATTGACCGCTTTCGGATCAAGGTTGGCGGCACGGGAAGTCTCGGCCATGCGTTGCGGGTCGAAAGCCTCACAGGCTTCTGCCACCGCCAGCAGCGGCGCATAGGGGCCGGCGCGTTCGAGCAGCGCCGTTTTGATATTGGTCGGCAGGCGCACTTTTTCGACGGCTTCGGCCAAAGGGATGCGCAACAACTTGTCGAGCGTCGAAAAAACGCCGGTAATAAAAAGATGGTCGCTTTCCGCCACCGGGAAACGTTCCTTGCCCAGAATTTCCATGATGCGACCGCGCGTCAGTGAGCTTTCAACCAGCAACCAATCGGCAAAATCCGGCTCCCTGACCGAAAACAGCAGCACCGACAACCAGCGCGCCAAGCGCAAGCGCCCCAGCACAATCAAAGCATGGTCGATCGACGTAATTTCCCGTGCCAGACCAATGGCCGGTGAATTGAGATAGCGCAAAATGCGATAGGTCAGTACCGGATCCTGCTTGAGTGCGGCAGAGAGTTCAGGAATTTCAGCGTCGCCCTGCGCCAGATTGAGCAGGTGCATGAGATGCAGTTTGTGCGGGTCACCCTTGGGCTGCTCCCAGCGATCTTCCAGTTTGACGAATGGGCCATGAAAAAAGGCAAAATGGCAGCGATGGCAAAGCACCTGGTCATCGAGCGTCTCGATATTGGCGCCAAAGAGTTCAATCAGATGGCGAACGTCCTTGGCGCTGCGCAAGGCGACCGAAAAATCGCGGATATTGCCACCCGGATTGTCAGCCACATTGACTGCCGCAAAGTCTGCCGCCATAACCAAAGCCCCAAATGCCGGATGCTTGGGCTGACGAAAAACGCCAATGCGCAAACCTCGGGCTTTCAGGGTTTCGACCCGCTGGACAAGCTCTTCGCCATTCACGGTTTCGGGCGCCAGGGAAATAAGTAAAACGGTATTTTCCGAGGGTAGACGCTCAAGCCAGGGATTATCTAGCGAAGCTGAACTAATCGGGATAAAGCCGTAAAGATTGCCCCAGGAATCATCATCCTTGGAAAGGCAGAGGCTACGCAACAGCAGGTCGTCATGCTGCACCTGCCTTGGCGTCTCCGCATCGCCCAGACGCGAATCGAGCAGTTGCAAATGATAGAGGTGGCCGGCAATGCGGCGCTCGCGGCTGAAAACAGCATCGCGCCGGACAAAGGTGGTTGGTGCCTGCTCAACAGCCGGCGCTGCCGGTGCAGCCTTAACTGCCGCTTCGGGAGGCGCTTCTTGCGGTTCGTTACTGCCGCCGAACAGTTTTCCCAGTCCGAAAACCATGGTTCTCCCTCCACAAAAGAAAAATGCCCACCACCAGGCAGGCATTTTCGCACGGCTTGAGCCGGAAAGATTACTTCACAACCGCTTTGGTGCGCAAATCCTTGATGTA
>JAGTRX010000209.1 GCA_018262285.1 Pseudomonadota bacterium | reverse complement strand
AGGGGCTGACGCAGGCGGGGTGCGCGCACCACGGCACCGACAATAAGGGCGTCGTGCAGGGTGGGCAGCAGGCCGCGGCGGCAGACTTCAACTTCGGGTAATTCCGGCATGGGTAAAATCCTGGTCAGACGGATGTCGCGAAGGAGTCGGAAATGGAATACCATCGCAACACATTGCCGCATTCATCTGCGGCGCCTTATCAATCGAGATCATAGTTCACATCATCCTGCCATGTTTCGCAAGTTGCCACCATTCTTCCTTGCCTGTTTGATCGTCCTGTCACCGCTGGCGCATGCTCAGGCCGCCGCTCAACCGGTTGGCGCAGACTTGCTGCCGCGCACCGTTTTCGGTGTCCTCTTGGGCGAAATTGCGCTTGATCGCGGCAAGTCGGATATCGCGCTCGGAGCCTATGTTGATCTTGCCCGCCGCAGCCGCGATCCTGTTGTGATCCAGCGTGCCTTCGAAATTGCCAATGGCAAGAATATGTTCGATCTGGCGCTTGAACTGGCGAGGCTTTGGGGGCAGAGCGATCCCCAATCTTTTCAGGCGCAGCAGGCGATTACGGCCACACTGGTTCGTCTGAACCGGCTGGATGAGTTGGCTGGGCAGATTGCAGTGATGCTCGAGCGCGACAAAACAAGGCTGGGTGAACATCTGATTTACCTCAATCGCATGCTTGCGAGCCAGCCGGACAAGGCTGCCGTTGACCGGTTGGTGCAGAAAGTGGCTTCGCCCTATGTTGGCATTGCCGAGGCGCATTACGCTATGGCGGTGGCTGCATTTTCTGCCGGCGATCATGAGCGGTCGCGCCAGCAAGCCAGCAAGGCGATTGATTTGCGTCCGGACTGGGAGCTGGCGGCTTTGGTCTATGCACGGGCGCTGGCCAAGACGGCACCAGTCGAATCCATAACCTTTTTGCGCCGTTTTGTCAGCGATAACCCCAAAGCGGCCGATGCCCGTCTGACCCTGGCGCGACTCTTGATCGCTGAAAAGAATTATGTCGAGGCGCGCGAGCATTTCGAACGCATTCTGGAAGACTATCCCGATACGCCGGAAGTCCTCTTTCCAACCGCCATGCTGGCGTTGCAGCAAAAGGATAACGCGGCTGCCCGGGCTTTGCTGGAACGCTTGCTGGCCGGCTCTTTTGCTGACAAGAGTACGGTGCACTACTACCTTGGCGAAATCGACGAGGATGAAAAAAAATTCGATAGCGCGCTCGGCCACTTTCAGCAAGTCATCAGCGGTGACCAATATTTGACGGCGCGCGGTCGCGCTGCCTTGATGCTGACGCGGCTGGGACGTTTCGAAGAGGCCTTGTCGCTCCTGCGCCTGGCAGACACCAAGACCAAGGATGAACGCCTGCGTCTGGGTTTGGCTGAAGCCAGTGTTTTGCGTGAGGCCAAGCGAAATTCTGAGGCCTTTGAAGTTTTGGAAAAGCTCTTGAAGGAATCCCCCGACGATACTGACTTGCTTTATGAAAGCGCCCTGACGGCAGAGCGCCTTGGCAAGTTCGATATCTTTGAAAAACGCTTGAAACGTTCGCTGGAATTGAGGCCTGACGATGCCCATACTCTCAATGCCCTGGGTTATTCGTTGGCAGATCGGAATGTGCGGCTCGATGAGGCTTATGCCCTGATCAAAAAGGCTGCCAATCTCAAGCCCAATGACCCGTTCATCATGGATAGTCTGGGCTGGGTTTTGTTCCGCCAAGGCAAGGCCGAGGAGGGGCTGGCAATTTTGCAGGCGGCCTATAAAATCCGCCCCGATGCCGAAATTGCGGCGCATGTCGGCGAGGTGTTGTGGGTGCTTGGTCGGCGCGAAGAGGCGCTTTCCCTCTGGCGCAGTGCTGCTGAAAAACATCCCGACAGCGATGTGCTGGCCACCACCATCAAGAAATTCCAGCCCTGATTTTGCGGTTGCACATGAAATCTCGCTTGTTCCGCTGGCTGCTGATTCCGTTTGCCCTGTCGCTGGCAGCCTGCGCCACGCCCATGCTGGTACCAGAGCAATCGAACCGGCTGGCGATAAAGCATTTTTCCATTGATGCCCGTTTTGCTCTGCGTGTTGAATCGACCAGTGCGACCGGCGGTTCAGGGCAGAATGTCAGCGGACGCCTGCTCTGGCGGCATTCCGCCAACTCGGATTACTGGCTGTTTTCCACCCCGCTCGGACAAGCCGTTGCCGAACTGGAAAGCGATGCTGGCGGTGCGCGGCTGAAACAGGCTGGGGGCGAAGAGCGGCGCGCGGCGGATGCAGGCATGCTCCTGCGTGACCTGTTTGGTTACGAACTGCCGGTCTCACGCTTGCCATTCTGGTTGCTCGGTCGTCCGGAAAATCGTGCCGGTCTCGATCTGGATGATCAAGGCAGACCCCGTCAGTTGACCGAGAATGGCTGGCAGGTAGCCTACGCTTATGACGACAAAACCCCTAATGCGCTGCCGGCGCGGCTGACCATCCGGCGCGAGGGCGAAATTGAACTGCGTTTGAGGATAGAGGAATGGCAGATCAAGCCCTGAACGCTTGGGGTTGGGACAGTGCCTGGCCAGCCCCGGCCAAGCTCAATCTCTTTTTGCATGTCGTCGGCCGTCGAGCCGATGGTTATCACCTGCTGCAAACCGTTTTCCGCTTTATTGACCGCGCTGACACCTTGCGCTTTGCACCACGCCAGGATGGCGAAATCCACCTGCTGACGCCGATTCCGGGTGTTTCACCGGAGCAGGATCTGACCGTGCGTGCCGCCTGCCGCCTGCAGTTTGAGAGCGGTTGCAGTCTGGGCGCCGACATTACTCTGGAAAAGCGGTTGCCGATGGGTGGCGGGCTGGGAGGTGGCAGTTCCGATGCCGCCACAGTCTTGCTGGCGCTCAACCATCTTTGGCGGCTTGGGTTCTCGACCAAGCGGCTGCAGCAAATCGGTCTGGAGTTAGGTGCCGACGTGCCGGTTTTTATCGGCGGCGAAAATGCTTTTGCTGAAGGTGTCGGCGAGGCACTTGAACCGGTGATGTTGCCGCCAGCCTGGTATCTGGTGGCCGAACCGGCCGTGCAAGTGCCGACGGCAGCCATTTTCGGCGCGCCGGAACTGAAACGCGATACACCGGCAATCCAGCTCTCAGAATGGAGGCCAGGTTTGGGTGATAATGACCTGGAAGCCGTGGCCTGCCGTCGATTTCCCGAAGTGGCCGAAGCCTTGGCCTGCCTGCGGCAGTTTGCGCCGGCGCGAATGACCGGTTCTGGTGCCTGTGTCTTTGCTGAATTTGCCAGTGCCGATGAAGCAGAACGGGTCTTGGCGTGCCTGCCTGAAAATTTGCGTGCCTGGGTCGCCCAGGGATTGTTCTGTCATCCGCTTTTCCGGCTGGTTTGAAGCCATGCTCGATTCATTTATCCACGGGGAAGGCGGGGAGCACGGGGTTAAACGGATAAAATGTCAGCCCCTCAT
>JAGTRX010000208.1 GCA_018262285.1 Pseudomonadota bacterium | reverse complement strand
ATGCCGGCAGTTGCTTCCCAGACGCGCCTCGAGGCGCTGCAGCCGGCGCCGGATACCCACGGTAACCTGGATATCGGTCGCTTCCTCGGCTGCTGATTCCGGATAACCCCATCCATCAACTCAATATGGAAGGAACTCAAATGAACACTATTACTACTACCATCCTTGACAACCTGATTGGCCCGGCCATTACCATTCGTGGCGTGCAGACCCGCTTCGAAGCACTGCAACCAACCCCGGAAAACCAGGCACACCTCGATTTTGAGCGGTTTCTGGCGCGCGGCTAATCCGCAAATTTTCGCAAGAACGAAAAAGCAGGCCTTTCGGCCTGCTTTTTTTATCACTGTATCAAGTAGAGTGAAGTTTGCAGGTGCATGGTTTCCAGACTATGGCCGCGCAACACCAGCCAGCCTGATCGCCGATTTTCGCCCGTATCGCTGAATTCAAAACCATATTTGCGAACGATGCAGACCTTGCCGTCCTCATTTCTGGCCAAGCTAAGCGAGCGGATGACCACCGTTTCGTCGAGCAACTGGACACCATCGTCCACGCAGGCCTGTAACGCCGCCTGCACGGCAAGTTCGCGCACCCGGATGCTGTCCAGCCAGAACCAGACTGCGGCAGCGCCCAGAAGCAAGGCGAGAAGTTCGAAAATCGGCATGGCCGGGAGTATAAGCCATGTTTTTTTTGCCCTGATTGACCGATAATTCGGGGTTGAGAGCAACAGAGAGCATGAGCACCATGGAAGCCCCGTTAAACCGGCTGCGCGAATTGTTGGGTTTTGACCTTGCCGGGGATAGCCGTTCGCAAGCGCATAATCCGCAGGACATTCTGGACGGTCTGGGTGGCTTGCCAGCTCCTGTTGCCCTGCAGCAACTGCACGAACAGTATTTGCTGGCAGTCAACGCCGTGCGCAACCGGCTGGAACGCTTCAATTTGCTGGAAAAGGCGCAACCCGAAATCGAGAATTGCCTGCCGGTGCTGGAAAGAATCGTCAGCGACGCCATTTTGCCGCTACCGGCCAAAATCAGAGCCATTGCCCTTATCGCCGACAACTGCCTGAAGGGTTTTACCAACGCCTATTCCAGTATCGTCAGCCATGTTTCGGGCAGCAGGCTCGACGCCGCCCAGGCCGAATTGCTGCAACACGCCATTTACCGCGCGATTCAGGCTCTGTTCCGCCGTCAGATACTGGCTTACCGTGCCTATGCCATCCCCTCACCTTCTTCCTGGCAGCATCTGCACGACCTTTACCAGATCGCCAGGGGGCACGGGGTAGCCAATCGGGGGGACGATAAAAATATTGAAAAAATCTACCTGTGCGCCCTCCTCATGGCCTATGCCGACCCCAGCAAGATTCCACGCCACAATCTGGATGCCCTGCGTCAGTCGATTGATTTTCTGGTGCCTTTTGCCGGGATTGTCAGCGTTTCCGACTTCAATCCCAGTCATGCTTCCTTGATGGGAAGATTTCTGGTCAATTCCGAGACCGGCAGTCCGGGACTGCCTTTGGCCAGAGCTGGCATACATTCGAAGGACCCCGGCAATTACATAATCGAGTGCCGCGGCATCATCAACGCCCTCGATCGTAAATTGGCACAAAGCCTTGATGCCCAGCACCATATTCCGGAAAATGTTCTTGTCGCCTTGCGCACAGCGATGGAGGGGCAATGGACACGCCGTTTTGCCCGCCTGCGATTCAAGCCCAAGGCACACCTCATCGCCGGCATGGGCAATGCACTCAGCCTGATTTCTGCCATTAACGAAGACAAGTCGCTGGATGAAGCCATGTCGAGTACCAGCGACTGGGATATTCTCAACGAAAGCCCGGACGGCTTTGGCTTGCGTTTCCGTAACGGACTGCGCTGGCAGGTACAGGCTGGCGATCTGGTCGTATTGCGTATTCCCGACGAAAAACGCCTGCACATCTGCCTGGTGCGCCGGATTTCCAACCGTCAATCAAACAAATTCGATCTGGGTTTGCAGGAACTTTCTCCCTATGCCTCGATCATCCAGCTTCCTGCCCCGGAAGGCCAGGCTTCCAGGCAGGGCATTTTTCTGCCCAACCTGCCGGCTTACGACCGCAGCGCCGGGCTGCTCATCCGTTCCGGCACCTTCTCGACCAGTGCCGTTTTCCGTGCGGCGGGCAGTGACGGCGTCAGTCGCCTCTGGCGCTGTACCGAGCACGTTGAAAATAACGGCCAAGTCGAATTTCATGTCCTGAAACCGGCAGAAAGCGTCACCTAATCTCATGCTCAGTTACCGCCATGCCTTCCACGCCGGCAATCACGCCGATGTGCTCAAACACCTTGTTCTTGTTCAGATAGCCCACTATCTGTGCCAGAAAGACACCCCTCTCTGGTATATCGACACCCATGCCGGTGCTGGTTGTTATGACCTGGAAAGCGACCAGTCGCAAAAGCTGGGCGAATTCCGCGACGGCATCAACCGCCTGTGGCAACGCGATGACCTGCCGAGCGTCGTTGAGGATTATATGGCGCTGATCCGCCGCCTCAATACCGGCAATAAACTCAAACGTTACCCCGGTTCGCCCTGGATTGCCGAACAAATGCTGCGCGAGGAAGACCGGCTGCGCCTGTTTGAATTGCACAGCAGTGACTTCAGGCATCTGGGCAGGAATTTCAAGGATGGGGGGCGCCGTATCACCCTCACCGCCAGCGACGGTTTTGCCGGCCTCAAGGCACTGCTGCCGCCGCCTTCGCGCCGCGCCCTCGTCCTGATCGATCCCTCTTACGAAACCAAAAGCGATTACTTCAACGTGGCCAATGCTCTGGAAGATGCGCTAAGACGTTTTGCCACCGGCACCTACGCCATCTGGTACCCGCGCCTGGCGCGTGCCGATTCGCGTCGCCTGCCGGATCGTCTGAAGAGCGTCGCGGCTGCCAACAACTGGCTGCATGTTGCTCTCGACGTCAAAAAACCGGCTAGCGATGGTTTTGGCCTCTACGGTAGCGGCATGTTTATTGCCAATCCGCCGTGGACACTGGCGGAAACACTGAAAACCACCCTGCCCTGGCTGGCCAAAAATCTGACACAAGGCGAAGGTTCCAGTTTTACTCTGGAGCAACAGGCGGCGTAGGAGAACGGTGACGCGGATGCGCTGCACGTTCGTCGGGTGGCGTCAGCTTCTACCTGGTGCTCCGCAACATGCGCCAGTTGCCTATCGTAAAGGCGATTTTCCTGATAAAGGCAGTGGCGAGCAGGAAAAGCATTCAATTGGCAAAAGGTCCCTGTCTCAATTTCTTCGTCACTCCGGACTGTCAGGCGGAAGAAACGCGGTGTATTTGGCGCTGGAGCTGTAACTTTTTTCGACCGGGTATTTTTCCCCGTTTTTGGCAAGTTTTTCGTGTGCCGCCTGTGCCAGATCAATTCCTGCTTTTTCCGCAATCAACAGCAGGTAAAGCAGAATGTCGGCG
>JAGTRX010000207.1 GCA_018262285.1 Pseudomonadota bacterium | reverse complement strand
GCGAGGTTGCGGGGCAAGCCACCCACATCAGCCTTTTCCACGCGTTTTACGTCATCAGCTATACCGCCACCACCATCGGTTTCGGCGAACTACCCTTTGAGTTCAGCGATGCCCAACGCGCCTGGGTCATTTTCTCGATCTACCTCTCCGTCACCACCTGGGCTTTTACGCTGGGCAGCATTTTTGCGCTGGTGCAGGATCCCACTTTCCGCACAGCAATGGCCAACGGCCGCTTTGCCAGCCGTGTACGCCGGCTGGGTGAACCTTTCTATCTGATCGCCGGTTATGGCCAAAGCGGCAATGCACTGGCACACGCCTTCGACGACCTCGGCATCCGCACCGTGATCGTCGAAATCCAGCGTGAGCGCGCCAGTCGTGCCGATGTTGAAGGCTACGCCAACCCGCCACTGTTTATCGCCGCCGACGCCCGCTGGCCGGATGTCCTGAACGATGCCGGAATCCTGCACTCGCAATGCAAGGCCGCCATCGTCCTGGTGGGCGACGACGAAGTGGCGCAAGCCATTGCCATCGGCATCACGATGATGCGTCCCAGCCTGCCGGTCATCGCGCGCATCCACCAGAAAGCCGCCGCCATCAATCTGGAGGATTTCCCGAATATCAGCGTCCTTGATCCTTTCGAGGCCTTTGCCGTCAATCTCGAACTCAACATTGCTTCGCCGGCGGTACTCTGGGCTGAGGAATGGCTCTCCAGCGCACCCGGCGATCCGTGCCCGAAACCGGCGTCGACACCGGCCGGCCACTGGCTGATTTTCGGCTTTGGCCGTTTCGGTCGCGCCATCGCCGAGGCTCTGGAACGCAGCGGATCGACCTGGAGCGCTTTTGACTCGAACAGCGATCTGGCGCAAAACCAGAACCTGCAAATCACCGACAATTCCGGCCAGAGTCTGCGTGAGGCCGGCATTGAGCAGGCCGCCGGCATCGTCGCCGGTACTGATCGTGACGCCATGAACCTCGCTCTGGTGACGCGCGCCCGCAAGCTTAATCCCAACCTGAGCATCCTGATCCGGCAAAATCACACCACCGACCGTAGTTTGATTGCTGCCGCCCATGCCGACCTAACCTTCGTCAAATCGGAAGTCATCGTGCGCGAATGCCTGCAGTTGCTGCTCTCGCCCTTGCTTAACCGCTTCCTGATTCTGGTGCGCCAACGCGGCAAGGTCATCGCTGAAGAACTGATTACACGCCTGCTCGTCGAACTCGATGAACGTGTTCCCAGCATCTGGGCATTCGACTGCTCTGCCGAATATGCCGGATTACGCGAAATCCTGCGCCATCCCGGTGACCGGCCGCTACTGCTTTCCGAACTCGGCATCGATCCCCTGACGCCGCCGGAGCGCCTGCGCGCTGTCCCTCTGCTGCTGTGCCGGGGTCAGGAAAACATCATGTTGCCGGAAGGCGATACGCCACTGCAGGATGGCGACCGCATCCTCTATGCCGGCGCCCGCGGCGTGCAGGAACGGCAACAGTTTTTCCTGCGTGACCCCAGCCCGGTCGGCTTCATCCGCACCGGCATCGAAGCGCCGCGTTCATGGCTGTTTCGCTGGCTGTACAGGCATCGCGCCTAGTCGATCAAGCCCGAAAAAATGCTCAATATATTCCGGGCATCCGCTGATACTGCACAAAATCTCTTGATCGCCACGCAAAAGCGCTGCCGCAAAGCGGTGATTACCATCGGTGATAAACCATTCGGCGAAACTATCCAGTTGCCCAACATCAATCTCGATCGGGTCTTCTGCCTTGTGCACAACCAGATAGGCGACGCGCCCGGCCGGATCGGACTTGTCCTCAAAATCAGAAACCAGGCGATTTTGGCTGAGCGCAAGCAGAACCTCCTCCCGCGAAATAGGATTTCCCCAAACGTTGCGGCCGAAAGGGTCGCAATAGGAAAGAAGCAGTTCCGTTTTGAGATTGACGATCATCGAAGCATCAAGGCCGCTACCAGCGATCCAAATGCACCTTCGATGGATCAAAGCGTCTTTCCGCCGGCAGCGTTTGTGCCGGAACGCCAAGCGGGAAAAGCGCAAACGGCACGATGTTTTCAGGCACACCCAGTACGGCCCGGCAACCAGCAACGCGCGGCGGGATGCCAATCACGGCAATCCAGACCGTGCCGAGTCCGATGTCGTGAGCAGCCAGTTGCAGATTCTGCGCGGCGCAGGCGCAATCCTGCGGCGCAAAGCCCTTGAATTTTTCCAGCGACTCGTCCAGGCAAATAAGAATCGCCGCCTGCGCCTGCCGGAACATCGCGTTGCCACCATCGACTGTATCAGCCAGCGCATCGAGCCTGGCTCGATCCTTTGTCACGACAAAATGCCAGGGGCGACCATCACCAGCGCTGGGCGCATTCATGGCGGCTGCCAGCAGGATTTCCAGTTGCGTATCACTAACGGGCGTAGCGCAAAAGTTTCGGATACTGCGGCGTGTCATCATGGCTTCTATGGTTTGCATTTATCGCTCTCCTGATTGGCAAGAACTGGCAGCGCCCGGCAACAGAAAGGGGTAACCCTTTGATTTTTCAAAACTGCGCCTCCTGGTAATCCAGAATTTCTTCCTGGTGCCGCATGACTTCATCGCTGATTTCGTTCTCGCGCCACAAGCGAAGCAGTTCCTTGCGTTCCGCCCTGATCGCCACCCGGCGCAATTCCAGCAACAATTCGTTCTTGGGTGTTTGCTCCAATCCCACCGGCGCGGCCAGAGCAACGCGATCGGCAATTTCTGAACGCAATTGATCCGCCCATTTCTGCGGAGCATTTGCCCGCGCCAAATGCGTATCGATAGCCACGATGGCGGCAGCGCTCATGGCCGTGCGCACATGCCTTTGTTCTTCAACCATGCTCCAGTCCGCCCCCAGTTTGAGTTTGCGAATCAAGGGTGCCAGCGTTAATCCCTGGCCAACGAGAGTCGCGGCGATAACGAAAAAACTCAGGAAAATAATCAGCTCACGCGCCGGGAATGGCTGGCCATTCGGCAAAACCGTCGGCAGTGATAGCGCCGCGGCAAGCGAAACAATTCCGCGCATCCCGCACCAACTGATAATCATCAACTCCCGACGTCGCGGCGCCGCCCCATTTTCATGCAGGTTGCCACTGAGCCAGCGCGGCAAGTAAGCCGCCGGGAATACCCAGAGAAAGCGAACCGCAATGGCGACCGCGCTGATAACCACGCCCAGCAATAGCAAATGGAACAGGTGGAATCGGCCCAGTTTTTCCATCACATCCGACATCTGGATACCGATCAGAATGAAAACCAGACTATTAAGCACAAACACAAGGATGTTCCATACAGAACGCGCCATGATTCTCATTTCGGCCGAAACGATTTCAGGCGCATAGCGGCCACGCACAAGGCCGGCGGCAACGACGGCCAACACCCCCGACACATGCACCGATTCAGCCACGGTGTAGGCCGCGTAGGGTATGGTCAATACCGTC
>JAGTRX010000107.1 GCA_018262285.1 Pseudomonadota bacterium | reverse complement strand
GCACAGATTTTGCAACAAGCGGGTGTAGCGATGCTAGCCCAAGCCAATGCATTGCCCAACAACGTATTGAGTCTGTTGCGATAGGTTTCCTCGGGTTGATTAAGAAGTAGCCCGGCGCAACGTTCGACAGACGTGCTGGGCTACAATTAGTCAACTATCGAAAGGAGCCTGATCATGCCCCAAATTATCAACACCAACATTCCTTCGCTGAATGCCCAGAGAAATCTGAATTCTTCGCAAGGTTCGCTGAGTGTCGCTTTGCAACGCCTCTCCTCCGGGCTGCGCGTCAACAGCGCCAAGGATGATGCGGCGGGTCTGGCAATCGCCACCCGAATGACCGCTCAAGGACGTGGCATGGCCGTCGCCATCCGCAATGCCAATGACGGGATTTCCCTGTCGCAGACGGCTGAAAGTGCACTGGGGCAGATCAAGGACCACCTGTTGCGCATGCGCGACCTGGCGATCCAGTCGGCCAACGGAACAAATACTTCGGGAGACCGTGCCCAGCTGCAAACGGAATATACCCAGCTTCAGAACGAGGTCAGCCGCATTTATACCCAGACCACTTTCAACGGTCTGAAAATTCTGGGCGCAGATGCCGGCACCAATTCCTTCCAGGTAGGTGCCAACTCTGGAGAAACGGTCAACATCATCACCCAGAATGTCAGCGCAATCTATGCAGGCATTTCGGGCACTTCAATTTCAGGGACCAGCACCGGAACCTCTGCCGCAGCAGCCCTCGGCTCGATTGACACGGCACTGGATTCACTGAATACGCAACGTTCCATTTATGGTGCCGCGCAAAGCCGTTTCGAGGGCGTGATTTCGATGCTTCAGGTTTCACGCGAGAATCAGGATGCCGCAGCCAGTCGAATCATGGATGCCGACTACGCAGCAGAAACCGCCGCCCTGACCCGCTCGCAGATTTTGCAACAAGCCGGCGTTGCCATGTTGGCCCAGGCGAATGCCTTGCCGAATAACGTGTTGTCCCTGTTGCGTGGCTAATGACCATGGACGGGGATTGGTTGCGGAAAGCACCAGCTTCCGCTGATTTTGGAGATTGAATCATGGATATTCAAACTAACGGCGCAATCCCCCCCGTCGCCACTTCGTTGCCGCAGACCAACACCTCGATCGAGGCGCGTCGCGAGCTCCTGAACACGGTCACTCAGACCAAGGACAACCAGCGCTCCGACCTTGATGACAAGCAGGCCAAGACGCCCGCTTCGCTTCAGGACATCGAGAAAGCCACCGATCAGGTCAAGAAGTTTGTTTCCCCGGTCAACAACGACATCCAGTTCAGCATCGACGACGAAACCGGTATTACCGTCGTCAAGGTGGTGGACAAATCAACGAATGAAATCATTCGCCAGATCCCCGGCGATGAAATCCTGCAAATTGCCAAAGCCCTTGACCGACTTCAAGGCCTGCTCGTGAAACAACAGGCCTAGACCAGGACAGGGACACAGAAAGCACCGAGGTGGCAGCATGTCTACACTGACTTCATTGGGCATCGGTTCCGGACTCGACGTCGAAAACATCATCACTCAGTTGATGTCGATCGAGCGCCGCCCCTTGACTGCATTAGACACCAAGGAATCGAGCGTAAAGTCGAAAATATCGGCCTTCGGTTCCATTTCCAGCGCCCTCAGCACCTTGAAAGATGCGGCAACAACACTGGCCGACCCAAGCAAACTTGCCGGTTTCAAGGCAAATTTTGCCGACACGGCAATTGCCAGCGGATCGGCAACGGGTTCTGCCGCTGCCGGCACCTACTCGATCAACGTAAAGCAGTTGGCTACGGCACACAAGGTCGCCAGCAACACCAGCTTCACTAGCCAATCGCAGGCAGTCGGCACCGGACGATTTACATTGAATGTCGGCAGCACGGCCACCGTCGTCCAAACGGGTGCGAACGCCACACTGGGAGATTTGCGCGACGCCATCAATAACTCCGGCGCCGGCGTTACCGCCAACCTGATTGCCAGCGACAGCGGAACCAAGCTGGTGCTCACCGCCGGAGAGACGGGCAAGGAAATCTCTCTGTCCTCCATCCAGGACCTGGATGGTGGCGATGGTGCCGATTTCGCCGCGCTGCTCAATGGGTTTACCACCGTCGGCGGCCCGCACACCATTTCCGGCAATACCGCGTTCAGCGGCCCTACCGAGCAGCTCGGCCCCGGCACCCTGAACATTACCGTCGGCAACACTACGACCAGCGTTGCGATCAGTGGGGCAAACGCCACCCTGCAAGATGTCGCCGATTCGATCAATACCGCTGGCGCAGGGGTTACTGCCGCCATCGTCACCGACACCACCGGCACACACCTGCAATTGACCTCCACCGATGCCAACAAGTTGGTTAGCTACTCGGCAGTCGACGACAACGCCACGGACGGCCTAGATTTTTCCAAACTACGGGGCTACTCGACGGTTGGCGCCACGCCACAGGTTCCCCAGCAAGCCTTGGTCGAGATAGATGGTCAAGCCGTGACCTCCAATTCGAATACCATTTCGTCGGCAATCGGCGGCGTCACGCTGAATCTGGTCAAGACCGGCAACACCAGCCTGACCGTTGCTCGCGACACCTCCAATATCAGCACAGCCGTCGACACCTTCGTCTCCGCATACAACGCCCTCAACGCCAAGATCAAGTCATTGACCGCCTATGACGCAGCCAACAAGAAGGGCAGCGTACTGACTGGCGATGCCACCACCCGTTCCATCCAGAACCAGATTTCGACAATGATCTACGGCGACGGCGGCACGGCGAATGCGGTGGACACCTTGTCCGATTTGGGTATCGGTTTCTCTTCGAACGGCAATATTTCCGTCGACTCCAGCAAACTCGCCAAAGTCATCGACAGCGATTTTTCCGCGGTTGTCAGCACCCTCGGCAACTACGGCACGCAGTTCAAGAATCTCACCAAGGACATGATCTCGTCGGAGGGCATCCTTACCTCACGAACCGATGGCCTCAGTTCGTCGATCAAGGATTTCTCGCGACAACGGGAATCGCTCGAATTACGCATGACCGCCATCGAAAAACGTTACCGGACACAGTACTCGTCGCTGGATAGCATGGTCGCCTCGATGCAGCAAACCAGTTCCTATCTCGCTAAGCAACTCGCTAATCTGTAAAAGGCTCACTGCATGTTTGGCTCTACACATAACCCGGTCAACGCCTATGCCCAAGTCGGCGTCGATAGCGCGGTGCAGTCGGCAGACCCCCATCGCCTGATCCTGTTGTTGTTCGAAGGCGCCGAAAGCGCGATTGCCATTGCCAAGGCTGCGATCGCACAAAAAAACATGCACTCGAAATCGCAGGCCATCGGCAAGGCCATCGACATCATCAACGAAGGCCTCAACGGAAGCCTGAACAAGGAAGCCGGCGGCGATCTCGCCTACAAGCTGAGCGCCCTGTACGACTACATGTGTTCGCGTCTGCTTTATGCGAATCTGAAAAGCGATCTCGCGGCACTGGATGAAGTCGACGTCCTGCTTGGCGAAATTCATGGAGCCTGGGCCGAGATTGAGCACCAATACACCCCCTGACGCCTACCTTCGCCAACTAACCGGCTTGGCGAACATCATTCAGCAGGCAGCCGACAATCAGCAATGGGACGAGCTAAACGCCGCGCTGGTGCGGTTCGACACACTGGCTCTTGCGGTCAACGTCAAAAAACATCAAAAAACCCAGCTTCAGTCGATTGCCGATACTATCGATCAAGCACGTCAGCTCGTGGTCGAGCGCCGCGACGAAATCGGGCAATTGCTCGACGGCCTGAGCGGCAAGCGCTAACCTCGCTTCTGCCAGCATGATTCCCGCCGATCTCGCCAGCCGCCTGCGACTCGTCGCCCAGGATCTCCCGGCACCTGTCCAAGCCAGCACACCTGCCAGGCAAGTCACCGATGTGCTATCAGACCTGGTCCCTGGCCAGCGCATCATGGCGGAAATTCAGGCCCTGCTCCCGAATGGAATGTACCGTGCCGTCGTGGCCCAGCGGGACATCACCCTGGCCCTGCCGTTCTCGGCCAAGGCCGGCGACACCCTGGAACTTGAAGTTCTCGAAAGCGAAGGCAAGCTAACCCTGGCCTTCGTGGCCAACAAGAGCGCTGGCACGCCAAGTGAGACAAAAGCAGGGGAGTCAGTCTCGACCACGCTGAGCAAAACCGGCAATCTGATCGGTAATCTGCTCAACGACATCGACCAGCAGGGTGGCCAGCCCAAGCCCGCCTCCCTCAACGCCAACCAGCCTCTGCTCGCCAAGTTTCCGGATTCGGCAGCCGATCTGGTTCCCATTCTCAAGGAATCTCTGAGCCGCAGCGGCATGTTTTACGAAGCCCACCAAGCACGCTGGGTAGAAGGAAAACTAAGCACGGCAAGCCTGCTGCAAGAACCCCAGGGAAGACTTTCCCAACCCACCGCACAGGCGATATCGGCAGGGGCAACTTCAGGCATAGCCTCCCCCACGAGCTCGCCCACCATTCTCGCCCCCACCGCCCCCGGCGAACTGCCTCGGAGCGAGTCGCCGAATGTCATTCACGAAGCGATACCGACGGACCGCAAAATAGCAGTCTCCGACGCTGCCGCCGCAAGCCAGACTACGCTGTCGGCGAACAAAGCGAGCGACATCGAGACACAACACTCCCTGCTTGGCCAGTCCAACACTGGCGCCATAGGCGACGGCAATATTGCTCCGCGGAGCGGCCCGGCGATTCACCCGGACCTCACACCGCTGGTTCAACAACAACTCAATGCCCTGGCCACCCAAACCTATGTCTGGCAGGGACAGGTCTGGCCGAACCAGCCGATGCACTGGGAAATCACCGAGGAGGATAGCGGTTCGCGTACTTCGGAAGATGAAGACGGCGTCCGCTGGCAAACTCGCCTCAAACTCGATCTACCCCAACTTGGCGGCATTGATGCCACGTTGCGCCTGCGCCCCGGAGGTCAACTGGAGCTCTCCCTGCTGGCCGACTCCGAACACGGCAAGAACACATTGACAGCAGCCGGTATCGAACTCGACCGCGCCTATGCGGCGGCGGGCCTCAAATTGGCCGGTTTCACGGTAAGCCATGACGAATCCCCCGCTTGACCAGGTCAAGGAAGCCATCGCCCTGGCCTACAGCCAGACCGATGCGGCTCCCCGCGTGGTTGCCAAGGGTCGAGGGCTGATCGCCGAACAAATCATCGCCAAGGCGCGGGAAAGCGGCGTTTACGTACACGAATCGCCGGAAATGGTTGCCCTGTTGACGCAGGTCGATATCGACGAACACATTCCAGCCCAACTCTACATGGCCGTTGCCGAACTCCTCGCCTGGCTATACCAACTTGAGCACAAATCGCCCTGAGAAGCGGCAAACGCTGCCGGTTTGAAATTGCCGTGCGGCAAGTCCGCTTGCCGCATCCAGCAGCACGACGAAGCCGCCCAAGGCCTCCCCGTGGCGCCAATCAAACCTGGATGTTCATCACATCCTGATAAGCCGAGACCAGCTTGTTGCGCACCTGAACCATTTCCTGGAAGGAAACGCTGGCCGTCTGAAGGGCAATCATCACTTCGTGCAAATTCTGCCCGGTATCGCCGGCGGCCAGTTTTTCCGCCATCTGGTCGGCCTGCTGTTGCGTTTGGCTGACCTTCTCGATCGAGCTCTGGAGAACCTGGGCAAAATCGGGAGCACCGGCAGCCGTCGCCGTCCCCGCTGTCGGAGCGCCAGACGCCTGTGCTGCCGTAGTGCGCAGCACGCTCAACATTTGCTCTATACCTTTTGTATCCATGGCTAACTCCTAAAACCCGGAGATTTATAAGCAATTCTCGGACCAGGATCAGTCCTTGAAAAACCCTTCATCCCGATACTGCTGCAACTTATAGCGCAAGGTTCGCTCCGAAATCCCGAGCCGCTCGATAGCCTGCTTGCGGGAACCGCCAACCTCGGCCAAGGTACGCAAAATGTGATCGCGCTCCAGATCCTTCATATTATCGAGCCGTTTATCGCCTTCCGCCCCACCTCCCCCCGCAGCAGCCGGCACCACCGGCGCAGCCGATGCGGTTTCCGGCGCTACGCGCGCTTGCAGATGCAAATGCTCCGGACCGATGGTATTGCCCGGCGAGAGAATCAGGGCACGCTGAATGACATTTTCGAGCTCCCGAACATTGCCCGGCCAAACATGATTGCGCAATGCCTCTTCGGCGGCAGCCGACAGAACGGCATTGGCGTGCCCGAGCCGCGCACCTTGTTCGGCAATGAAATTCCGTGCCATCGGCACGATGTCCTCGCGCCGCTGACGCAAGGCCGGAATGCCCACCGGAAAAACATTCAGCCGGTAATACAAGTCTTCCCGAAAGACGCCTTTCGCCACGGCCTCCGCCATGTCGCGATTCGAGGTCGCGATGATACGAATATTGAGCGGCACCGGCTTTTTACCGCCGACCCGCTCCACCTCGCGTTCCTGAAGGACACGCAGGAGCTTGGCCTGGAGACCCATCGGCATTTCGGTGACTTCGTCGAGCAGCAAGGTGCCATCCTGCGCCTGCTCGAATTTGCCGGCCTGGGCCGTTTGCGCCCCGGTAAACGCCCCTTTTTCGTACCCGAACAAGGTCGCCTCCAACAAACTGTCGGGAATAGCCGCGCAATTGATCGCCACGAACGGCGCATTCTTGCGCCCCGAATTACGGTGGATGAAGCGGGCAACCACTTCCTTTCCGACGCCGGATTCTCCGGTCAGCAAAACCGTGGCATCGGTCTGGGCAACCCGCTGCGCCATGGCAAACAATTCGCGACTGGCCGGATCGATAGCCACCACGCCAGCCGACTCACCGGTATCGGGCAATTCATACTTGTTGATATGAGCCAGCAACGCCTTGGGCTCGAACGGCTTGAGCAGGAAATCGCAGGCCCCGGAACGCATTGCATCGACCGCCTTATCCACCTCCGCATAGGCAGTCATCAGCACCACCGGCAAATGCGGCAAACGGGAGCGGATTTCCTTGAGCAGAGTAATGCCATCCATCGGCATCATGCGCACATCGCTGACCACGATGGAAAATGCCCGTTCGGCCAAGGCCGCCAACGCCTGCTCCCCACCTTCGACCGCAACGAAGGGACGCCCGGCGAGTTCAAGCGTATCGCCTATCGCCTCGCGCAAACTCGGATCGTCCTCGACGACCAAAATTGGCAACATGTGTTCACTCATTTGCAGCATTTCCTGTTTCCGCCGACGAAATCGGCAAGCTCAAGACGAATTCGGCCCCTTCGCCGGGTTCCGAAAAAAGTTCGATCGCCCCACCATGCGCCCGTGCAACCCCAAGCGCAATAGCCAACCCCAAACCGGTTCCCTGCCCCTTGGTGGTGAAGAATGGCTCGAAAATCCGTGCCTGGGTTTCACGAGACACCCCCGGCCCGCTATCGCGAACCCCCAGCGCCAACACATCCCCCCGCCGCTCTCCTGAGAGGCAAATTTTGCCGCCCGCCGGCGTCGCCTGCATGGCATTCTCCAGAAGATTGACCAACGCACCGAATAACGCCTTGCGTCCGCCGACAATTATGGCACCGCCACACTCGTCGACCGCAGCAAACTCCAGTCCATGCTCGCGCATCAGCGGTTCGACCGTTTGCGCCGCCTCCTGTAGAAGATCGCTCGCCGGAATGACATCCCGGCCAATACTCTCACCCCTGGCAAACAACAACACGTCCTGAATCAGGCGCTCAAGACGCCGCAATTGCCCGGTAGCCTTCTCGGAAAAACGCGCCCGCGCTTCGTCGGCAATCGCCGGCTGGCCCAGATTGGCGGTATAGAGCAGGGCGGCAGCCAGCGGGGTTCGCAACTGATGGGCAAGCGACGCAGCCATCTCGCCCATGGCTGCCAGGCGTTGATTGCGTTCAAGTTCTGTTTTCATCCGGTGCGCCGCCGTCACGTCGTGAATCAGCAGTATCTTGCCGCCGGAAGCCAGCACATTCTCGGCAATCGACACCCGCCCTTCGCCGAGCAACCACTCGCCAACGGTCAAGGTCGGTTCCAGATACTGACGGGCGACATCACCCCAATGCCGACCGATGACCGCGGTGCTAAACATGGCAATCGCCGCCGGATTGAGCGCCGTCACCTCGGCCGCCTGATCGAGCAGGACAACACCGGCCGGCAAGGCATCGAGCAACGAGGAAAGGCGCTCGGAAAGCGCCTCCTTTTCCTGATACTGCCGGCGCAATTCGCCATTAGCCACTGCCAGTTCTTCGGTCAGCGAAGCGACGCGCGTCTGCAAGGCGCCATAGGCATGCGTCAGTTCGGCCGAAACCTGATTGAACACGGCGAAAGCCCGCTGTAATTCGGCGGTCTTGTTTTCCGTATCTGGGCTGTTTATGGCGCTGTCTGGAGTGGACATCAAAAAAGTTGGGGTGAATTCGGCGCGGGTAATAGTAGAATATTTCTAGGAAAATTTGGCTTCCTATTTGATTCTTCTTCGGTTTCACCGCAATTTATCCGGGCTTCGATGGCAGCAACTACAGAAACGACGGCAGGCAGTTTACCTCCAGCAAATCCGCTGGAGCGTCTGCGCGAGGCGTTCAATCGGCTCGGCAACCAGCAAAAAATGCTTTTCCTGGTCGGCGTCGCGGCCATCTTCGCCGTCATCGTCGGTACAGCCCTGTGGAGTCGCCAGCCCGACTGGAAGGTACTGTTTTCAAATCTTTCGGAAAAGGACGGCGGCGCCATCGTCACCATCCTCGAACAGCAGAATATTCCCCACCGCATGTCGGATAACGGGTCGATCATGGTTGCCGGCGACCGGGTCCATGAAGTCCGCCTGAAACTTGCCTCTCAGGGGCTGCCGCGTGGCGGCATGGTTGGTTTCGAGCTGATGGAAAACCAGAAATTCGGCATCAGCCAATTTGCCGAGCAGGTCAATTACCAGCGCGGACTGGAGGGCGAATTGGCCCGTACCATCATGTCGATTGGCGCCATCCAGTCGGCCCGGGTGCATCTGGCCATTCCCAAGCCATCAGTCTTCGTTCGCGAGGAACAGAAACCGACCGCCTCGGTATTACTCAATCTATATCCCGGTCGCACTCTGGATGCGGGCCAGATCGCCGGCATCACTTACCTGATTTCATCCAGCGTACCGCAGTTACCGACCGCCAACGTAACGGTTATCGACCAGAACGGCTCATTGCTGTCGCAACTCAAGAGCAAGCTGACCGAAGCCGGCCTTGATCCGGCGCAAATCAAATATGTACGCGAGATCGAGGACAGCATCAT
>JAGTRX010000028.1 GCA_018262285.1 Pseudomonadota bacterium | reverse complement strand
CCGTCACCGCAAGGCGATGCCGCCCTGGCCGCCCAGAACCTGATGCTCTCCGCCTTTGCCGCCGGTCTCGGCACCTGCTGGATCGGCCTGTCCATGCCTTACCTCAATGGCGCCGAGTTCAAGAAGACCTACAATGTTCCGCAAGAAATGCTGGCGATAGCGCCGATTATCGTCGGCCATCCGCAGACTTTTCCGGCCAAGCCCGAACGCAAGCCAGCGCTGATTCTTTTTTCCGATACGACAGAAGCGTAAACATCAATTTTCACAAAAACCCGCTATAACGCCGCAGAATATGCCTCTTCCAGCATCACCGGATAAATGCATGGTCTGTAACAGGCTGATAATCAGGAGGTTGTATGCCTTTGGCTAAAATTGAAGTACGCAGGAGCCATCCGCCCGAAACCGTGCAGGCTCTGATTGAAGCGGTCTATCTGGCACAACGCGAGGCACTCAAGGTGCTGGAACGTGACCGGCAGATTCGCTATATCGAGCATCGACCGGAGCATTTTGCCGTGCCACCCGACAAAACCGAGGAATACACGCTGGTGGAAATATCACTCTTTCCAGGACGCTCGCGGGAAGCCAAGAAAGCGCTGTACCAGTCGATTGTCGGCCGCTTCGAGGCGCTGGGCATTCCACGCGAACAGGTAATGATCGTGCTGCACGAGCCGCCGCTCGATAACTGGGGTTTTCGCGGCGGCATTCCGGCTTCGGAAATGGATATCGGATTCAAACTGAATATCTAACCACGCCACGAGCAAGCGCGCCCAGTGTTTTGATCGCCGCTTCAATCTCTGGACCGATGGCTTGCCCACAATTAAGGCGCATGCAGTGCCGAAAACGATCATCCAGGGAAAATAGCGATCCGGGAGCAATAGCAACGCCTTGCTTCAGCGCCCTGTCGGCGATCTCGTCAGCATTCTTTCCGGGTGCAAGTTCCACCCAGAGAACGAAGCCCCCTTTCGGTTCCGAAAGCCGCGTCTCAGGCGGAAAATGATCGACGACCAATTGAGCCATGCGCGCAGTGTGACGGCGTAATTGTTCGCGTAAGCGCGCCAGATGGCGATCGAAACCGCCACCGTCGAGATAGGCGGCCAGTGCGGCTTGCAGGATAGGTGGTGCAGCATTGGTACTCTCGAATTTGAGCCCTTCGATTTTCTGGCGATACCGGCCGGCCGCCATCCAGCCGATGCGAAAACCTGGTGCCAGGCTTTTGTTGAATGAACCGCAGGCAATATGCTGCCCCGCGCCATCCCAGCGCTTGATCAGGGGTGGGCGTTCGCCGCTGTGGCTCATGTCGCCATAAACGTCGTCCTCGATGATGCAGATGTCGCGTTCGGCCAGCAGGGCGGCCAGTTTCGACTTGTCCGCTGGCGCCATCAGGCTGCCAGTGGGATTGGCAAAGTTGGGAACCAGCAATGCGGCCTGCACTTTGCCAGGTTCACGTGTAGCAGCTTCAATGGCGGCAATTGAGGGCCCAGAAAAGGGATCGCTCGGGATTTCCAGTGCTTTCAGACCATGCGTTTCAAGCATTTGCAGCAGGCCGTAGTAGGTGGGCGCTTCGACCAGAACCGTGTCGCCCGGCCGGGTAACGGCGCGCAGCGCCAGATTGATCGCTTCCGCGCAGCCGGCGGTAACGACGATCTCTTCCGGCGAAACGGCGGTGCCAGCCGCTGCCAGACGGCGTGCCACCGCATTCTTGAAAGCAGGCAGGCCGCGAGCGTCAGCAGGGTAGCGCGTCAGCAATTCCGGGTCGCGCAAGGCAGCCTGATTCAGGTGGCGGCGCAGGATTTCGGCAGGAAAAAGCGCTGGCTCGGGGATAGCCATGCCCAATTGAACGACCCCAGGTTGTCGTTGTGTTTCAAACAGCCGCATATTGCGCGCACTAACGCCAACCAGCCTGGCTTGCGCCGCCTGTACAGGCGCCTTGGCCGGTCTGAGCGGCGCACTGCGGGCGCGGACAAAATAGCCTGAACGCGGCCGTGCCTCGATATAGCCCTCCATTTCCAGCCAGCGATAAGCGGCCACGGCAGTGGCCAGGCTAAGATCGCGTTCCCTGCACAAACTGCGCACGCTGGGCAGCCGGTCACCAGCCTTCAGGGCGCCTTCGCCGATGGCCTGAGCGATATTGCTGCCGACACTGCGATAAAGAAAATCATCCATAAGACCCTATCTGTTACTGTCAATTATTGCCTATTCTATATCTGTTATTGTCGGCATGGCTACGTAACAATGCCCCTCATCGTTTGCAGGAGGTGGTTATGTTGACCTTATCGAAAGAATCGCGCGGCGTACTGCTGGGATTGCTGGCAGTCTCCATGTTCAGCCTAAATTTGCCCTTCACGCGCGTTGCCGCACAGGAAATGGCACCGCTATTTATCGGCCTGATGCGCTGCCTGTTGGCATCACTGGTAGCCGGCGTACTGTTGATGGTTTGTGGCAGTCAGCGGCCGCGCGGAAGGGAATGGGGGCAGTTTGCCCTGTGTTCCGCTTCACTGGTGATCGGCTGTCTATTCTTTCCGCTGGCCATGCGTCATGTCAGCGCCGCGCATGGTGCGGTGCTGGTCGGCATCCAGCCCTTGATGACGGCGTTGGCCGCCTGCTGGCGCAATGGCGAGCGGCCCTCGCTGGCATTCTGGGGATGTGCCCTGTTGGGGAGCCTGACGGTGATCGGTTTTGCACTGACACGCGGCACGGGGAGCGGCATGCTGCTCGCGGATCTGGCCATGTTGGGCGCGGTCGTTTTCTGTGGTATTGGCTACGCCGAAGGTGGCAGACTGGCGACGCGTTTTGGCGGTTGGCAGACCATCTGCTGGGCACTGACGATTTCCGGGCCTTTCCTGTTTTTGCCAACCCTGTGGCTCATCGGGCAGAACGGCATTACCGCCTCGCCTGCCGCCTGGGGAAGCCTGGCCTATATCTCTCTCCTCGGCTACTTGCTGGGGATGTATCCCTGGTATGCCGGCATGACGCTCGGCGGGGTGGCCAAGGTCGGGCAGATGCAATTGCTACAGCCCTTCATGACCCTGGCGCTGGCCGGACTCTTTTTCGGCGAACAGGTGCCGCCAACTTTCTGGCTATTTGCCGGAATTTTGAGCGTGGTGGTATGGTTCGGACGGCGCATGCCGGTGCGTCGACTTTTGGAAGAAAACGCGTGAAACTGACCCTCTGCGCCAGTCCCAAACGGAATGATTGACATGGAAAGCCTGCACAGCTTCGAATACCCCCTTGGCGAAGAAAGGGTTCACATCACCTATCGTCTGTGGTCGCAACCGGGTAGCGAAAAACGCCCAACGGTCATTTGCGCGCACGGCATCGCCCAAAACAGCCGTCATTTTGACGCGCTGGCCAACCGTCTTTGTCGCGATTTTGATGTCATCACGCCCGATTACCCGGGGCGCGGCCGCAGCAACTGGCTGCAAAACAAACTCAACTACACCCATCAGAGCTACGCCGCGATTTTCGGCGCCTTCATGCAGCAGTTGCCGGCCGATGAAATCTACTGGATCGGCACTTCGATGGCCGGGATTACCGGCATCATGCTGGCATCCCAGGCCAATACCCCCATCCACAAACTGGTACTGAACGATATCGGCCCCGTCGTTCCGCTTGTTTCGATGCAGGCCGCACTGATCTCGGCGCAAAGACCGCCGATGGTCTTTGTCAGCTTCGAGGAAGCGCTGGAAAGAGTCGGCCCTTACACGGCCAATTTCGGCATTACCGACCCGGCGTTGAAGGAAACCTTTGTGCGCGCTTCGGTCCGGCAAATGGACGATGGCACCTGGCGCCCCGATTACGACCCGGATATTTATTGTCGTGTTCGTCAGAACCCCGAACTGGCAGCGCAGTCCTATCCTTACTGGAATTTCTGGGAAACCATTCGTTGCCCGGTGCTGGTGGTGCACGGGGCCGATTCGACGACGCTGACGGCAGAGACCATCGCGCAGATGCGGCAGACCCGGCCCGATCTCACTGTGGTCGACATCCCCAACACCGGCCACGCGCCGCACCTGATGGATGACACGCAGGCTGAAATTATCCGGCAATGGCTGCTGAAGCCATGACCACGCCGGAACTCGCCGAAGAGAAAAAGCGCCTGCTCGAATTCTGGCTGCTTTGTCTGGCCACATTTCTCTGCTTCGCCACATTGTCGCAAACCGCCTTGCTGGCGGTCATCCTGAAGAGCAAGGGCATTCCGCTGCCGCTGACCGGCATCATCATTTCCAGCTACGGCATCACCGTCATTCTGGCCTCGCTCTTTTCGGGCAAAGTCGTCAATCGCATCGGCGCGCTCAGTACCTTGCGGCTGGGCATGGCGTTGCTGCTCTGCGCCCATCTGAGCTATCACTTCACCATCGATTCGATTCCTCTGGCCATCGCCTCGCGCCTGCTGCAAGGGCTGGGGTTCGGCCTCTTCATGGCGCCGGCCATGGTCTATGCCAATATCCGGCTGCCGAAAAGGCATCTGGTGCATCTGATCGGCATTCTGGCCAGCATGATCCAGTTGCCGCAGTCGGTCGGGCCACCGCTCGGCAAGCTCTATCTCGACCATTTTGGCAGTAGTTTCTTCTTTTTTGTCGGCGCGGCACCAGCCGTGCTGGCCGTATTGCTGACCTGCCGCATGGCCAAGGAGGAACAATCCGTCCGCGCCAACGAGAAATTGCCCTTGTGGGCGACAGGATTATTGCCGGGTATACGCCTGCCATTGGCCGGCATTCTGGTCACCGGCACCCTGCTCGGCATGATCACCTCCTACATGGCGCCCTTGCTGATCAGCAAGAGCATTTCCATTGCCTTGTTCTTCACCACTTTCCCGATTACCGCCTTTGCCTCGCGTTTCCTGTTGCTCGGCAAACTGCAGCACTGGCCGCGCCGCTGGATGCTGATCTTCGCCTTTGCCGCGATGGCTTCGGCCTTCCTGCTACTGACCTTGACCCGCCATCCGGCCATTGTGGTTTTGCTGGCAATATTGTTCGGCCTGGGGTCAAGTATGGCCTACCCGATGCTCAATGCCTGGATTTCGGAACAATTCACACCGGCGCAACAAGCCACACCGATTGCCATTTTCAATGCCGTATTCAATTTCGGCCTAATCCTGACGCCGTTCTCCGCCGGTTACATCATCAACCTGCAAGGCTACGATGCCATGCTGTATCTGCTGGCGGGCGGCAGTCTGGCGATCATGCTGGCTCTGTTGCTCTCCCGGCCGAATCAACCCAACAGCAAAAACCGCACCGCGTAGAACCACGAATTGCCATCGCCACGGCCTTTGCCTAGAGTTCGTCACAGACAAATTTCAAACAGCATCTGGGAAGGACACAAAATGCAATTCAAGGACGATGGCCAGTTCGTAACCACACCCGACAACGTAAAAATTTACTTTGAAACGGATGGTAATCCAAGCAAGCCACCAATCCTGATCGTTCCCGGCCTGGGCGGCCTGGAGGAAACTTACAATCACGTCGCCGAACGCCTGAAAGATCGTTTCTTTATCGTCAAGATCGACGGGCGCGGCCTCGGCCTTTCCGACAAACCGGAAGGCATGTACAGCATCGACATGCTGGCAGAGGATGTCCTGGCCATTCTTGACCAGCTTGGCATCCAGAAAATCAACATTCTCGGCCATTCCCTCGGCGGTTTCGTCGCCCAGCAGTTCTACAACAACCATCCGGATCGTGTGAATTCGATCATCCTGGTATCGACCAATTGCGGCTATGGCGATCCAAAAGCCGTTCTGCCGCCCAAGGCAGAAATCGACCGCTTCAACGAGGTTCTCGATCCTGCAGCGCCGGATTTCGCCCAGAAGGCGCTGGCAAAAACCCTGATGTGCTACGACAAATCCTTCGTCATGTCACAGGAAGGCCAGAAAGCCATTACCGAAGTCGCCATGATGAGCAAGGAACGCGTGGTGTATGAATCGCTGGTCAAGCGCGGCGACGGCGGCTGGAAATTCAAGAACTTCGACAATCTCCCCAAAATCGCCGTCCCCGTTCTGGTCATGCACGGCGACAGCGATCAACTCGTCCCCATCGCCAATGCCGATATCTTTGCCAGCAATATCCCGAACTGCACCAAGGTCGTCTTCCAGAGTTGCGGACATCATCCCTTTATTGAAAAGCGCGATGATTTTGTCAAGACACTGGGCGACTTCGTCAACCAGGTTTCCGCCTGAAAGGAGTAGAAAACATGGCCAAGGCTAAAATTATCGGCACCGGTGTCTATGCCCCCGGCGACTCCATTTCCAATGCTGAAATCGTCAAACTGACCGGCACGACTTTTCCGCTTGATACGCTGGAAAACAAGCTTGGCATCTACAACCGACATATCGCCAAATTGCGCGGTGTTGCCGAAACCACCACCGACTTCGCCACCAAGGCGGCACAAGCGGCCATTGCCAATGCCGGCATCGACCCGATGGCCGTCAAACTGTTCATTGTCGGCACCGATACGCCGGAATATATTTCACCGGGCTCGGCGGTGGTCATGCAAGGCCGCCTCCAGGGCAAGGAAATGATGACCGGTTGTTTTGATCTCAACGCTTCCTGCGCCGGTTTTACCACCGCACTCGACGTTGCCGCCCGCATGATGGCCGGCGATGCCACCCTTGAATACGCGGTGGTCGTGGGCGTCTACAACATGCCCGCCTTTGTCCGCAGCGACGACGGTTTTGGTAATGCCATCTTCGCTGACGGTGCCGGCGCCGTGGTTCTGCAGCGCACCAGCGACGATGACCAGTCCGGCTACATTGGCGGCCAACTGATGTCGGACGGCACGCAATGGGATTACATCGGCATCTATTCCGGCGGCGCCAAAAAACCGATCACACACGAACGCCTCGACAGCGGTGAGTACGGCCTGCAAAACCTCAAGCCTCTGCCCGGTGACCGGAATATCAAACTGTGGCCACCTTTGGCCAAAATGCTGGTCGAAAAATATGGGTGCAAGGTGGAAGACATCGGCCACATCATGTTCTCCCAGATCAACCGCTCGGTCATTCTGGAAGTCATGAAGCTGCTCGAATTACCACTGGAAAAAACGACAACTATCATGGATCGCTACGGCTACACCGGCTCCGGCAGTGTGCCGATGGCGCTGCACCACGCCATCACGGAAGGCAAGATCAAGCGCGGCGACAAGGTTGTCCTCATCGCCTCCGGTGCCGGATTCTTTGTCGGCGCCAATCTGTTCACTTACTGACGCTCACGAACCTCCCCTCGCCCACTTGCGGGGCGGGAGGGGGAAAAGGAAACATCTTCAACCCGCATCTGCCGCCAGTTCTTCGGCGATGCGACCAAAATCGTATCGCCGCAGCAAGCGTTCGATATGGCCAGCCAATGCTGGCGCCATCTTCGTGACAGCAGGCAAGGCTTCCTCGATTGTCTCGGCGTCAAGCCGACGCGCCGCCTCGAAAAGCGACTGCCGCAACTCCGCCGGTAAAACCGCAATTTCAGCCAGCGCCGCCGTGTCTGGAGAATCCGACTCGCCAACAGCAAGCACTTCCGGTTCGTCATAGCGGTAACGCACTGGCAGAAAGTGCGCAATGCGATTCAGGAGCCGAGCAATATTGATTGGTTTGAAAACGACCTCATCACAACCCGCCGCCAGAATTTGTGGCTGCTCTTCGGCAAAAACGCTGGCAGTCAGGGCAATGACCGGAACCGTCCTGCCTTCCGGCAGCCCGCGCAGGATACGCGTCGCCTGCATGCCATCAAGTAGCGGCATGCGGATATCCATCAGGACAAGATGGGGTTGCCATTCACGGAACAAATGCACCGCATCCTGGCCGTTGCCAACGATACGCACCTCGAAGCCGATTTGCCGCAGGAGTTCCTGAATGAAAACTTGGCTGTCGTGGTCATCCTCGGCCACCAGAATGCGCCAAACCGGCTGTCCCGGTAGCAGACCGACCGCTTCGCGCACCTCTGAGGCACTGCCACTCCCTTCAATTTCAGCCGCCGCCTCGAGCGGCATTTCCAGCCAAAAACAGCTTCCCTTGCCAAGCGCGCTGGTCAGGCCGATGCAACCATCCATCTTCTCGACAATTTTGCGCGTAATGGCCAAGCCAAGCCCGGTTCCTTTGGCGTTGGCCTTGTGTTCGGCCTGCACAAATGGGTCGAAAATGGCTTGCTGCATATTTTCCTCAATGCCTGGGCCGGTATCGCAGACTTCGATGCGCAAGCGCCCCGGCTCAGGGCTGGAAAGCTGCAGGGTGACACCACCGGAAAGCGTGAACTTAACGGCATTTCCCAGCAGGTTGATCATGATTTGCCGCAATTTGGTGACATCGGCACGAACAATCACGGGCACTTTTTCATCGATCAGCAGGCGCAACCACAGCCCTTTTTCACTGGCACGCAGACGCATCAACCCGGCGACCTCGGAACAAAGGTGGGGAAGATTGAAGACCACATTGACCAGGGTCATTTTTCCGGTCTCGATTTTGGAAAGATCAAGAACGTCGTTAATCATGGCCAAAAGGTGTTCGCCGCTACGATTGATGATGCCCAGTTGTTCGCGTTGCGCTGGCGAAGCTGACGCGTCCTTGGACATGAGCTGCGAAAAACCGAGAATGGCATTGAGCGGCGTGCGCAACTCGTGCGACATACTTGCGAGAAAATCGCTCTTGGCCAGATTGGCCGCCTCGGCTACTTGCCTGGCCATTTGCAGCTCAACGGTGCGCTCATTGACCAGACGTTCGAGATTATCGCGATGGCTTTGCAGCTGAGCCTCGGCTTGCCGCCGCGTTTCGACTTCCTGCTGCAACTCGGCGGTGCGCAAGGCAACCAGTCTCTCCAGCCGCCGGTTCGAAAAAATGATCAGAATGACCCCGCCAACAAGCAGGAGCAGTAGCGGGCCACCCCAAGCGAGCAGGGTCCTGCCGCTGATACCGACAATCTCGACCGGCGGCGCAGCGGTGGCGCGCGCCAGTGCGCGGAAGAACACCGAGTCGGGCTCATGCCGCCATAGCGCCAGATGGTAGTCGATTGCCGTCAGCAGATCCTGGTTGCGCCCCTTGGCGGTGGCAAATTGCAGGCTGGCGGGGCTGAAAACGATCGGTGACTGGCGTAGGCCATAATCAGCAGCGTTACGGCTGGAATAGAAGTTGTTGCCGACCACGGCATCGGCATCGCCTTTTTTGACCGCATCGAAGCCCTGGGCAAGGCTATCGACATAAACAGGCTGATAGGCAATATCCGAACCAGCCATCATTTTGCTCAGCGCAACTTCCTGTATCGCGCCGCGTAAAATCGCAATCCGCCGCCCGGCCAGATCCTTGAGGCCGAGTACCGGCAAGCGCGGGTGGTAAAGGATGGTCGACCAGCTATGCGCAACCGGAATATTGTGGAAATCGAAATTCTTGGCGCGCTCCTGACTGACTGCAACATCCGGCATCAGATCAATTTCACCGGATTCGAGCTTTTGCAAACATTCAACCCAGGCGCAATCCACATATTCGATCTTCCAGTTTTCCTGGCGACCGACCTCATCCGCCAGTTCAATGAAAAAACCGGCCGGACGAGCGCGGGAATCGCGAAAAACCTTGGGCGGATTGTCATAAACACCGAGGCGCACCAGCCGTGACGCGCCCTCGGCCGGTAACAGCCAGAACGCAGCAAGCAGGGGCAAACACCACAGCCAGTACCTACTGCAAGTCTGCAGGTCGCAAGCGGCGATCCGCCCTTTTGCCATAAGCCGTTTCCTTTCCATAAAGCCCTTGCGTCCGTTTGATGATACGTCCACAATTTTTGCCAACCAAGCTCTTTCTGCGCCGACATGCCGCCTAAATCCCTATTTTTGCTCTGCTTCGGCGCTTTCCTGCTTCTTGGCCAGAACGCAACGGCACAGACTGGCAGCGAACTCGCCAATGCCCTCTGGCGCGACAGCGAAATTACCCTGCACTTGCGCTCACACTACCTGCGCCGCGACCGCTCCTGGCAAGAAGGCAGCCTGGCTTGGGCGGGAGGCGGCTGGCTGGCCTATCGCTCGGCACCGATGTGGAACACCCTGCGCCTGGGGCTGACGGCCTACAGCTCGCAAAAATTGTACGCACCGGCCGACAAGGACGGCGCGGCCTTGCTGCTCGCCGGGCAGCACAGTTACAGCGTGCTGGGCGAAGCCTATACCGCCTTGATCCATCAAGAGCAGCAAGTCACCATCGGCCGGTTTCTGGTCAATCAGTACGAAGTCAATCCGCAAGATACCCGCATGACGCCGCGCACTTTTCATGGTCTATCGCTCAGCGGCAAGGTGAGCGGCATCGACTATTACATCGCCCGCCTCGACAAAATGAAATCGCGCAACTGGGATTATTTTCAGAATGTCGCAACCGTCGCCGGTGCTCCGGCCGGCCTGCATGAACCACTTTACCTGATCAGCCTGCACGGCAAAGCCGCCGAAAATCTTGAACTGGGTTTCGCCAGCTACCGCCTGCGCAACCTTCTGACCTCAAGCCATGCCGAAGCCGCCTGGCTGACGCCCATCGCTACCGCCACAAAATTGCGCCTCGGCGGTCAATACTTTCGGCAGGGCAGCACCGGCGCCCATCTGCTCACCGGATCACCGTTCTCCACATGGACAGCCGGTTTCAAGACAGAAGTGCTGCATGGCTCCTTCAGCCTTGCCGCCATTTTCATGAAAACCGGCGAGGGCGCCGCTTATCGCATGCCCTTCGGCTCCTGGCCCGGCTACGCCAGCCGCATCATCAACAACTTCAACCGCGCCGGCGAGCGCGTGCGCGCCGTTGATGCCAGCTTTGACGCCACCGCCATTGGCCTGCCCGGATTCCAGCTCAACGGATCGATCACACTGGGCGATCACGCCATCAATGCCACCACTGGCGCCGGTCTGGCGCGCAATCGCGAAGACAATCTAACGGCGGACTACCGCTTCAGTGCCGGCCACTGGCCACAATGGGTCAAACCCTTATCTCTGCGCGCCCGCCTGGCGCGGTTTAGCCAAAAGAGCGACCATCAGCGCCTCGTCACTGACGAATATCACTTTATCGTCAAGTACACCACCGATTTCAAATAAGCCAGAACCGACACAGTCGAGCGCTACAGCATTGACCTGCGATTCAGCCAGGCAGATACTGTTTCAGGAATATCGCCAGCGCCTCATTACCCAGACAATTATCGGAGGACACCATGTTCAAGCACATCCTGCTACCCACTGACGGATCAGAAATCTCCCGCCTCACTGCCCGTCGCGCCGTTTCTTTCGCCCAGGAAGCTGGCGCCTCCATCACGGCCTTTCACGCCAAGCCGGATTATCCATTCTCCTTTCTGGGCGAAGGCGGACTGGTTGACCCCATCACGCCAGAATCTTTTGCTGAGATGACAGAAGCGCAGGCACAAAAGTATCTGGCTGAAATCGAAGAGATGTGCAAAGTGGCCGGCGTGCCTTGCAACACAGTGACCAAGACCAACAGCTTGCCGCACGAGGCCATCATCGAAGCGGCAGAGAGTGCCGGTTGCGACCTCATTTTCATGGCCTCGCATGGCCGGCGCGGCCTGACCAGCCTCTTGCTCGGCAGTGAAACCAACAAGGTATTGACGCACACCAACATCCCGGTACTGGTCTACCGCCAAGACAGCAAGGCCGATTGAGTTGTGTAACAAGGCCACTTTGCGGCGTTGTTGCGCCATGGCCTCTCGCCTATAATCGCCCAGACAGCCAACGATCAAGGAGTACGCCATGGCCAAGGAACGCTACCTCGTTAACCGGACTTTCGACGAAATCCAGGTTGGCGACAGCTCAACGCTGCAGCGCACCTTGCAGGCCGAAGACGTCAAGATATTCGCCATCATGACCGGCGACGTCAATCCGGCTGTCCTTGATCCCGGCTCTGCCGAAGGTGGCCAGCGTCAGGTCATCGCTCACGGCATGTGGAGCGGCTCCCTGATTTCAACCGTTCTGGGCACGCAGTTGCCCGGCCCCGGCACCATACTCATTGACCAGTCATTGCATTTCTCGCGGCCGGTCTATATTGGTGACACGCTAAGCGTCACCGTCACCGTCAAGAAGAAGTTCGAGCATAACCAGCACATCGTGCTTGATTGTGATTGTGTCAATCAGGACGGTTTGCAGACCGTGCGCGGCAGCGCCGAAGTGCTTGCCCCCAGCCAGAAAGTTCAGCGCCTGCAGCGTATCGAATTACCTGACATCCGCATTGATGACAAGGTTGACCGCCTCGCCCGCCTGAAAGCACGCGTTCGCGATCTCGATCCGATCAAGGTCGCCGTGGCGCACCCCTGTGATAACGAGTCCTTGCGCGGCGCCATCGTATCCAGCGAAGCCGGCATTATCGAACCCATTCTGGTCGGGCCGGAAACCATCATCCGTTCTCTGGCCAAGGAACACCAACTGGATGTTTCGCACCTGCGTATCGTCAACGCCTTGACCAGCCGCGATTCGGCAGCCATCGCAATTTCGCTGGTACGCAGCGGCGACGCTGAAGCTTTGATGAAAGGCAGCCTGCACACTGCCGAATTGATGGACGAGGTCGTCTCACCCAATATCGGACTGCGCAGCAAGCGCGTCATCAGCCATGTTTTCGTCCTCGACGTACCGGCTTACCCCGGCCCTCTGCTCATTACCGACGCCATCATCAATTTCGCCCCGAACTTGCAGGAGAAGGCTGACATCGTGCAAAACGCCATCAATCTGGCGCACGCCATCGGTATCCCGGAGCCCAAGGTTGCCATCCTCTCGGCGCTGGAAAGAATCGATAGCAATTTACCATCGACCATCGACGCTGCTGCGCTGTGCAAAATGGCCGAGCGCGGCCAGATCAAAGGGGGGTTGCTTGACGGGCCACTCGCCTTTGACAATGCCGTTTCGCTGCTGGCTGCCAAAACCATGGGGATCAAGTCGAAAGTTGCCGGCCAAGCCGACATCCTGGTTGTGCCCAATATGGATTCCGGCAACATGATGGCAAGGCAACTTGAATATCTGGCCGGCGCCCTGACTGCCGGCATTGTCCTCGGCGCCCAGGCGCCCATCATCCTCACCAGCCGCAACGACAGCGCCGAAACCCGCATCGCTTCCTGTGTTATCGCCTCACTTGTCATCCAGCACAAACGCGCCCTGGCAAGTTTGTCAGCGAACACGAACCCTTAATCCGATCCGGAAAACACTTTATCCGGACATTTGCAAACCTGACCACTCCAACACACCAACAAGAGGAAATTGATCATGACCACGCACGTCACCGCCTACATCGAAAGAAGAATAGCCTCACGCCGCAACAAATTTGTCAGTGCGTCGGAAGCCGTTCGCCTCATCCGCGATGGCGACACCATCGCCACCTGCGGCTTTGTCGGCATCGGTTTTGCCGAAAACATCGCTGTCGCGCTGGAAAATCGTTTTCTCGGTAATGACCCGCATACACCGGGGGGAACGCCACGCGACCTGACTCTGATTTACGCGGCCGGGCAAGGCGACGGCAAGGACCGCGGCCTCAATCACCTCGGCCATGAAGGCCTGATCAAGCGCGTTGTCGGTGGCCACTGGGGACTGGTACCAAAATTGCAAAAACTCGCCTTCGACAACAAGATCGAAGCCTACAACCTGCCGCAGGGCGTCATCTCCCAACTTTACCGCGACATCGGTGGCGGCAAGCCGGCACAAATGTCGCGCGTCGGCCTCGGCACCTTTGTTGATCCGCGCTACGGCGGCGGCAAGATCAATAGTGTCACCACCGAAGACATCGTCTTTCTCACCGAATTTGAAGGCAAGGAATACCTGCTCTACAAAGCCTTTCCCATCCATGTCGGCATTATCCGCGGCACTACCGCTGACCCCGACGGCAATATCACCATGGAAAAGGAGGCGCTGACCCTGGAATCCCTGGCCATCGCCACCGCCGCCCACAACTCCGGCGGCATCGTCATTGCCCAGGTCGAACGCATTGCTGAGCGTGGCACGCTCAACCCGCGCAATGTCAAGATTCCGGGCATTCTGGTCGATTGCGTTGTCGTCGCCGAAAAACCCGAATACCACATGCAAACCTTTGGCATTCAATACAACCCGGCCTTCTCGGGCGAAATCAAAGTGCCGATGTCCTCAATCGAGCCGATGGAAATGGACGAGCGCAAAATCATCGCCCGCCGTGCCGCATTCGAGCTTATGGCCAACGGTGTCATCAATCTCGGCATCGGCATGCCGGAAGGCGTCGCCAGCATCGCTGCCGAAGAAGGCATTACCGATCTGCTCACCCTGACGGCCGAACCCGGCGTAATTGGCGGCGTTCCGGCCGGCGGCCTTAATTTTGGCGCTGCCACCAACGCCCAGGCCATCGTCGACCAACCCTATCAGTTCGACTTCTACGACGGTGGCGGCCTCGACATTACTGTCCTTGGTCTGGCGCAAGCCGACAAAGAGGGCAATCTCAACGTCAGCAAGTTTGGCCCGCGCCTGGCCGGTGCTGGCGGCTTCATCAATATCAGCCAGAATGCCAAGAAGGTCGTTTTCGTCGGCACTTTCACGGCGGGCGGACTGGAAATCGCCATCGAGGACAGCAAACTGAAAATCGTCAATGAAGGCAAGCTGCCCAAATTCATCGACGAAGTCGAACATCGCACCTTTAGCGGCAAAGTCGCCGCCGATAACGACCAGAACGTGCTTTATGTCACCGAGCGCTGCGTTTTCCGTCTCACCAAAACCGGACTGGAACTGATCGAAATCGCCCCCGGTATCGACCTGGAAAAAGACATCCTGGCGAACATGTCCTTCAAGCCGGCGATCAATCCCAACCTGAAACTTATGGATGAACGCATTTTCCGCCCGGAAAAAATGAATATCGGCAAGGATCTGCTCGCCATTCCGCTTGAGAGCCGGGTGCGTTATGACGCCGAAAGAAACATCCTGTTCAACAACTTCGAGGGTCTTAACATCCGCAGCCGCGACCAGATCGAACAAATCCGTGCCCTGGTTTACGATCGCTGCACGAAGGCCGGCAAGCGCGTCTACACCATCGTCAATTACGACAACTTCCAGATCGAACCTGATCTGGCTGATGCCTACTTTGACATGGTGCAGGATGTGGTCACCCGCTTCTACATCAGCGTCACGCGTTATACCACCAGCACCTTCATGCGCGCCCGACTCGGCCAGAACCTGGAAAGCCGGGGCGTCGCGCCACACATTTACGAAAGTGAAAGCGAAGCGCTGGAAAAACTTATATTGCCCGAAACTGAATAAGGCCAAGCATCCGGCACAAAGGCAGTGTGCGCAACAACTCCTGCCTTTGCGCCGCCTGCAGCCGTCTACTCGACTGAAATCTGTGTAGAATCGTTAAGAGGCAAGGGTGGTAAGCGACACCCCTCCTGAGTTTCTACGGATTTTGAGTTGGCCATAACAGCAAGGCGGAAAAACACCGCCATCAAGATTGGGGAAAAGGGGATGACTCTGCACATTATTGCCATCGTTGCGCTCGTCGTCGCAGCCATCTTCCAGTTTGCCTGGCCGCTGGCCTGGCTATCCGGCTTGGCACTATTGCTGGCGGGCGTCTGTTTTGTTGCCAGCTATTGGCGCAGCCACCAACTCGCCAAAGGTATCGAAAAACTCGAAGGCAATTTTGCCCGCTCCAAAAATCACGCCATCAACCTTGATCGTCAGCTTCAACTGGATTCCACCCAGCTTGGCAAAACCAGGGACAACCTCAACAATTTCCTGACCGAACTGCAAACCGGCATCGGTTCGGTGCGCTGCGCCAATATCCGCATTGCTGCCGGCGTTGCCAGCATTGGCCACCAGATGAAGCAAGTGGTCAACATTTCCAGCAAGCAGCGCGAACAAACTACGGCCATTGTTGTCGCCAGCAACGCGGTCGCCCAGGCTGTCGATGCTGTCAGCCAGAGTTCCGGCACCATCGCCGAAGCGGCTGAGCGCAATGCCGAAGAGGCTGAAACCGCCTATTCGGAACTGGCGCAATCGGTGGCTTCTTCGCGTGCCACAGTGGCCGAAATGGAAAACTTCGCCAAGACCATTGAAGAGTTGATGCGCCAATCCTCACAGGTGCTCAACACCGCCAGCCTGATCAACGATATTTCCGACCAAACCAACCTGCTGGCCTTGAACGCCGCCATCGAGGCCGCCCGTGCTGGCGAGGCCGGGCGCGGCTTCGCCGTCGTTGCCGACGAAGTACGCAAACTCGCCAACAACGCCAAGGACGCCGCCAACCTGATCAGCGGCGGCATGCACCGCATGGGCGAAATGGTTTCCGCCACCCTCAAGGGTTCCAACGCCACCCTGGAACACTCGCGTAAAGCTTCCGACATTGCCGAGCGCAGCAGTGAGCGTTTCCAGCACATGACCACCGATCTTACCGGTATCGCTCACTCCATCGGCCACATCGAAAAACAGATCAGCGACATTGCCGGCCAGGCCAGCCTGATCAGCACCCAGGCCGCCGACATCGAGGGCGGCACGCAAAAGCTGGCCGACGAAATCGCCAAATCGGCACAGACTGCTTCGCAAGGCGGACTGGAAACTGAAGGCGTCATCGCCATATTGGGCGACTACTGGGTCGGCAGTACCAAATACGACCAGGTTTTTGCCAAGGTGCGCGGCTTCAAGACTGATTTTGAGCGCCGGCTCGACCAACTGGCGACCCGCTGCAATCTGTGGGACAACAACTACAGCCCCATCCCGAACACCAATCCGCCCCAGTATGCGCTTTCCTATCAAAATGCCTATGCCGAGGAATTCACACCGGTTTACGATGCCTGGGCGACCCAACTCGAAGGTGTCGCTTATGCGCTGTGCACCAACATGGATGGCTACATGCCGGCACATCTCTCCAAATGCTCGCGGCCGCCCACCGGCGACTACGCCGTCGACCTCGTCCAGAGCCGCTTCCGGCGCAAGATGACCGACACTGGCGCCATCCGCGCCAACCAGAGCAACGCGCCTTTCCTTTTCCAGACTTATGTGCGCGACACCGGCGAAGTCCTGTGCGACTTTGGCATGCCCATCCTGCTGCAAGGCAAGCGCTGGGGAACCCTGCGCGTTGGCGTGCCGCCCACCACCCTGATTTGATCACTTTTTAGCCCGTCAAACGCCCGGCCGTTCGCCGGGCTTTTTTTGTCGCATCATCAAGCTGTTAGCGTCGGAAGGCACTATGTTATATAAATTGCGCAACACAGCATAAACACTACATTTAGTGAAATTGTTGCACTCGAACACTAGATATAGTAGCTTTACGCCTACAGAAAAAAGACAGCCTGAACATCAATAATCACAAACGGAGCGCCCCATGACCCCAGTTTCCGAGCAACTCTCGCTTGCCGCCATTCCCGCCGCCCCCGCCATCGCCCCCCTGCCCGCGCAGGAAATCTCGGCCGAAGTTCTGATCGAAAAATACGCCAAGGGTTCGGAAACCAATGTCCACGATGTCAGAAAACGGGTGGCGCTGGCACTGTCTGTGGTTGAAAAGGAAAAGGACAGGCCACACTGGGAAAACCGCTTTCTGTGGGCGCAGGAAAACGGCTTCATCCCGGCCGGGCGCATCAACTCCGCCGCCGGCACCAATCTGCAGGCCACGCTGATCAACTGTTTCGTGCAGCCGGTCGGTGATTCCATTGTGGAAACCGTTGACGGCAAGCCCGGCATCTACACCGCACTGGCACAGGCCGCCGAAACCATGCGCCGTGGCGGTGGCGTCGGCTACGACTTCTCCAGCATCCGCCCCATCGGCGCTCTGGTCAAAGGCACGCAGTCGCGCGCTTCCGGCCCGGTGTCCTACATGCGCGTTTTCGACCGTTCGTGTGAGACCGTCGAATCGGCCGGCGCCCGCCGTGGCGCCCAGATGGGCGTGCTGCGCTGCGACCATCCGGACATTGAAGACTTCATCCACGCCAAGGACAAGGGCGACCTGACCAATTTCAACATTTCCATCGGCGTCACCGATGCTTTCATGGAAGCAGTCGAAGCCGATCAGCAGGTCGAACTGGTGCATCGTGCCGAACCCAATGAAGACCTGCGCAGCAGCGGTGCTTTCCAGCGCGAAGACGGTCTCTGGGTTTATCGCAAGTTGCGCGCCCGCGACCTGTGGGATCAGGTCATGGCCTCCACCTACGATCACGCCGAACCCGGTATTCTGTTCCTCGATCGCATGAACAAGGACAACAACCTCAATTACTGCGAAGTCATCGAGGCCACCAACCCCTGTGCCGAACAGCCCCTGCCGCCTTATGGCTGTTGCTGCCTGGGCTCAATCAACCTAACCCTGTTCGTGCGCGACGCCTTCTCCGACAAGGCCGAATTCGACTTCAAGACCTTCGCCGAAGTCATCCGCATCTCCACCCGCATGCTCGACAATGTGCTTGACGCCACGCACTGGCCACTCGAACGCCAAGCGCAGGAAGCCGCCAACAAGCGCCGCGTCGGCCTCGGCTACACCGGCCTGGGCGACGCCCTCATCATGCTGCGCCTGCGCTACGACCGTCCCGAAGCGCGCGCCATGTCCACCCGCCTCACCGAGTTCATGCGCGACACCGCCTACATGTACTCGGTTGAACTGGCCAAGGAACGCGGCCACTTCCCGCTCTTCAACGCCGAGCTTTACCTTTCCGGCAACAATTTCGCCTCGCGCCTGCCGGCCGACATCAAGGCCGAAATTCGCCAGCATGGCCTGAGAAACTCACACCTGCTTTCCATCGCCCCCACCGGCACCATTTCGCTGGCCTTCGCCGACAACGCCTCGAACGGCATCGAGCCACCCTTCTCCTGGACCTATAGCCGCAAGAAGCGCATGCTCGACGGCACCATCAAGGAGCACTCAGTCGAGGATCACGCCTGGCGTCTGTACAAGCATATCGGCGGCGATGTCACCAATCTGCCCGACTACTTTGTCACCGCGCTTGAAATCTCGGCGCAGGCACACAAGGACATGGTCGCCGCCGTTGCCCCCTACATTGACACCTCCATTTCCAAAACAGTCAATGTGCCGGGCGATTACCCCTACGCCGACTTCCAGGATCTTTACATGACCGCCTGGAAATCCGGCTTGAAGGGTCTGGCCACTTACCGTCCCAATAGCGTGCTGGGTGCCGTGTTGTCGGTCGAGCCATCCAAGACCGAAACCCCGCCGCCCGCTGACAGCAAGACCTCGCCACAGGACTTCATCGCCGAAGCCAATCGCCGCCTGGAAATCAAGAACCTGCCAGCACCGGTGCTGGCCAGTCTGCGCTGGCCGGGGCGCCCCAACCTGCCGGAAGGCAACCTTTGCTGGACTTACATGCTGGATTCCCCCATCGGCAAATTCGCCCTCTTCGTCGGCCACGTCGAACCGGAAGGCCGCGCCTGGCCCTTTGAAGTCTGGGCCAACGGCCCGGCCGAACCGCGCGGCCTCGGCGCTGTCGCCAAGACGCTGTCAATGGACATGCGCGCCAATGACCGCGCCTGGCTGGAAATCAAACTCGACACCCTGGCCAAAACGCCCGGCGATTCCTTCGAAATGACCATGCCGCCGCATGGCGAAAAGAAACGCATGCCCTCGGTCGTTTCCGCCATGGCACAGATCATCCGCTGGCGCGTCGAGCAACTCGGCGCACTGAACCAGGAAGGCCCAACCCCGGTCAAGGACGCCCTCTTCAGTATCAAGGAACCCAAAACCGGCACCGACGGCACGCTCTCCTGGACCGTCGACGTCAACAACCCGGCCACCGGTGAAGACTTCGTACTCGGTCTGAAAGAAATCACCCTGCCCGACGGCGTCACCCGCCCCTACTCGATGTGGCTCTCCGGCAACTACCCGCGCGCTCTGGATGGCCTGTGCAAGCTGCTGTCACTCGACATGCGCGTTCTCGACCCGGCCTGGATCGGCATGAAGTTGCGCAAGTTGCTCGACTACCCCGAACCGCTGGGCGCATTCATGGCCTATATCCCAGGACAGCGCAAGCAGCAGACTTATCCGTCGACGGTCGCCTACATTGCCAGCCTCATTATCCACCGCTACGCCATGCTCGGCATTCTCGGCGAGGACGGTATCCCGCTGCAGCAAATGGGCATTCTGGAAGCGTCAGAAGATGCCAGCAACAGCGTCCGCCCGACAGTCGGCAAACTGTGCAGCGAGTGCGGCAACTACACCATGATCCGCAAGGACGGCTGCGACTTCTGCACCGCCTGCGGGGCGGTGGGGAGCTGCGGCTAATCTTGTCAGGAAGGGGGAGACAATTTCTTCCCCTTACCGAAACCGGACGGACAATCACCACGCGCTTGTTTTCGGCATATTGTTTCATGCCCGAGTCGCCCTTGGGCTTAACCCACCAAACCGGAGAACAGCATGTTTTGTACGCAGTGCGGCAAGGAAATATCTGACGCAACCAAATTCTGCCCCGAATGCGGCTGCATGCTTGCTGCCGAAGCCGCGCTGGATGCCGGCGGGACAATACCGGCCTCAACCGGCACGCATTCCGGCCAATCCAAAAAATCGCCCCTGATTTTGATAGTGATTTTTGGCGTACTGGTGGTTGTTCTGGCCGCGGCAGGCGTAGCCGGCTATTTTTTCCTTGGCAACAAAGCGGAAAGTAGAGCCGCATCACAAGAGCCCACCACGCCAGTGCCGTCCACGGAACTTGCGCTTCAGGAACTCTATGGGATTGCACCGAAAAATGGCAAGGTCCGGCTAAAACGCAATGTCGTGGCAGAAGCCTGGTTTGCGCGAACTGTCGATGCAGGCAGCGAAAAGGCTTACGTTGTCTTCACCACACAGTTCAAAGCCAAACCAAATGGCGAACTTGCCGAGGAATGCCATGCCTGTAGCCCTTCCATTGGTGCGATCACCTACAAATTGAAGGATGGGCAATGGATCGTCTTTGCCAAACAGAAAAATTTTACCAGCACCGGCAGTTGGGGACATCCGCCCAGCAGCGAGAATGCCGAAGCGCTGCAATTGGGCAATGTGGCTGCCCTGTTGATTGAATCCTCATACTCGAATCAAGGCTATTCGACAGAAGGCAAGCTTATCTTTGTCCTGGAAAAAGAGGGCTGGCGCGATCTTGGGCTTGTACAGACCGGTGAAAACAACGCCGGAACCTGCTCTGACGACCCCAAAGAACAGAAGGATGGCCTGTCCCCCTGTTGGAGTTACAGTGGAAAGATCAGCGTGGCGAAGGGCGGCAGCGGCCAATATCCGGACCTGATCATCAACTATAGCGGCACCCACAAGGACAACAATGACAAAATCGTCCCTATTCCTGCGACAACACTGAAATTCGATGGAAAGACCTATACCTCCGAACCCGTCGTCTCCAACGCAGGACCCGACTGGACTGCCATGTTCAAGTCCTGGGAAAACGCTTGCACCCCCTCGCCCGAATTCAACAAACTTGTCGAGCAACTTATCGAAACAGACCCGAAAACCAATTACAGAATCGGCAAAATCGTGCTGCCGGAGGCCTACAAATCGGCAGTTGGCCAACCGAGCATGAAAAATCAAGGGGAATACACTTCTTTCTCGCTGCCCATAACCTCCGGAACCTACTACGGCATCCCCTTGGCCTCCATCGAAATCATCCGTGGCAACGAAAACGGCATCGCCAGCGATAGCCTTGTTTTCAAGGTACCCAAGGCAACTGCCGAAAAAAACATTCAACAGCACAAGGTAAAATTCAAGGCCGTCGATAACGACATGGGCGGTACTGTTGGCGCCGCCTTATTTGGCGACAAGGCCACAAGCGGAATAAGCTGCGACTATTCAAATTGATGATTGAGCGAAGTTTCCTTTTCTTAACGCGAAGGAATATGCCCACCTCGGAGCACTGGCGCGTACTTTGGGCGATTCCAGTGCTAGCCCTTCTCTTCACGCCCCCGTCCATCCTGGCCAAGGGTCAGGAATCGGGCCACCTCGAACGCATCCTTGCCAGCAAAATCCTGAGGGTGTGTATCTGGCCAGATTACTACAGCATCAGCTATCGCAACCCGAAAACCCAGCAACTATCCGGCATCGATATCGATCTGGCAAAGGAACTGGCGAAGGATCTCGACCCAAAAATTGACGTGAAATTCGTCGACAGTTCCTTCGCCACGCTTTCCGAAGACATCAATCGTGATCGTTGCGACATCGGCATGTTTGCCATCGGAATCACGTCTGCACGCGCCAAAACCCTTCGTTTCAGCAAGCCTTACCTGACGAGCGACATTTACGCTGTCGCAACCCGAACCAACCGGCGCATCAAGGAATGGCAAGACATTGATCAGCCCGGTGTTGTTGTCGCCGTTCACAAAGGCACCTACCACGAAGGCGTCATGCGCGAACAATTGAAACGGGCGACATTGCTCGTCGCCGACACTCCTTTTGCCCGCGAGCAGGAAGTCGAATCCGGCCGAGCCGACGTCTTCATGACCGATTATCCCTACAGCCAGCGCATGTTGCAGAACGCTCAATGGGCTCGCCTGATCATTCCGCCAACGACGTACCACCTGAGCTCCTACGCTTATGTCGTTCGATATGGCGACGAGCGCTGGCATGAACGCGTCGAACGCTTCATCAGTGACATCAAGCGCGATGGTCGCTTGCTGTCAGCCGCCAAACAGCACAAGCTCGAACCCATCGTCCAGCAAGGGCAATAAATCGCAAAAATGTCACCTCGGCGCATCCAGTCCAATGCTGGCTCTCTTGTGGCAATGTTGCTCTTTATCGTGCTGGTGATTGGCGGCACAACCTATACACTCTTCCGGCTGCGTTCCGAAACACTTGATGCCCAACTTGAAATTAGCGCCACTTATGCGCACGTTTTCGAAGACCACCTGACACAAACGCTCAAATTCATCCGTCTCATCCTGACCCAGTCGATCAGCGAAAACGATCTGAACCAGCCCCCGGAAAAAGTTTCAGCGCTACTTGCCCGAACGGTACGTCAAACCCCTGCCCTGCGCTCCATTTCCTTGATCGACGAACAGGGACGCATTGTCGCCAGTTCCAATCGTGACAACATCGGGATCAGTCCCGGCGCCATCGACTGCTTTCCACCAAGCACCGACAACAAGGATTACTTCGGCATCGGAAGGCTCTGGGCCGGTCGCGATTTTCAGCAGGGCAAAGTCAAAACCGGCGAACGTCCCCTCGAAAGCAATGAACTCCCCGGCTTCATCCCTGTAGTGCACGCCCTGCACCTTGGAAAACGGCAGATCACGCTGGTTGCAAACATCAACCCGGATTTTCTGGTCAACAACTTCAGCCAGAAGCTGGTCTCTGAAAAAGGTTTTGTCGAGGTTCTACGCTATGACGGAATTCTCCTGGTCAGCACCGCAGAAACGTCGTCACATCGTTTGCATCGCGCCGAAGCCGAACTCCTGAAAAACATTTCGGAAAAAGAAACCGGCAGTTTTCTGGAAAACCTGCCGAACCAACCCGGCACGATCACCTCCTACCGCGCCTCTTCACAATTCCCTGTGCTGGTCATCACCCGTCTTGACCAGCGGCAAGCACTGAAAAAGTGGAACGAAGAACGCAGCATGCTGCTGCTGATCGTCATCCCGTGAGCGCCTGGCTGCCACCGTCTTCGCCACGGTCGACGACGCCGTCATGGTCACCGACGCCGAGAACAGGATTATCGAGGTCAACCCGGCATTTACCAGTGTTACCGGATACCCCCCCGAAGAAGTGATCGGCCAATCGCCGGCCATGCTCTTTTCCCAGCGCTACTCGGCAGAATTTTTCCAGAACCTGTATCGAAAACTTTCCCAGGAAGGAAACTGGCGTGGCGAGCACTGGAGCCGCCACAAGAATGGCCATGATTTCATCGGCTGGCTTTCCATCAAACAGGTACGCAACCTGAAAGGCGAACTGACCCATAACGTCGCCGCCTTCTCGGACATCACCGATCGCAAGCACGCCCAGGAAGCTCAGTTGCGTGCCGTGCTCGAAGCCTCACCGGAAGCCGTGGTGCTGGTCGACAAACAAGGCCTGATCGCCTACGCCAACCGCGTTTCCGAACAGGTTTTCGGCTACACACGAAAGGAACTCAAGGGCTTGCGCATCGAAACCCTGGTTCCCCAGGAATACCGTGACAATCATCAGCACTACCGATCCCATTTCAGCGAAACCCCACGTTCCCGACCGATGGCCAGCGGCATCAAACTCTCCGCACTTTGCAAGGACGGAAAAACTTTTCCGGCGGAAATCAGCCTAAGCCCGATCCACATGGGCGAGGATGATTTTGTGATTGCCGCAGTCAGCGATATTTCGCAGCGGATTCGCGATGAGGAAACCCTGCGGGCGAGCGAGCAACGCTGGAAGTTCGCCTTGGAAGGATCGGGCGAAGGCGTCTGGGACTGGGACATCGCCAGCGGCCAGACCCTGTTCGCGCCCCGAATTCTCGATTTCTGGGGTTGCCCGGAAAACAGCGGCGAGGGGCGCCTGCAAGACTGGACGGAGCGCATTCATCCGGACGACAAGGAACGCTTCATGGCCGGGCTGAATGCCCATCTCTGCGGCCAAACAGCCACTTTCGCCATGGAACATCGCACCCGCTACCGTGATGGCAGCTGGAAATGGGCACTGGCGCGTGGCATGGTGGTCAGCCATCAGCCGGACGGCGCGCCGCAACGCATGATCGGCACTTATGTCGACATCAGCGAACGCAAGAAAATCGAGGAAGATTTCAAGGATTTGTTGCAGTTCAACCAATCGGTGATCGCCAATTCATTTTCGGGCATCATGGTGCACAAATACAGCGGCGAATGTGTCATCGCCAACGAAGCAGCTGCGCGTATCTCCGGCGGCGCCATCGAACAACTCCTGTTGCACAATTTCCGCCGGAGCCAGTCCTGGCGCGAATCGGGCGCTTATGGCGCTGCAGAAAAAGCCCTGGAAAGCGGCGCAGCCATCGACTTCGAATCGCCGATGCACACCTTCTTCGGCAGAACGATCTGGTGTGTCGCCTCCTTCAAGCGCCTGAGTTTTAAGGGCGAGTCTTATCTCCTTTCGGTTTTCAACGACCTTTCAATACGCAAACAGGCTGAAAATGCCCTGCTCGAAGCCAAAGAAAATGCCGAAGCGCTGCTCGACCGCGCCCGCATGGCCGAACGCCGCATCATCGACATCAGCGAGGAAACCCGCAAGAACATCGGCCAGGAGCTGCACGACGATCTCGGCCAACACCTCACCGGCGTGGCTTTCCTGTCGGAAGTCCTGTTCCAGAAGCTGAAAAGCATGGATTATGCCGAAATGCAGGAAGCAGCCAATATTACGACCCTGATCAACGAAGCGGTCGCCAAAACGCGTCATCTGGCTCAAGGCCTGTATCCGGTCGAATTGCAGGAAACCGGCTTGCAGGCGCTTCTGACGCAGACCGCGCGCAATGTCGAAAACATCTATCGCATCCGCTGCTCGTTTGCCGCCGACCCGGATCTCGTCATCAAGGATTTCCAGACCGAAATCAACCTGTTCCGCATCGCGCAGGAAGCCATCAACAACGCCCTGCGCCACGGCGCCGCCACCGACATCCGCATACGCCTTGGCCGACAAAAGGCAGCGCTTCTATTCGAAATTGCCGATAACGGTTGCGGCTTCGAAAGTAACGCGAATAATGTCAGAATGTCCGGCTTGGGAATGCATACCATGCAGTATCGCGCCTCCCTGATCGGAGCCACCCTGGAAATACGCAGCCTTCCCGGCCAGGGAACCACCGTTCGTATCCTCCTGCCCACCGAATAGTCCCGCCATGTCAGCCATCGCCAACCGTAAAGCCCACATCCTGATTGTCGACGATCACCCGATCGTCCGCCAGGGCATCGCGCTCCTGATCAACCGCGAACCCGACCTTCTCGTCTGCAGCGAGGCCGATGATGCCCAGCAGGCCATCGAGGCCAACCAGGCATCCCCGCATGATCTGGCGATTGTGGATGTCTCCCTGGCCGGCACTTCGGGGCTCGATCTGGTCAAGCAATTGCGCATCAAATTTCCAGAATTGCTGATCCTGGTCATGTCCATGCACGACGAGACGCTCTATGCGGAACGCGCCCTGCGCCTCGGCGCCCATGGCTACCTGATGAAGCAGGAAGGCACGACCACAATGCTCACCGCCATCCGCCAGATTCTGCAGGGCGAGCTCTACGTCAGCAACCGCATGCGCTCCCGTCTTCTGCAGCAACTCACCCATGGTGCTCCGGAACAATCACCGGTTTCCATCCTGACCGCCAGCGAATTTGAAATTCTGCACCTGATCGGCATGGGTCTGGGCACCAGCGAGATCGCCGAAAAGCTCAAGCGCAGCGTCAAAACCATCGAATCGCATCGCGCCAATATCCGCAAAAAACTTGACCTTAAATCCGGCAACGAACTGGTGCTATTCGCCATCAACTGGGTCAGCAGCAGTGCCCCTTCTGCAAGAATCTAGGGGAATCCCCTAGCCCAGAATAGGGGAGTTCCCCGCCCATTTTCGTGGCGCTCCCGGTGGCATCGCCCGGCTATTCTTTTTAGTATCAAAGTCCTCGTTATCAGCCAGTCCCGCCTTGCCGGGCTTCCCAGACCATGAATGACAGAGTTTTTTTTGAATGGGTCGACAGCATGAGCGTCGGCATCCCCGAAATCGATGCCCAGCATCGTGAACTGATCAATATCCTGAACCGGCTGTTCGTGTCGGTGGTCGAGCGCGACAAGGACAAGGTCACCATCGAAATTCTCGATGCCTTGATCGACTACACCAAAACCCATTTCGCGCTGGAGGAACAGTTGATGGAAGAGGCCGGCTACGATTCCCTGGAATTCGTGGCGCACAAGGACACCCATCAGCGCTTTGTCGAAAAAGTAGGGCAAGCCGCGCAAAAAAATCTGGTCGAAGGCAAATCCATTTCCTTCGAAATGATCCACTTCCTCAGAAACTGGCTGCGCGACCATATCATGGATACCGACCAGCGCTATGCGGAATGCTTGAAAAATTCCGTCGCCACCCGGAAATGGGAACAGACTGCCAACGCGGTCATGCTGCAGAAGCAGAATGCTGTGCCAAAGCCCTGGTGGAAAATCTGGTGATGCAGTGGCCACCAGCGTCTTACCATTAGCGTCCAAGCCTGAAAGTAGACCAAACCTGCTGTCGATCCGGCCGATCCTGCTCATTGCCGGCCTGTCGCCGCAACTCGAAACCGTCGCGCAATGGCTGCCCGGCTGCAACTATCTGGCCGAAGCGGAAATCCTCTGCGAATCCGCGCTGGAAAACGTGCCGGCGCTCCTGGAACAGCGGCGGGACATCGGCGTCATCCTGCTGCTCTGGCCGGATGAGGATTTCAGCCGTCTGCTGACGCTGGTCGAGGCCATTTTCAGGGCGCAGGAACGCAGCTTCAAGGCCATCATGGTACGCTGCCAAAGCGCGCCGCCGGAAACCGTCAAGGCCAGCCTGTGGCATCTGGGCATCGCCGACCTGGCCTTCACGCAGAAAACGCCTTCACGGGGACTGGTCGAATCGGTGGCAGCGACCATGCGCAACCACACGCGCAACCGTTCGCTGCTCGCCGTCTCGGCCTCCGCCGGCAGTTTCTCCAATGCCAGGACGCTGTTTGATCTGGCCGAACTGACGCTGCGCATCATTCATGAACAAGGCATCGGCCGACGTGGCGGACTGTTCTGCTTTCTCGACACGTTCACTTCCAGCGAGCCCAGAACGCTGGTCGTCACCGGCAGCGGCGGCTTCGCCGGCTTGCGCTCGCTACCGCTCGGCAAGGTCAACGACACGCAGGCCGTCGCTATGGTGAAGGCGGCGCTCAACCAGAGACAGTGCCAATTTTCCAGCAATGCCCTGGCCGTTCCGATCGAAACCCCGGACGGCCATGTGGCCTGTCTTTTCCTGGCCCTGTTGACGCAATTGAACCCCTGGAAACAGGAATTTGTCAGCACGGTCGCCAAAACCGTTGCCATCTCCATCGACCAGACCCAGATGGCGCACCGCCTGATGCGAACGCAAC
>JAGTRX010000106.1 GCA_018262285.1 Pseudomonadota bacterium | reverse complement strand
CAATTCCGGGTCGAGATTGGCGTACACGCCCAACTGCCCGGCGTTGACGATGCCCATGTCCATCCCGGCCTGGATCGCGTGGTAGAGGAAGGCGGTGTGGATCGCCTCGCGCACGCCGTCATTGCCGCGGAACGAAAAGCTCACGTTCGACACACCGCCCGAGATGTGGGCGTGCGGCAGGTTCTGGCGAATCCAGCGCGTGGCCTCGATGAAGTCCACCGCGTAGTTGGCGTGCTCCTCGATGCCGGTTGCGACCGCAAAAATGTTGGGGTCGAAGATGATGTCTTCGGCCGGAAAGCCGACGGTTTCGGTCAGCAGCTTGTACGCGCGCGCGCAGATTTCGGTCTTGCGCGCGTAGGTGTCGGCCTGGCCGGCTTCGTCGAAGGCCATCACGATCACCGCTGCGCCGTAGCGGCGGCACAATTTGGCGCGTTCGATGAATTCTGCCTCGCCTTCCTTCATCGAGATCGAGTTGACGATGCCCTTGCCCTGAATGCACTTGAGGCCGGCTTCAATCACGCTCCATTTGGACGAGTCGATCATGATCGGCACTTTGGAAATATCAGGTTCCGATGCGATCAGCAGCAGAAAACGCACCATCGCCGCCTCGGCGTCGAGCATGCCCTCGTCCATGTTGATGTCGATGATCTGCGCGCCGTTTTCGACCTGCTGCCGCGCGACTGACAGCGCGTCGTCGTAGCGGCCTTCGAGGATCATCTTGGCAAACGCGCGCGAACCGGTGACGTTGGTGCGCTCGCCGACGTTCACAAACAGCGAGTCCTTGCCCACATTAAACGGCTCCAGCCCGGACAGGCGCATCGCCGGTTCCAGTACCGGCGGTACGCGCGGGGCGACGCCTTCGACCGCTTTCGCAATCGCCGCGATGTGCGCAGGCGAGGTGCCGCAGCAGCCGCCGACGATGTTCAAGAGTCCCGAGCGTGCCCATTCGCCGATGTGCACGGCCATTTCCGCGCCGTCCATGTCGTATTCGCCAAAGGCGTTCGGCAGGCCGGCGTTGGGGTGGGCCGAGACGAATACGTCGGCCTTGTTCGAGAGTTCTTCGACGTACTGGCGCAGCAGGTCGGGGCCAAGCGCGCAGTTCAGCCCGATCGACAGCGGCTGGGCATGACGCACCGAATTCCAGAAAGCTTCACCGGTCTGGCCGGACAGCGTGCGGCCCGAGGCATCGGTGATGGTGCCGGAGATCATCACCGGCAGCCGCATGGCGTTGTGCTCGAAATATTCCTCGATGGCGAACAGCGCCGCCTTGGCGTTGAGCGTGTCGAAAATGGTTTCGACCATCAGGATGTCGGCGCCGCCCTTGACCAGCCCGTCGATCGCCTCCAGATACGCCACGCGCAACTGGTCGAACGTCACATTGCGAAAGCCGGGATCGTTGACGTCGGGCGAAATGGTGGCGGTGCGCGAAGTCGGGCCGAGCACGCCTGCAACAAAGCGCGGCTTGTCCGGATTCAGCGCGGTCGCTTCATCAGCGGCCTCACGCGCCAGCCGGGCAGCGGCGAAGTTGAGCTCCGGCACCAGGAATTCCATGTGGTAATCCGCCATCGAAATCGAGGTGGCGTTGAAGCTGTTGGTTTCCAGAATATCCGCTCCGGCGGCCAGATACTTGGCGTGGATTTCCTTGATGATGTGCGGCTGAGTCAGGCACAACAGATCGTTGTTGCCTTTCAGGTCGTGCGCGAAGTCGGCAAAGCGCGTGCCGCGATAGTCGGCTTCGTCCAGCTTGTACGACTGGATCATCGTTCCCATCGCTCCGTCGAGAATCAGGATGCGTTGGGCGAGCAGGGTGCGGATCAAGGTGGAGCGGTCGGGCATGGCGCGGTTGGGATCAGGCAAACCCGAATGTTACACCGGCTGACACGCCGGTCTGTAACTGTCGACAAGTCGCCACTTCTATCCAATTTGCCACAGGAAATGTGGCGATATTCCGCTCAAGTTGGCAAATCACGTGCCAAGTGGGCTGGCGTGATAATTGCCTGTCTTTTCGTTCGAATACCCATCCAAATACAGATTCGCGAAAAGCCCGATGACTGCAAGAAGACGATTGAATCCCATCCTGTTGGCGCTGCTTTTGAGCGCGCCTCTCCAGCCTGCCGTGTTCGCCGCCGACCAGGTGGAAAAAGCGTCGATCTATTACGAAGATGCGCTGGTTCGCATGGAGCGAAACGACGCCAAGGGTGCCATTGTTCAATTGAAAAACGCGCTGCAGCAGGACAGCAAGATGTTGCCTGCCCTGGTTCTTCTGGGGGAGGCCTATCTCAAGAGTGGTGCACCATTGGGAGCTGAGCGGGTTCTGGCGGATGCAGAAAGGCTGGGTGCTGATCGTTCCCAGATTATCGCCATGCAGGTTGAAGTCTATAACCTGCTTGGCCGGAATCAGGAACTGCTGGAGCGATTCTCGCCCGATGGGCTGCCGCCTGGCGTCAAATACAAAGTGCTGGTTACCCGGGCGTATGCGCAACTGGACCAGGGTCAGGAACGGGCAGCCATTCAATCGCTGGAGCAGGCCCGACAGATCGATCCCAATCGTTCAGATGCGCTGGTTGCGCAATCGATGGTCTATTTGCGCAGCAATCACTTTTCAGATGCTCAGTCCATGGCGCAACTGGCGGTGACAAAAAACCCGACCGACCCATTCGGCTGGAACATGATGGGCTCGATTGCCCATGCACAAGGCAATATTCAGGGTGCGCTGGCGGGCTATGGCAAGGCCTTGAAACTGAAGCCCGACTACCTTGATGCACTGATCGCCCGGGCGTCTTTATTGTTTGACTTGAAAAGAGTCGGGGAGGCCGCCCGGGATGTGGCGATACTGAAGCAGAAATTCCCGGCTGATCCCAGGAGTGCTTATCTGCAGGCGCTGCTGGCAGGGCAACAGGGAAAAGAGGCCGAAGTTCGTAATGCGCTTGTCGCCGCAACCAGTGCCCTGGACGCGCTCCCGTTTGAAGCGGTTCTTACGCGTCCCCAACTGGTGCTACTGGGCGGTATTTCTCATTACAGCCTGGGCCAGAACGAGAAGGCCAAGACCTATCTTGGCGCCTACCTCAAGAAATTTCCCCAGCACTTGGGCGCGCGCAAGATCATGGCCTCGATTTTGATGGGCGAAAGGGAGTATGCCAAGGCGGTAGCGGCACTTGAAGGCCCCGGCCGTAGCCGGCCCAATGACCCGCAGGCACTGTCGATGCTGGCATCGGCCTATATGAACCTGGGCCAACACACCAGAGCAGTCTCCCTGCTTGAGGAGGCTTCCGCAATGAGCGGCGGCAACGCGCCGGACATCACGGCAAACTTTGGTCTGAGTCTGATCGGGAGCGGGCAGGAAGCGCAGGGCACGGTGCAACTCCAGAAAGCTTATGCCGGGAATCCCGGAAACGCTCGTTCAGGCGTGCCGCTAGCCATCATGTATCTCAAGCAAGACCAGGCAAAACAGGCGGTACAGGTATTACAGGCGGTCACCCGAAGCGAGCCGAAAAACTTGACCGCGCTGAATCTTCTGGCGGTCGCGCAAGGGGTCGCCAAGGACCGGGTGGGCGCCCGCAAAACCTATGAGCAGGTGTTGGAGAAAAACAAGAGCTTTACCCCGGCCAGGCTCAATCTGGCACGGCTCGATCTGTACGAAGGCAAACCCGATGATGCCCGGCGGCGACTTTTGGCCATTCTCCATGACCAGCCGAAAAATCTGGATGCATTGTTCGAACTCGCTCAGGTGGAACTCACCAGTGGGCGCCCACAGGACGCCATCAGGTGGCTGGAGAAAGCGCGTTCTTACAATCCGAAAAGTCTCAGGCCGAATATCCTGCTGGTTGATCTGTATCTGAACACGGGCGATGCCCAAAAAGCGCTGGACATCGCCAAGGCAGTCCAGGCAAGCAACCGGGATAATTTGCAAGCACTGGCAGCCCTGGGCCGTGCTTATCTTGCCGTAGGGAATCGTGGCCTGGCCCGCGAAAATTTTCGGCAGATTACGCAACTTGCCGGCTTTGATGCGGGTTGGCAGCAGCGGGCGGCCCAGCTTCTGATCAGCGCAGGCGATTACGAAGGCGCGCGCTATTCACTGGATAAAGCCTTGCTGAGCAAGCCGGGCTACTTCCCTTCTCTGTTGCTCAAGGCCCGTCTGGAAAAGCTGTCAGGCAATTTGGATGCGGCTGAACAACAGGCGCGTGCCCTGGCCGTACAGTATCCACGTGAAGCCGCAGTGCAACAGCTGCTCGGCGATATCGCCATGCAGCGCCAGCGCTATGTTGAGGCAATGACCGCCTACAACAACGCATTGAATCTTGAGAAAAATTCAGAGCATGCAGTCAGTCTATATAACGCCTACAGTCAGGCAGGCAACAATGCACGGGCGCTGGAGTTTATCCAAGCCTGGGTCAATAGCCATCCTGCGGATCAGCGTGCTCGTCGTGTTCTGGCCGGTGCGTACATCCGGGCGGGGCAACTGGCTTTGGCGCAACAACACTACGAAAAGCTGAGCAAGCAGTTTCCCAATGACGCGAGCATCTACAACGATCTGGCCTATGTCATGCTCAAGCGGGGCCAGCCGGGTGCACTGGCCGTGGCAGAAAAGGCCCATCAACTCGCCCCGAGTGACGCCAATGTCGCCGACACCCTGGGGTGGGCTTTGGTGGAGGCCGGGCAAGTGGAAAAGGGTTTACGTTATCTGCGGGAAGCCCAGGTGCGGTCTCCCAATAATCCGGAGATCCGTGACCATCTGGCCCAGGCGCTGAAGCGCAGGCTTGCAGTAAATAAATAATCCGCTTGAGGGCCTGCCCCTGACGCACCCTGCGTCGGTTTTTTTTACACTATTCGTAAAATCAGGCCCAACAAAACCAGCCGTGTTTTGATATGTTGATGATTATCAAGGATATTTAATTATTTGGTACACGTCTTGCTTATACCGGTTTGCAGATTCCAAAAACAAATAAGGACAACTCAAAATGACCACAAAATTCTGGCAAACAACAAAAGTGATCGCTGCGCTGGTTCTCGGACTGGGTGTCATGAACGCTGCGCAAGCCACGTACTCATCAACCTATGACACGAACTGTGGTGGTGGCGGGACGACGACCAATCCTAATTGCGACACCTGGACGTTCAACAACACCAAAACCAACACGCAGGGCGGGATCACCGCCACCGCTTCAGGCTGGGCCAATACTGTTAATTCTGCAAATGTACTGCTTGATAGTGCCTATATCACGCTGAACGGCAGCAGCGGGCTGGGTGTTCGGAATAATGATTGCTCGGGCTACGCCAATTGCACTGGCGGTCCATCGGGTAGAGATGCCAATGAAGGGACCAACCCTGAACACGCGATCGATAACAATGAACGCGTGGACTCCATCCTGTTTTCCTTCACTGAAAAAGTAAACCTCAGCTCCTTCAGTGCCGGCTGGGTGTCTGGAGATTCCGACTTCACCGTGCTGGCATTTACTGGCACGGGCGATCCCGCCGCTTTGGCCGGGCAGTCTTATGCCGGTCTGTTGGCAAACGGCTGGTCGCTGATCGGCAATATTTTGGGTGGCACAAGCACTGGGGCACATAACTTTGCGAACAGCACCTATTCAAGCTACTGGCTGATTGGCGCGCTGAATACCTTTGTTGGCGGAGACCCCACCAAGGCAGGCAACGACAATTTCAAACTGATTTCGCTTGCCGGTTGCACCTGTGACAACGCACCCCCAGGAACGCCGGGGTGTAACGGCGGCAACAACGGCGTGCCGGAACCCGGTACATTGTTTCTGATGGGTGCGGGGTTGTTCGGCCTCACGCGGATCAATGCCACGCGAGTGAAGTTCGCGGCTGCTTGAATGGTTGCAGTCTGCTAAAAAGGCCCCGGTAAACGGGGCCTTTTTGTTTTTTGGACGCTAGAAACCCATACTGTTATAGGTAACTGGTGATCTGAGGAGATTGCAATGAAGCATATGACGCCAACTGAGGCCTTTGAATTTTTGCAGACACACCCGGAAGCGGTGTTTATCGACTGCCGCTCGGAAATCGAATACCTGTTCGTCGGCCACCCGATCGGCGCGATCCATATCGCGTGGCAGGACGGCCCCGACTGGGACGTGAATCCAGACTTTCTTGGCCACTCACGCAAGGCAGCCTCGGCGAATCGCCCGGTGGTATTGATCTGCCGCTCGGGGCGGCGTTCGATGGAGGCCGGGCGCTATCTTGAAAAGTACAGCTTTCCCGAAGTTTACAACGTCACCCACGGGTTTGAAGGCGACATGGATGAATCGCGTCACCGCTGTACCAAAAATGGCTGGAAATTTGATGGTTTGCCGTGGGAGCAGACTTGAAGCTGGCGTGCAGGCAATCCCATTAGCCTGCCTGGCAGGCTGGCGCATAGCCCGGCACCACGCATGAAAAGAAGCCAGTTGCAGCGGGGGGCGGCCGGATACAGCAATCTCAACAGCAGAATGCCTATAACGGGATCCACATCCAGATAATTTTGCACATCTTCAGTTTGCAGCCCTGCCAACCGTAAATATGTTTGCGGTAAAGCCCCCCATTTCATGGAGTGCAACTTGCAGTACGGTTTGAGCACCAAGCTTATTGGTTATGTCATGGCGGGCGTTTTGCTGACCTCTGCCGCCATTGGCATGCTCAGAGTCCAGAACGAGCGCGGCTCGCTCAACAAACTGATCGACGAAGTGGGACAGAGCGTTGCCACGGCCACAGCCTCTGGCGCCGCCTCGCTGGTTGTCGGCTATGACTATGGCAACCTCGAAATCCTGGCTGCCAATGTCGCCAAACAGGCCAACGTGATCCGCGTCACCATCCGCAACAAGGATGGCCGCGTGATGACCCAGTCCGCCGGAAAAATGACGGGGGGCTTCAAGCATTTCGAGTCACCGATTGTGTTTGATGGCCAGACCATCGGCAGCGCCTCTGTCGATATCTCTAACGACACATTGGAACAGGCACTCAGCGCACTCTATTGGCGGATCTTTATTGAACAAATTACTTTTGGAGCCATTCTCGGCCTGATTGTTTATCTGTTTACCGCGAGAGGCATCGTCTCGCCGATCCACAAATTGACGATGGCGATGGAAGAGGCGGTGAAAAAGGGCGATTCATTTGTCGCGCGTGACTTGGCGGTCAAGAGCCGGGACGAGATCGGGCGACTGGTGTCGGTATTCAACACGCTGAATCAATCACTCGCCAGCCACCATCGCCAACTGCAAAGCAAAATTGACTTTGCCAACGAGGAGCTCAGGAACAAAAACATCCTGCTCGGCGGGCGCACCCAGGAACTTGAACAGGCGCTCGACTTGCTCAGCACCATGGCGACGACGGATTGGTTGACCGAACTGCCCAATCGCCGCAAATTTGACGAAACCCTGTCGCAGATGTTTTATCAGTCCGAGCGTTATGGAAATCCCATTACGCTGGTTCTATTCGATATCGATCACTTCAAGCAGATCAACGATAGCCATGGTCACGGCGCGGGCGATGAAGTATTACGGGATATCAGCACGCTCTTGCGCTTGCAGGCCCGCAAATCCGATCAGCCCGCGCGGCTCGGAGGCGATGAATTCGGTATTGTTCTGCACCACACGAATGCCTCACAAGCCGAAATATTCGTCAAATCATTTATGGCCAGCGTCCAGGATCAAGTGTTTGACTACGATGGGTTCCGCCTGGAAATTGGGATCAGCGTGGGAGTTGCGCAGTACGATGCCGCCATGAAATCGCCCCAGGAACTCTACTATGCCGCCGATAAAGCGCTTTATCAGTCCAAAAATGAGGGGCGTAGCTGTTATCGCGTATTTTCCTAGCCTCACTCACTATTCGGTCACCCGCATGATGAATCCGCAAAAATGTGTTCAAACGCTGCTGGCACTGTGCCTGTTGGGCGGACCGTTCGCATCCGTCCAGGCAGCAGCAGTCCCCGGCAATCACGCCGCCGAGGTGACCATGGGTTCTGTGGCCATGGATATCCCGGTCGAAATGATCAGGCGGATGGGCGCGCTGACTGATTATCTGGCGCTGAACACAAAGCTCAACGTCAGCTTTCGGCCCTCACCCAATCTCGAATCGACAGTGGATGATCTGGGCACCGGGAAGACGCAAATCGCCTACCTCACACCGGTGGCCTACATCGAGGCACGCAAAAAATACGGGGTCATTCCACTGGTTGCGCCGACGACGCAGGGACGCCCCTATTTTTCACTGGTGATCGGCGTGAAAACCGGATCCGGTATCCATACGCCAGCTGAGCTCAAGGGTAAGCGCTTTGCCTACGGCGATGAAAAGGCCTTGTTGCAAAAGGCGGCGGTCGAGTCGATGGGATTGAAATCGAGCGATTTCTCGAAATTTGCCTACCTGAAACATTACGACAATATTGCCAAGGCGGTGCTGGCGGGAGACTTTGACGGCGGCATCCTCAAGGATTCTGTTGCCGATGACTTCAAGAGCAAGGGCATTGCCGTGATTGGCCGCACGGCACTGCTTCCATCGTATATCTTTGCTGTGCATCCCAACATGCCCGCAGCGGTGCGCGACCAGTTGCACGATGCCTTGCTGGCGCTGAAGAAAACCAGCCCTGACCGGATCGCCACGCTGGAATCTTTTGATAAAAGTTGCGACGGCTTTATGGCCGTAGACGATGCTGCCTATGATTCGGTGCGCACCCTGATCCAGCCTTACCAAAAATAAGCCGATCAGCCTTTTCGGTGATGCTGCAACAGCCGATCCAGCGCCTCTTTTAGCGGCCCCGCTTCTATTTCCGCATTCAGATGCGCCAGCCCGTCCAGCGCAGTGGCTGGCAGGCCGGCTTTCTCAACAGGATGGACATATCGCGCCGTCAACTCAGGATTGACGCTGACGCGCACGGACGCGGCGGCGATGCCGCGTTTGGCCAGGCTGACCACCAGCGCATCGGATAGCTGGCGCAGGCGGCTGGCGACGGCACCGCTGTCACAGGCAACGCTTAACACGCTGTTTTCAAGCTGCATGACGCGGACGTGTCCCGCCAGCGCAGCAGGCAAGGCGCGATCGAGCGCGGCCTGGGTGTTGAGCAGGACCCGGGCGCGCACGGCCAGGCCTTGCGGCAACTGGCTTGCAAGCAGATCGGCGAGGCTGGATGAACTCATGGACGTGTCACGCGAACGTCGCAGGAAGCCGTTGCCGCTATGTTAAAATGTAATGATTTACCGCGTCCTGCGGACATTTCGGATTCCTCAATGCTGCAATCCATTTTCAAAAAAGTCTTCGGCAGTCGTAAAAGTCTTCGGCAGTCGTAACGACCGACTGGTCAAACAATACCTGCAAAAGGTCAAAGCGATCAATGCGCTGGAACCGGCGATGGAGAAATTGTCCGATAGCGAGTTGGCCGGCAAGACCGCTGAGTTCAAGTCGCGGCTGGAAAACGGCGAGTCGCTCGACAAACTGCTGCCCGAGGCCTTTGCGGTGGTGCGCGAGGCATCGAAACGGGTGATGGGGATGCGCCATTTCGATGTGCAGATGGTCGGCGGCATGGTGTTGCACGACGGCAAGATCGCCGAGATGCGCACCGGCGAAGGCAAGACGCTGATGGCGACGCTGCCCGCCTATCTGAACGCGTTGACCGGCAAGGGCGTGCACGTGGTGACGGTGAACGATTACCTCGCCAGCCGCGACGCCGAAGCGATGGGACGGATATTTGGCTTTCTCGGCCTGACCACCGGGGTGAACCTGTCGCAGATGCCACACGATGCCAAGCAGGCCGCGTACGCCGCCGACATTACCTACGGCACCAACAACGAATACGGCTTCGACCTGCTGCGCGACTCGACGAGGTCGATTCGATCCTGATCGACGAGGCGCGCACGCCGCTGATCATTTCCGGCCAGTCGGAAGAAAACACCGCGCTGTATCTGCAGATCAACCTGGTGCCGCCGCGCCTGGACCGGCAGGAGAAGGAAGACAGCGCAGGCGATTATTCGGTTGACGAAAAAACCCGCCAGGTGCTGTTGTCGGAAGCCGGGCACGAGAAAATCGAGGCCATCCTCACCGAAATGGGCTTGTTGCCCGAAGGCGGCAGCCTGTACGAGCCGGCCAACATCATGCTGATGCATCACGTGTACGCCGCATTGCGCGCGCACGCGCTGTTTTTCCGCGACCAGCATTACGTGGTTCAAAACGACGAAGTCATCATCGTCGACGAGTTCACCGGACGCCTGATGAGCGGCCGCCGCTGGTCGGAAGGCCTGCATCAGGCAGTGGAAGCCAAGGAAGGCGTGGCGGTGCAGAAGGAAAACCAGACGCTCGCTTCGATCACGTTCCAGAACTATTTCCGGATCTATCAGAAGCTGTCGGGCATGACCGGCACGGC
>JAGTRX010000027.1 GCA_018262285.1 Pseudomonadota bacterium | reverse complement strand
TCGGAAATCTTTACCCGCGAGAAACTCAACGTCATTGGTGTTAACACCCAATCCAAGCAGGGCAAGGCGCACATGAGTTTTACCGTCGAAATTACTGGTCTGCCGCAGTTGCAAAAGAGCCTGTTGCTGATTCACGAGGTCGATGGCGTGGTGGCGGCGCGGCGCGCCTGATTTTCAGGTGCAGGCCAGCAGGCAGCGGTCGATGCGGGTCATCAGTTCGGCAATTTTGTAGGGTTTGCACAAATAATCCTGGGCGCCGAGAGCCCTGCCACGGGCGATGCTGTTGGCGTCAGCTTCGCCGGTGATCAAAATGACAGGCAGGCGGCTGGTTTTGTCCTGGGCGCGCAGGTTTTCCAGCACGGTCAGGCCATCCATTTCCGGCATGTTGATGTCGAGCAGAACGAGCTTGAAGGGGCCATCCTTCTGGATGCTTTCGAGGGCAAGGCGGCCATTGCTGGCGCTGAAGACCTCGAAACCTTCAAGGCGCAGGAGCCTTGTGACATTCTGGCGCATTTCGAAATGGTCGTCGGCGACCAGAACGCGGCCTTGTCTTGTTGGGGTTTTATCGGGAATCTGATAGGCCATAAAGTTTTCTCTGATTTTCCAGCTGGCGATTGACGACGGCCAGCAATTCTTGCAGGTTGAAAGGTTTGATCAGGTAGTCGTCAGCCGGAAAGGTCAGCTTGGCCTCAACTTCGGCGCGATCAGCGCGGGCGGTCAGGAAGACAAACGGGATGACACTGAGTTGTGAGTCGGGGCGTAGGGCATTGAGTACCGAAATCCCGTCCATTCTCGGCATCATGATGTCGCAGAGAATGAGTTGGGGGCATTCGGTACGCGCAGCTTGCAGACCGACATGGCCGTCCTCGGCAACAATCACCTCGTGGTTCTCGAAGCGCAGTACGCGGGCGAGATTGGCGCGGATGGTCGGGTCATCCTCGATGACCAGTATCCTAGCCATTCAGGGGCTCCAGGGCGCGGGTCGGCAGCTTGACGGTAAAGCAGGTGCCACGGCCAACTTGACTGCTTACCTCAACCGTGCCGCCGTGCATTTCGGCCGATTTTTTGACGATAGACAGACCAAGGCCGCTGCCCGGAATGTTGCCGACATTGCTGGCGCGGTGGAAACTCTCAAAAAGATTGGGCATTTCCTCGGCTGGGATACCAATGCCCTGATCACTGATCTTGAGCTTTAGAACGTGGTTTTCCAGTGTGGCGTCAAAACGAACCTTGCCACCATTGGGTGAGTATTTGAAAGCATTAGTCAGCAGGTTGTTCACGATCTGGCGCAGCAGGTTTTCGTCCAGCCAGGCACTTGTAACGCTGGTGTCGAGGTTCATGACCAGTTCTGGCGAAAGCAGATCCGGCGTGCTGATGGCGGCAGCGGTTTCATTCGCCAAAGATTCGAAAAAGAATCTGAGGTCGATCAGGGTGGGTTTGAATTCGAGACGGTCAGAATCGGCACGGCCAAGGGTAATGATGTTGTCGAGCATCAGCCCCATGCGCTTGACGGCGGATTCAATGCTGACGAATAGGCCTTCCTGCTCCTGTTCCGGCATGCGGTCGCGGTAATGACGCAGCAATTCGGCCGAGGATAGAATGGTGGCCAGCGGCGTGCGGAATTCGTGTGAGGTCATGGAAACAAAGCGCGATTTCATCTGGTTGAGCTGCTGTTGCTTGGCCAGTGCCTCGCGCATTTCAACTTCGGCCTGAACGTGATTGGTGATGTCGAGCACGCTCCAGATAATGCCCTTGGAGGGGTCGTCGGCGGAAACTCGCGCTGCCGACATGCGTACCCAGCTCAGTTTGCCATTGCGGTGGATCGAAGGCCACTCGGTTGTGAACGTCTCGTTGCGCTTGATCGCTTCATCGGCCAGTTCGCCTAGTTGCTGCCAGCTTTCCTCGCTGGGGTAATGGCGGCGGCTGTTGTGTCCGATCAACTCATGTGGCTCGTAACCCACCATGTCGGCGAAGGCGCGGTTGACCCATTGGTGAATACGGTTGGCGGTGAGCGAGATGCCAACCTGGGCGGTTTGCAGGATGGCTTCGCGTTCCATCAGGCTGTGTTTGAGTTCTTCCTGCAGGCGCTTGTTGTCGGTGATATCGGAAAAGAAACAAAGCGTGGCCGGCAGGCCGTTCCATTCCAGGTATTGCTGGCCGAGAGTAAGCCAGCGCATTTCATGGTGGGCGTTGATGATACGGACATCGTAACGTGAAGGGATCGGATTGCCTTCACGTCGGCGCTGCTGAAAATCTCTGATCATGCCCTGATCTTCGGGGTGGATGAGATCAATGAGAGCGATTTTCTCGATGGCGCTACGCGCATGGCCGGTGATTTCGCTGGCCATCGGATTAGCATAGAGTACCTGGTTGCCCCGGATAACGATAATGCCTTCCAGAACGTGATCGACAATATCCCGGTAAACTTCTTCGGACTGCGGGGAATTGTCGGTTACGTGTGATTTTCTTGGCATCTGGGAATCAGTGTAAGAGTGTAAGTTAATTTGGCACCCCATTTTATCATCGGGAATACAGAATGCCCTGATGTGACGGGAAAACTACGCGTTCAGGTAGGAGTTTCTTTGCCCAGAGTCTGCATCAGAATGGACTGAACGTTGAAAATGCGGGTGCGCTGGGCGTGTTTGCGCTGGTATTTCCCCTGGCTGTCCATGATCCAGGTGAGCTGGTTGTCCCTGAGGTAGGATCTCAAGCCCTCGGCAATGACCCGCTTTTTCAGTTTGGGATCGAGGATGGGGAAGGCCAGTTCGATGCGGCGGAACAAATTGCGCCCCATCCAGTCGGCACTGGAGAGATAGACCAGTTCCTTGCCGCCGGCGTGAAAATAGTAAATGCGATGGTGTTCGAGAAAACGGCCGATGACCGAGCGTACCCGGATGTTTTCAGATAGCCCGGCAATGCCGGGGCGGAGGGCGCAAACGCCGCGCACGATAAGCTCGATATTGACGCCAGCCTGCGAGGCTTCATAAAGGGCTTCAATGGTTTGCGGTTCAAGCAGAGCATTCATCTTGGCGATGATTTTGGCCGGTTTGCCGGCACGGGCGGCTTCGGCTTCCTGCCGGATGGCGGTAATGATCGAGGTCTGCAGGGTGAATGGTGCCTGCAGCAGATGGGTCAGGGTCAATGCCTTGCCAAGGCCGGTGAGTTGCTTGAACATTTCGCCGACGTCGTGGGTGATTTCCTCGTTGGCCGTCATCAAGCCAAAGTCGGTGTAAAGGCGGGCGGTGCGCGGATGGTAATTGCCGGTGCCGAGGTGGGCGTAACGGCGCAGGCCGCCTTCCTCGCGGCGAACGATCAGAATAGCCTTGGCGTGTACCTTGTAGCCGACGACGCCATAAACGACATGGGCACCGACTTCCTCCAGACGGGTTGCCCAGTTGATGTTGGCCTCTTCCTCGAAGCGCGCCATCAGTTCAAGCACGACGGTGACTTCCTTGCCGTTCTGGGCGGCGCGGATGAGCGATTCCATAAGCACGGAATCAGTGCCGGTGCGGTAGACGGTCATCTTGATGGCAACGACCTTGGGATCCTTGCTGGCTTGCTGCAGCAATTCAATGACTGGCGTAAAGGACTGGTAAGGATGGTGCAGCAGGATGTCGCTACGACGGATGGTGTCGAAAATGCAGGTGATTTTGCCCAGCGTTTTGGGCTGACCGGGCATGAAGGGCGCAAATTTCAGGTCGGGGCGGTCGACCCAATCCGGCACCTGCATGAGGCGCACCAGATTGACGGGGCCATGGACGCGGTAAAGATCGATTTCTTGCAGGCCAAACTGTTCGAGCAGGAAGTCGGCCATGGCGGGCGAGCAGTTATCCGCGACTTCGAGACGGACAGCGTCACCAAAGTGGCGCTGGGTCAATTCACCCTGCAGAGTGGTGCGCAGATTGGTGACTTCTTCTTCATCCACCCACAAATCGGAATTGCGCGTGGCGCGGAACTGGTAGCAGCCAAGTACGGTCATGCCGGTGAATAGCTCGCTGACAAAGGCGTGCAGGATTGAGGACAGGAAAACAAAACCGTGCGCGGCCTCGGCGATTTCATCGGGCAGACGGATGACACGGGGCAGGGCGCGCGGCGCCTGCACAATGGCGGCGCCGGAGTTGCGGCCAAAAGCGTCTTTGCCAACCAGCTCGACGGCGAAGTTGAGGCTCTTGTTGAGCACGCGCGGAAAGGGGTGTGAGGGGTCAAGTCCGATCGGGGTCAGCACCGGGGCAACTTCACGCCAGAAATAGGACTCGATCCATTCGCGCTGGATTTGTGTCCATTGCGAACGCCGCCAGAAGCGGATGCCCTCGTCGGCCAGGGCTGGTAACAGAACTTCGTTGAAATGCTGGTATTGCAGCGTCACCAGATCATGGGCGGCGGCGCTGATGCGGGTCAGGCTTTCCTGGGCAGAAAGGCCGTCGATGGTGATGCCCGGAGTATGGACGTGAACATGTTCCTTCAGGCCGGCGACACGAATCTCGAAAAATTCGTCCAGATTGCTTGAGACAATGCACAGAAAACGCAGACGTTCCAGCACCGGCACGCGCTCATCCTGAGCCTGCGCCAGAACGCGGCGGTTGAAAGCGAGAATGCCGAGTTCCCGGTTATGGAAATGGCTGGCGGGGAAGTTCTGGATGAGCAGGGTATGGGGCATGGTGCGAGTAATAGTTGGAATATTTTGCAAGTATATGTCCTGAATCGGACGCTTTTGTTACAGCGCGAGACGATAAGTTGTCTTGCTGTGGCAAATGTTAGAATCCGTCTTTCGCGCGAACTGTGGATGTCCTGATGAGTTTTGAAATGATCGCGGCTGTCGATCTCGGTTCCAATAGCTTTCGGCTTCAGGTCGGGCGGGTTGAGGACAACCAGATTTATCCGCTCGATTCGCTCAAATCGACGGTTCGTCTGGCTGGCGGTCTGAGTCGGGACAAGCGGCTCGATGAGGATTCGCAACAGCGTGCCTTGGCGGCGCTGGCTCTTTTTGGCGAGCGTTTGCGGGGATTCGAAACAGGCGCTGTGCGGGTGGTGGCGACCAATTCCCTGCGGGTCGCTAAAAACGCTGCCGATTTTATCGAGCGGGCGCAAAAAAAACTGGGTTTCCCGATTGAAGTGATCGCTGGGCGGGAAGAGGCGCGGCTGATTTATATTGGCGCTTCGCATTCGCTGCCGGCGGTCGAGCACAAACGTCTGGTGATCGATATCGGTGGCGGTTCGACCGAGTGCATTATCGGCAAGCGCCATCAGCCGCAGATGATGGAATCGCTGTATATGGGTTGCGTCGGCTATTCGGAGGCTTTTTTCCCGGAAGGCCGTATCGACCGCAAGCGTCTGCGCGAGGCACGGGCAGCGGCAGCGCAGGAACTGGAAACAATTGCCTATGACTTTCTGCGTTTGGGCTGGGTTGAGTCCATAGGCTCTTCAGGGACGGCGCGCGCTATTGCTGATGTGCTGGAGCTGAACGGTCTGAATCCGAACCGGGAAAGTGGTATTACGCGTGAAGGGCTGGATCGTTTGAGTGGCCTGCTGGTGAAGGCAGGATCGGCCGAAAACTCCAATCTGCAAGGCCTTCGCCCTGACCGCATGCCCGTATTTCCGGGGGGTATGGCGATCATGCTGGCGGTGTTTGAAGCCCTCAGTATCAGTCACATGACCTACGCCGAGGGCGCCCTGCGTCTGGGTGTGCTTTATGACCTGCTCGGACGGTTTCACGATCACGACATGCGCGAATCCACGGTCGAACATTTCATGCGGCGCTATCAGGTCGACGTTGCGCAGGCAGAGCGGGTGCGCAATACGGCGCGGGCGGCGCTCATGCAATTGACCGATGGGCAGGCCTCCCAGCAGGATTTGCTCTTTCTCGACTGGGCAGCGCGCCTGCACGAAATTGGCATATCGGTGGCGCACAACGCCTACCACAAGCACGGCGCCTACGTCCTGACCTACGCTGACATGCCGGGTTTTTCGAAAAAGGATCAGGCGCGCCTGGCGGCGCTGGTACTCGGTCATCGCGGCAAGCTGGAAAAAATGCAGGCTTTGCCGAGCGCTGATTTTGACTGGCGAGTGCTGCTTTGTCTGCGCCTGGCCACTCTCCTGCATCGCTCGCGCGATGACCGGATTTTGCCGGAGTGGCAGTTACGCACACAGCCGCGTGGCTATCGCCTGGAACTGCCGGCCGAGTGGCTGGCAGAAAATCCGTGGACGGCTGCCGCCCTGCGCGATGGGGTGGTCTATTGGCAACGTATCGGCATGCAATTTTCCGTCGATGCGATCAGGAACAAGGCGGCTTCGCCAGCATGAAGCCGCCGTATCTCCGTTTCGAGACAGGACAGGTCGTGTTGTCGGGCGAATGGACACTGAACGGTTTGCTGCCCGTGCTGACGGAAATTCAGTCCTCCTTGTCTTTGGCTGCCAAGGCTGACCATGCCTGGGATCTGTCGGCGATTGAACGGCTCGACAGCGCGGCGGCGGCGTTGCTCTGGCAGTCCTGGGGTAAATGCTGGCCACCAGTGCTGCAATTGCCGGACGGTTTGCACCCGATCATGGAACGCGCCGCCAACTTGCCCGATGTGCCACCGCCATCTGACCCGCCGCCGATTTCTCCGCTTGAAATGCTGGGTGGGGTGGTCTTGCGTTTTGGACGTGAAATTACCGGTTTGCTGACCCTCTACGGCACGCTGCTGCTTGATTTTCTGCACATGATCAGACATCCGGGCGAAATTCCCTGGAAAGAATTTTCTGCCAACCTCTACAAATCCGGGACACGCGCCTTGCCAGTGACAGCACTGGTCGGCTTTCTTATCGGTGTCACGCTGAGTTATCTGTCTTCACTACAGCTCAAAATGTTTGGTGCCGATGCCTTCATTGTTAATATTCTCGGTATTGTCATCATTCGTGAATTGGGGCCGGTGCTGGTGGCGGTGCTGGTCGCCGGACGCTCTGGTTCGGCCATGACCGCCCAGATTGGCGTCATGCGCGTCACCGAGGAAATCGACGCGCTGGCCGCCATGGGAATTTCGCGCACGCAGCGTGTCATCTTGCCCAAGGTCGCCGCCCTCGCGCTGGTGATGCCCTTGCTGGTGCTGTGGATTTCAGCTGCCGCCCTGTTTGGCGGCATGGTGGCCGCCAATCTGCAGTTGGGGCTGTCGATGGGCTTTTTTGTCGAGAGCTTACCGCGCGCTGTGCCGGTCGCCAATCTTTATATCGGCCTCGGCAAGGGTCTTGTGTTCGGATTCGCCATTGCCCTGATCGCCTGTCATTTCGGCCTGCGGGTGCGCCCCAACACCGAGAGCCTTTCGTCCTACACCACTGTTTCGGTGGTGACCTCGATTACCGCTGTCATCATTATCGATGCCCTGTTTGCCATCATGACCCGAAATTTGGGGATGCCCAGCCTATGAATTCGAGTGAACCGGTCATTACGCTGGAAGGGGTGTGGACCTGTTATGGCGATAGCGTCATTCACAAGGATCTACACCTGCGCGTCGACAAGGGCGAGGTGCTGGGTGTGGTCGGCGGCTCGGGTAGCGGCAAGACGACGCTGCTGCGCGAAATACTGGGTTTGCAGCAACCGTCGCGCGGCAAGGTGAGTCTGTTTGGGGTCGATCTGGCCGATCCCGACGAAAAGCGGCAACGGGCGGTGCGCCGCCGTCTCGGCGTTTTGTTTCAGCACGGCGCGCTGTTTTCGGCACTGTCGGTCTATGACAATATCGCCTTCTCCTTGCGAGAACTCAAATGTCTGGATGAGGAATGGATCCGTAATCTGGTACATTTGAAGCTGCAGATGGTTGAACTGGAGCCACGCCACGGGCGCTTGATGCCCGCTGAATTATCGGGCGGCATGGTCAAGCGGGTGGCGTTGGCGCGGGCGCTGGCGCTGGAACCGGAATTGCTCCTGCTCGATGAGCCGACATCCGGCCTCGATCCTGAACGCAGCAAGGGTTTTGTCCGTCTGATCAATGGCTTGCAAGGTGAGTTAGGTTTTACGGTGGTAATGGTGACGCACGATCTGGAAACGCTTAATGGTTTGTCGGGTAGTGTCGCCGTGCTGGCCGATCAGCGCATTGTGGCCAAGGGGCCGGTCGAGGAGGTCGCCCGACTGGATCATCCCTACATCCGCAATTTTTTCAGGCTTGATACCGACTCGGCACTCATGGAAGAGGGCGAATACTGATGGAAAACAAGGCACACGCACTGGCGGCTGGGATTTTCACCTTACTCGTTGGTTTGGCAGTACTGGGCGCCATCTACTGGTTTGGCGGCAAAAAAGAGAAAACCGCCCAATATCTGGTCGAGACCACTCAGAATGTTACCGGCCTCAGCGTGCAGGCGCAGGTGCGCTACCGGGGTATCCGGGTGGGCAAGGTGGTGGATATCGATCTTGACGATGAGAATGCCCAAAAAATTCTGATCCGCATTGAAATTGATCAGGATGTCCCAATCACCAAGGGTACCGTGGCCAAGCTCGGCCAGCAGGGGGTGACCGGAATCGCCCACATACTGCTCGAGGAAACCGGTCATGACATGAAACCACTGAAGCCGGTTGACGGAAAACTGCCGAGAATTGCCATGGTGCCTTCCATGCTCGAAGAAATCGGTGAGTCCGGGACGGTGGCGCTCAAGCAGGCAAAAGTGTTTTTTACCAATGCCAACACCCTGTTTAACGAAAAAAACCGTCAGCATCTTGCGGCGACCCTGAGTAACCTTGAAAGTAGCACGGCGCAGCTCAACAAGGTTCTCGCTGACCAGCGATTGCAGCGGCTGGGCTCGGCAGTGGCCAAGGTTGATGATGCTGCCGACAACGCCAAGGTTTTCTTCAAGGACGCCAAAGTGCTGGGTCCCAGGGTGCAGGCGCTGTCTGAAAAGCTGGAAGTCATGGTTGGCGATGGCTCTGGCGAGGGAGCGACAGCAGCCGTGGCGCGGGTGAACGATCTGGCGCAGGAATTGAGGGTGACGGTGCGCCAGCTTAACCGTGTATTGCAGGTGGTGGAACGCTCGCCGGATAGCTTGTTGTTCGGGGCGCCACCACGGCAACCCGGGCCGGGCGAGCCGGGATTCGTTGCGCCGGCGGCGGAGGGGATGCGATGAAAAAATTGTTGATGATTTTAGTACTGCTGGCGCTGGCAACAGCTTGCACGTCTGGTCGTAGTTCCTCAGACCAGGCCTCGGCCTTCTACGATCTGGGGGCGGCGCCAGCCAAGACAGTTGGAGCGGCCGGTTTTTCCAGTCTGGCACTGGAGGTGCGGATGCCGCTCTGGCTGGCGTCTGCGGTCAATATCCAATACCGTCTGCACTATAACGACCCGGTGCGGCTTTACGAATATGCCGGGGCGCGCTGGGTTGGGGCGCCGTCTGCCCTTGTCCGGCAGCGCCTGCAGCAACAGCTTGCCTTGCCGGTCGGGCAAAATTCAGGACTTGCGTCTTGTCTGCTCGTGTTCGACATTTCCGAATTTGGCCAGGTTTTTAACCGGCCAGAAGCCAGTCATGGCCTGATCAGCGGTGAGTTCAGACTCAATGGCAGAGATCAGAAACTGCTGGCTGCCCGCCATTTCCGAATCGAACGGGTGGCAGCGACGCAGGATGCGCGCGGAGGAGTGCTTGCTCTGGCGGAAGCTGTCGATGCCTTGGCGGGCGAGGCTTCAGCCTGGTTGCGCCTGTTGCCCAAGGATAGCCGAGTGGCGGCTTGTCGCGGCGAGGTTCGCTGATTGCTGCCTATTACTTTTGTCAGGAAATGGTTGCTTTGCCCCTTGTTTACAGGGTATCTTAGCCCCATTGAGACAATATAACCCGAAGGTTTCAGATGTCTGTGGATGACGACAGCCTAGATTTCATCGAGGAGAGTGGTGAGGATTCCGCCGTTGGCAGAGACCGTCCATTGCCACCCTGGCGTATCCTGATTGTCGATGATGACGAGGATGTTCATCAGTCCACTGTATTTGCCCTGCGCGACGCCCTGATTCTCGGGCGGCCAATCGAGTTTCTGCATTCCCACAGTGCCTCGGAGGCGATGCAACTCCTGGAGCAAGCGTCCGACATCGCGCTCATCCTGCTTGATGTCGTGATGGAAACCGACGATGCCGGTCTGACCCTGATTGGACATATCCGCGAAGGTCTTGGTCTGAGTTCGGTGCGTATCATTCTGCGTACTGGTCAGCCGGGCTATGCACCGGATGTCGAGGCGATTACCCGCTACGACATCAACGATTACAAGACCAAGGCCGAATTGAGCCGCAGCCGTTTGTTCACGGCCGCCACCGCCGCCATTCGTTCCTACGACCAGATTACCCATCTTGAGGCCAGCCGGCGTGGCCTTGAATATATCGTCGATAGCACCAATCATTTTGTTGCCGATCAGGGTTTGCCTGCCTTTGCCACCAGTGTGATCGGGCAGGTTTCAGCCTTGCTGGGATCTGAGGCCAACGGTTTGTTGCTCGTTCGTCGCAACGCCGAAAGCGAATCGGTCAATGCCGAGCAGGATTATGTCACCTTGGCCGCTGCTGGCCGCCTCAACGAATATGCCAAAGGTGTTGTTTTGGGCGCGATCAGTGACCATGATGTCCGGGGCAGGTTGCTTGATGCGCTTGACGCCAAAAGGATTACATTCGGTGCCGACTGGGCTGTTCTCTATTTCTACAGCCGGAACAGTGGCGATTTTGTCGCCTATGTCCAAACCGGGCGGCAGTTGCGCGAAGTGGATCGCCACTTGCTCGGGGTGTTTTGCGCCAATGTTTCCATCCGTGCCGACAATATCGATCTGGTTTCGAAACTGCGCGAAACTGCCTATGAGGACAGGCTGACCTGCCTGCCCAACCGCATGGCGATGATTGAGGATATGGAAAACCGTCTGCAGCGCGGTTGGGTCAAGGGCATGGTGGTGGCGCTGGTCGACATTGACCAGTTCTCCGAAATGATCGATATCCTCGGTTACCGCTACGGCGACCGCATCCTGTTTGAAATGTCGCGCCGTTTGCGCGGCTCCTTGCCGACTGATGTTTTTGTGGCGCGGGTGGGCAGCGATGTCTTCGGGATTTTCGGGACGGAAGACGTGGCGAATCCGGCGTTGCTGCGCGAGATTTTGTCTGATCCGCTGGTGATTGACGATGGCGCGCAGACCGTTTCGATTTCGCTCGGATTCGTGCGTGTTGCCGAGGATATGCAAAGCGGTGCCGACCTGCTGCGCTATGCGGCAATTGCGCTCAAGCGCGCCAAGGCTGAAGGTGTTGGCCGCGAGTCCTATTACACGCCCGAGGTTGCCATCGAGACGCGCGAGCGGGTGCGCATGTTGCAGGATTTGCGCATGGCCTTTTCCAATGATCGCCTTTTTGTCGTTTTCCAGCCGCAGGTCGAACTTCCGAGTGGTCGTCCGCTGGGGGTGGAAGCCTTGTTGCGCTGGCGCACCGAGGAAGGGAAGTTCATCCCGCCGGACAAATTCATCCCGGTGGCTGAACAGTCCGGCCTGATTGTCAGCCTGGGTGCCTGGGTTCTGCGTACCTCCCTGAATACGCTCAATGACCTGATTTCTGCTGGCTATCCCCTGCGGATGGCCGTTAACGTTTCGGCTATCCAGTTCCGCCATCCCGGTTTCCTCGACATGGTTGATCGTGTTCTGGCCGAAACCGGCACGCCGCCCAATCTGCTTGAGCTGGAAATCACCGAATCGGTGGCGATGTTTGGTCAGGCCGATTTTGAATCGCGCCTGGTGGCCTTGCGTGCCCGTGGTATCGGTGTAGCGATTGACGATTTTGGCACCGGTTTTTCCTCGCTTTCCTATCTGGACAGGTTGGGGGCAAGTTGCCTCAAGATCGATCGCAGCTTCGTTCTCGCCCTGCATTCGGGGCGGCCTGGTGCCCGCATCGCCGAAATGGTGATCGGCCTGGGCGGGCGCTTGGGCATGCGTGTGCTGGCCGAAGGGGTGGAAACTCCGGAACAGGTCGACTTGCTCAGCGAAATGGGTTGCGACGAAGCGCAGGGCTGGTTCTACGGCAAGGGCGTTGTGCAGGAAGAACTCATGCAGTGGCTGGAACAAAAACGCTCTTGAGAATCGTCATTCCGGCGTAGGCCGGAATTCAGATGTCGCGCTACCGGACGCCGGCCTCCGTGGGTGTGTAAATGTCGTCATTGCGACCGCGAGCGTAGCGTGGCGGGAAGCAATCTCACTCTAGTTTTCGAGATTGCCACGTGCCTGACGGCTCTCGCAATGACAAGTTGCCAAGTGTACGATCCGCAACGACAATGCTGATGATTTTATGATCGCGAAAGCAGTTTTTTGATGGTGCCCAGGGCGTCGTCGATGTAGGTAAATACCACTGGAATCACCAGCAAACTCAGGAAGGTCGATGTAATCAGGCCGCCGATGACGATGCTCGCCATCGGCGAACGGAAGCTGGGGTCGGTGCCGAGGCCGAGTGCAATTGGGGTCATGCCGGCACCCATGGCAACGGTGGTCATCACGATTGGCCGCGCCCGTTTCAGGCAGGCGTCGAGCAGGGCGTGCCAGCGGTCGAGACCGTGATCGCGGCGGGCGATGATGACGTAATCGACCAGTAGAATCGAATTCTTGGTGGCAATGCCCATCAGCATGATGAGGCCGATCATCGATGGCATCGACAACGCCGTTTGCGTCACGAACAGCGCCAGGAAAGCGCCGGGGATGGAAAGAACGAGGGCGGCCAGAATGGTGATCGGTTGTACAAAATTCTTGAACAACAATACCAGCACGATGTAGATGCAGAGCACGCCGGTCAGCATTGCAATGGTAAAGCCGGCGAACAGTTCTCCCATCGCTTCGGCGTCGCCAATGGTGGTCTGGATGATGGCGGGCGGCAGGTTTTTCAGGCTGGGCAGAGCCAAGGCCTGCTTCTCGATTTCACCCAGCGGTTGCTGATTGAGTTCGATTTCAAAATTGACATTGCGCAGGCGGTCGTAGCGGTCGATTTCAGCCGGGCCGCCGCCAATGGAAAGGGTGGCGATATTGCCGAGCATGACCATGCCGTATTTTCCCGGCACTGGCAGGCGTTCGAGTAAAGCGATGTCCTGACGGGCTTCTGGTGGCAGTTTGACGACAATGGGAATCTGGCGTTGCGATAAATTGAGCTTGGCCAGACCCTGCTCATAATCGCCCAGGGTGGCAATGCGCAGCACGTCGGCAATGGCGGCGGAAGTCACGCCCAGATCGGCGGCGCGGGTAAAATCGGGGCGCACCACCAGTTCCGGCCGCACCAGGCTGGCGGAACTGACGACATTGCCGATACCGGGCAGGGTACGCAGTTCGCGCTCGACCAGACGGGCATGCTCAGTCAGTAGCGGACCGTTTTCGCTGGCCAGCACCAGCACATATTTTTCGCTTGTGCCGCCCAGTCCGACCTTGACTTGCACACCGGGCAGCACGGCGAGAGCGTCACGCAACTGGCGTTCGATTTCCTGTTTTTTAACGCCGCCCCGCTCGCCGCGCGGGGTCAGGTTGATGGTGAGCGAGCTCTTGCGCGCTTCGGAAGCGCCCTTGGGTTCAAAGGGATTGCTGCCGGAAGCGCCACCGCCGACGGCGGTATAGACCATTTTGACATGCGGATTTTTCTGCACGATCAGGCGCGCTTTCTCGGTCATCCCCAGGGTTTCGCTGAAGGTGCTGCCGGGCGCCAGGGCAAGGTTGACCTGGGTTTGTGAGAGGTCGTCCGGCGGCATGAAGCCTTTGGGTAATAGCGGCACCAGCGCGAATGAACCGACAAAGAAAATGCCGGTGACGATCATGGTCAGCTTGCGATGCTTCAGGCAATAGGCCGACCAGCCTTGATAAATCATGAGCCAGCGCGGTTGGGGGTGGTCTTTGACCGGTTTCATGATGTAAGCGGCCATCATCGGCGTCAGCATGCGGGCGACGACGAGTGAGAAGAATACGGCGATGGCGGCTGTCCAGCCGAATTGCACGAAGAATTTGCCGGCAATGCCGCCCATGAAGGCGGTCGGTAAAAAGACGGCGATCAGCGTGAAGGTGGTGGCGATCACCGCCAGGCCGATTTCGTCGGCGGCTTCCATGGCGGCTTCGTAGGGTGTTTTGCCCATGCGCAAATGGCGCATGATATTTTCGATTTCGACAATAGCATCATCGACCAGAATGCCGACCACCAGTGACATCGACAACAGGGTCACCATATTGAGGGTGAAGCCGAAAAAATGCATGACGGCGAAGGCGGGTAGAACCGACAAGGGCAGGGCGGTGGCGGAAACGAAGGTGGCGCGCCAGTCACGCAGGAAAAGCCAGACGACGATGATGGCGAGGATGGCACCTTCGATGAGTAGCGACATCGAGCCGCGATAATTGTCTTCGACCGGGTCGACGAAGTTGAAAGCCTCGGTGACGGAAATATCGGGGAATTCGGCTTTCAGTTTTTCCAGGCGGGCGCGCACACCATCGGCTGTTTCGACTTCGCCGGCGCCGCGACTGCGCGTGATTTCAAAGCCGACCACCGGTTTGCCGTTGAGTAGCGCCGCCGAGCGTTGTTCGCCCACTGTGTCGCTGATCTTGGCGATCTGGTCGAGCCGAACGCGGCGGCCGTCGGAAAGTACGATATCCATGGCCGCCAGTTCATCGGCCGATTGCACGGTGGCGATGGTGCGTACCGACTGTTCGGCACCGCCGATGTCGGCGCGGCCGCCCGAGGCTTCCTGCTGGGTCAGGCGCAACTGGCGGGAGACATCAGAAGCGCTCGCCCGCAAGGAGATCATGCGCGCCGGATCGAGTTCGATACGGATTTCGCGAGTGACCCCGCCGACGCGCGCCACTGCACCGACGCCGCGTACCGACAGCATTGCCTTGCTGACCGTGTTATCGACAAACCAGGATAGTGCTTCGTCGTCCATGCGGCTTGAAGCAACGGTGTAGGTCAGGATAGGCGCACCCGAGAGATTGAATTTGGAAATGACCGGTTCGGTCAGGTTGCCGGGCAGGTCGGAACGGACGCGTGAAACGGCATCACGCACCTCATCGACCGCCTCCTGCGAGGGCTTTTCCAGACGGAATTCAACCAGAATCTGGACGACGCCGTCCTGTACTTTGGTATAGATGTGCTTGATGCCTTGCAGGGTGGCAATCGAATTCTCGATCTTGCGCGCCACTTCCGTTTCCAGTTGCGAAGGCGCCGCACCCGGCAAGGCGGCGATGACGCTGATACTGGGCAGGTCGATGTCGGGAAACTGCTGGATCTTCATGTTCATGAAGGCCAAGCCGCCGAGCAGGGACAACAGGATGAACAGGAGGATGGCCGGAATCGGATTCCGGATCGACCAGGAGGAGACGTTCATTGCGCTGTGGCCTTGGCGATTTCGGCCTCATTGACGATGCGCACGCTGTCGCCTTCAGCCAGAAAACCGCCACCGGTGGCGGCGAATCGCATTTTGGCGTCGATGCCGCTGGTGATTTCCAGCCGGTCGCCCTGGCGGCGGCCGAGCGCAACCTTCAACTGCTTGACCTTGCCCTGTTCGCCTTCGCCGTCCACGCGAAAAACGTAGGCAAAACCCTCACGGATGACTACGGCCGACTGCGGCAGGGTCAGCGCCGGGCTGCGTGCCAGTTCAAACTCGCCGCGCGCGAACATGCCGGCGCGCACTGCATTCGACTCCGGCAGGTCGACATAAACAATGGCGTTGCGACTTTGCGGGTCAATGGTTGGCGCCAGACTGCGTACCTTGCCCATGACGCGCTCCCCGTTCGGAGTGGTCAGCGTGGCGGCAACGCCGGGCGCAATGCGAGACAACTCAGTCGCCGTGACTTCGGCGCGCCACTCCAGACGGCTACCGCGTATCAGGCGGAACAGCTCCATGCCGGGTTGGGTCAGCGAGCCGACCGTGGCGCTACGCGCCGAAATTACGCCTTCGTCGGGCGAAAGCACCTGGGTTTTTGAATAGCGCAGGCTAATCGCCTGCAGGCGGGCGCGGGCAGCGTTCAAACGCGCTTGCGCCGATTGCTCAGCAGTCAGCGACTGGGTAATTTGTTGCGGGCTGAAAAAGCCGCGATCGCGTAATTGGCGGGCGCGTTCGCTATTGGCCTTGGCTTCGGCCAGCATGGCCTGCAGTTCGGCGACAGCCGACTTGGCTTCGGTGAGTTCGGTCGAAACGGTATCGGTGGAAATGCGCGCCAGCACTTGACCCTTTTTGACCTTGTCGCCGACATTAACGCCGACTTCGGTAATGCGGTAGCCAATGACCTCGGCGCCGATGATGGCTTCTTGCCAGGCAGTGACGTTGCCGTTGGCGGTGATGGTTTGTGGCCAGTCGCTTTGTTGCGGCATCACTGTCGAAATCGTCAAAGCCGGTTTGGTCGCGGTTTTGTCAGGCGGCGCCTGGTTGCCGCAAGCAGCCAGAACCAGCAACGCAAAGGGGATGAGCGCGAGATGGCGGAGCATGGCTAGACGCCCTGTTTCAGACTGGCCTGGATGAAATCGTCAAGGTCGCCATCGAGCACGGCCTGCGTATTGCCGACCTCATAATTGGTGCGCAAATCCTTGATGCGCGACTGGTCGAGCACATAGGAGCGGATCTGATGCCCCCAGCCGATGTCGGACTTGGCGTCTTCGAGCTTTTGTTGTTCGGCCTGCTGCTTGCGCAACTCCATTTCATACAGGCGGGCGCGCAGCATTTTCCAGGCTTCATCGCGGTTGCGGTGCTGCGAACGGTCGTTCTGGCACTGCACGACGATGCCGCTTGGAATGTGTGTCAGGCGGATGGCGGAATCAGTCTTGTTGATGTGCTGGCCGCCAGCGCCAGAGGCGCGGAAAGTATCGGTACGCACGTCGGCCGGGTTGATGTCGATTTCGATGGAATCATCCACTTCCGGATAGACGAAGACCGAAGCAAAGCTGGTGTGGCGGCGGGCGTTGGAATCGAAGGGCGATTTGCGCACCAGACGATGAATGCCGGTTTCGGTGCGCATCATGCCGTAGCAGTAATCGCCGGAATAGCGGATGGTGGCGCTCTTGATACCGGCAACGTCGCCTTCCGACTCTTCCATGACGTCAACGTTGTAGCCCTTCTTTTCGCCGTATTTCACGTACATTCGCAGCAGCATGGAAGCCCAGTCCTGCGCTTCGGTGCCGCCAGCGCCGGCCTGGATTTCCAGAAAACAGGGGCTGGGGTCTTGCGGATGGTTGAACATGCGGCGGAATTCGAGTTCAGCGACTTTCTTTTCGATTTCGGCATTGTCAGCTTCGACCGACAGCAGCATGTCGTCGTCGCCTTCCTCCTTGCCCATATCGAACATCTCGCGGCCGTCGTTAATACCGGCTTGCGTTTCTTCCAGAACCAGAACGATATTTTCCAGCGATTTTTTCTCGCGCCCCATCTCCTGAGCGCGTTTTGGATCATCCCAGACCTTGGAGTCTTCCAGTTCCTGATTGAGCAGGGTCAGGCGTTCGCGCTTGTGATCGTAGTCAAAGATACCTCCGCAACTCGCCGACCCGCATATTGAGGTCGTCAAGCTGGTTGGAAATGCTATTGATATGTTCGGCGTCCATGGTCAATCTTAAAGCTGTAAAAAGCGCGATTATCCCGGAAACTGGCGGCCAATGCACTCATTCCTCATCATTTGGCGCGAACGGAAGTGTTTGGAGAACCTGGATTTTCGCCCCTCCTTCATTGCTGGACGAAAGAGACCCAAAATATCCGGCCTTTTCAGGTAACGTCATTGCTTGGGTATTCTTGATTTGTAATGAACATCAGCATTACCGTAGCCGATCGCACGCTTATTTCTGACAATTTTCGTCTGCCGAGTGCCGTAAGTTGTTTTTCTGATCGGAGTAAAAACTGACATTTCATCATGCGCGCCCCGTTAGGGTCAGAAAAGGCGGTAAGGCCGTGATTTACGTCCGTACTTCACAAAAGCTTGGCGTGAAACTTGCTCGCTTCAGCGGGGAAGCGTGTATACGACAGGATCAAGGGAGGGATGATGAAAAGAGTTCAAAGTGGTTTTACCCTGATTGAACTGATGATTGTGGTGGCAATTATCGGTATTTTGGCGGCTGTTGCGTTGCCTTCTTATCAAAATTATACCGTTCAGTCTCAGGTGAAGTCTGCGCTGAAGGAGATTACGCCAGGCAGGGATCAGGCCGAGATCCTGCTTAACAAGGGATTGACTTTGTCGACCAACCCGGCAGACACAGGTTTTATCGGCGTCCAAGCTTCAACTTCTTATTGTAATGTGACAATTATCGGGCCAGGTACCACAACACCTACTATTAGATGTACGGGTAGTGGGGGTAATCTTGCCAAGTTTGTGGGCAAAACGATTGATTGGGTGCGTGACGTCAATGGTAAGTGGACTTGTGTCAGCAATCTTGAACCCAAATTCAAACCGCGCGCTTGCCAGTGATCTCTTTGCCTGCGTGATGGTTCGGGCGTGACAACAGGCTCGTTAGGCCGCAGAATGCTGCTTCTTTTGCATCCAAAAGGCTTGCCGAGATGAAAAAAATGCTGCTTGTTTTGTGCTTGGGGCTGTTGAGCCATTGTGCCTTTGCCCAGCAGGTGCAGCGCATTGACCTCAATTTCGGTTTTTATCGCGTCGATATCGAGGTGGTGGCCGATCAGGCGAGCCGTATGCAGGGCTTGATGAACCGGCGCATCATGGCACCGCAGCAGGGCATGTTGTTTGTGTTCCCGGAAGTCGCCCGGCATTGCATGTGGATGCGCAATACCTTCATTCCGCTTTCGGTTGCTTTTCTTGATACCGAGGGTCGCATTATCAATATCGAGGACATGCAGCCGCATACCGAGAACAGTCATTGTTCGGCCCGTCCGGCACGTTTTGCCCTGGAAATGAATCTGGGCTGGTTTGCCAGTAAGGGTATCAAGCCGGGCGCACGTCCAACGGGGCTGGAGAAGGTGCCAGAACCGCGTTGACCTCTGCTTCCTGTTCTTAAAGGGGGGGATGGGTAAATAATGTCCGCTAGTTCATCCCATCCACCTCCCGGGCTGAGTGTTTTGCGTAAAGTTAGGCGGGCAAACCGGCTATACTCGGAGCCGCTAGCAGGCAAGGCGTAAGTAATGAAATTGCAGATATGGCAAAGCGTTTGGGAAAAATCGGGACAAATTCCAAAAAAATACCCCGTTTCCGGGGTTCTTTTTTGGGCTCTCGAGTACCTGTAAGTACGCTAAGTCCTTGATTCGCAATGGTGCCCAGGAAGGGACTCGAACCCCCACGCCTTGCAGCGCTAGTACCTGAAACTAGTGCGTCTACCAATTCCGCCACCTGGGCAGGTGTGAAGAAGGCAGGATTCTAAAGAAACCGGACAATATGTCAACTAAGAAAATTTCTAAAGTGCGCCGCAATGACCCTTGTTTCGAGCGCGAATCGTCACGTTACGATCGGCCACTGCCGTCGCGTGAGTATGTGGTGCAGATGCTGGAAGCGGAGGGCAAGCCGACCGGCCTTGAGCAGTTATGCCAATTGCTCGATATTTCGCTGGAGGAGCGTGAGGCCTTTGTCCGTCGTTTGCGGGCGATGGAGCGGGAAGGGCAGTTGCTCAGAAATCGCAAGGATGCCTACATTTTGCCGGAGCGTGCCAGTCTGAAACCGGGGCGGGTGGAGGGGCATCCCGATGGCTACGGTTTTTTCCGGCCGGATGATGGCTCTGCCGATTTCTTTCTCGACCAGCACCAGATGGAAAAGGTCATGCACGGCGACCGTGTGCTGGTGCGGGCGACCGGAATCGACCGCAAGGGTCGGCCGGAGGGCAGTATTGTCGAAGTCACCGAGCGTGCCAATACGCGGGTGGTTGGTCGGGTGATGATCGAGCATGGGGTGGTTTTCGTGGTGGCTGAAAATCGCCGAATTGCGCAGGACATCCTGATCCCGCCAGAGAAAAAGGCAAAGATCAAAGCCAAGGCCGGGCAGGTGGTGATGGTCGACATTATCGAGCAACCCAGCCGTTATTCGCAGCCGATTGGCCGCATCAGCGAGGTGCTGGGCAATTACGCCGATCCGGGTATGGAAATCGAGATTGCGCTCAGGAAGCACGACCTGCCCTTCGAGTTCAGCAAGGCGGCGCTGGACGAGAACAAGAGCCTGCCGGACAAGGTGAAGAAGGCCGATCTGGAAGGCCGGGTCGATCTGCGTACTTTGCCGCTGGTGACCATTGATGGCGAAACGGCGCGGGATTTTGACGACGCCGTCTACTGTGAGAAGAAGGGGCGTGGCTGGCGGCTGGTGGTGGCGATTGCCGATGTGTCACACTATGTTCATCATGGTTCGGCGCTCGACAAGGAGGCGATGGAGCGCGGCAACTCGGTCTATTTTCCGCGCCGTGTTATCCCCATGTTGCCGGAGAAACTGTCCAACGGTATTTGCTCGCTCAACCCGGAAGTTGAGCGGCTGGCCATGGTCTGTGATGCCGATATTTCAGCGACTGGCGATATCAAAGAATATCGCTTTTATCCGGCGGTGTTCCGTTCGCAAGCGCGGCTGACCTATACGCAGGTGTGGGGCTGGCTGTCGGGCGATGTCAAAGCCGAGAGTGCAGTGCATCAGGCGCTGCAGCCGCATTTGCAGAACCTCTACAAGCTCTACCAGATTCTCGCCAAGGCGCGTACCCAGCGCGGCGCCATCGATTTTGAGACCATCGAGACGCAGATGGTATTTAACGCCGACGGCAAAATCGAAAATATCGTGCCAGTGATTCGAAACGACGCCCATCGGCTGATTGAGGAATGCATGCTGGCCGCGAATGTTTGCGCTTCCGATTTTCTGGCGGAACACAAGCACGTTTGCTTGTATCGCATCCACGCCGGCCCGTCTGAGCAGAAATTGCAGAACTTGCGTTCCTTCCTGGCCGAATTCGGTTTGCCGCTGGGCGGGGGCGACGACCCGCAGGCCAAGGATTACGCTCATTTGCTGGGGAAGATCAAGTTGCGCCCGGATATGCAGTTACTGCAAACGGTGATGCTGCGCTCATTGAAGCAGGCCATGTACAGCCCGGACAATGTCGGCCATTTTGGTTTGGCTTATGAGCATTACACCCACTTCACGTCGCCCATTCGCCGCTATCCGGATTTGCTGGTGCATCGCGCCATCAAAGCGGTGCTGGCCGGGCAGAAATACAAGCCGGGCTCCTGGGAGGAAATTGGTTTGCACTGCTCGGCGACCGAACGCCGCGCTGACGAAGCAACGCGCGATGTCGAGAGTTGGCTGAAGTGCTATTACATGAAGGGACGCATTGGCGAGGAATTCGAAGGCAGTATTTCGGCGGTGGTCTCCTTCGGCATTTTCGTGGCGCTCGATGCGGTTTATGTCGAAGGCTTGGTGCATGTCTCCGAACTGGGTGAGGATTATTTTCAGTTTGATGCCATCAAGCACCAGATGCTGGGCGAACGCTCCGGTCAGCGTTTTCGCCTGGGTGATCGGGTCAAGGTCAGGCTGGTGCGAGCCGACCTCGAAACGAATAAGATCGACTTTGTGCTGGTGCGTGCCAGTAGCCCAAAGCAGCCAAGCCTCAAAGCGTCAAACCAGCCAAAAAACAAGGAACCGAAGAAACGCGTCAGAGCGAAATAACCTCGATTTCGATGCCGGAAATGGTCATCGGCGTGTGTTTGCCGCTGATGCCGGCGCTTTCGGGAATGAGGGCAAAGGCTTCCGAAGTGATCAAGGTCTCGTCGGCCTCGGCAATGTCCTCCCCCAGCTTGGAAGCGCGGTTTACCGGGCTGCCGAAAACGTCGATGTCGTCGACCATCAAGACCTTGCCGTAATCGATGCCGATGGAAACCCGGACTCTTTCCGGGTGATTCTCGGCGGCGAAAAAAGCATGGATTTCCTTGGCAGCTTTAACCGCCTGCAGCACGGAATCAAAGACGGCAAAGGCATTGTCGGCCTCGAATTTCACTACCCGGCCGCCGTTGTTGGCCGTAATCGGGGCGACGGCCTTATGCATGCGCCGCACCATGGAAAGATAGAAAATGATGCCGTGGCGCTGCGTGAGCAAGGAAAAACCCGACATGTCGAGCACCATAACGGCATGTTCGCGCCCATAAATGTCCCAAATTTCCTTTTCGATTTCCTGGCGGCGTTCTGGCGTGGCCAGTGGGTAGTCATCAAGTTGCGGGCGGGCAAACAGGGAAAGGGTGCGCATGGTTGGGCTCCAGTCTGATTCGGACTTTAGCGTGGTATTTTAGCAGGATGGAGCTGGACGAGGCGGTGACGGGTGCAATCGAAAGCGTCGGTTTGAGTCGTTCTAACAGGACAACAAACGGCATCTACTCACACACTTTCTTGCATGCTTCGAGCGAATCGAAAGGCATGACGCCGCCACAACCTGTCGTCTCGAAACACTGCTTGGTGTTTTGATCATAAAAGGCGTAAGTGAAAAGCGCCTTGCAGCTGCCTGGTTCAGGTTTCATCCGGCATCTTTCCTTGAGGTCGGCCTGTTTGCCTTGCGTTTTTTTCAGCTGGGCGTTGAGGTAATTGGCCACCTCGGTGTGTCCCAGTTCCAAGGCTTGGTCGACATCTTTCAAAGTCGGCGTATTGCCTTTTTCCGTCAGTGCTCTGACGATATTCAGATTGCCTGATCGGCAGGCATTGGAAAGGATGTGGGGCTGTTTCGGCTGGGCGCCTTTTTGTAGCAGGAAGTTGAAAATATCCTCAAAACCCATGGCAGCGGCGCTGGCGAGCGTGCCGTCGCTGAATGGGATGCCGTTCTGCAGCAGGAGCATGGCGGTTTCCTGATGTCTGCGGTGGATGGCCTGAGTGAGCAGATCGGCGTCGGGGGTTTTGAGTTTGTAACCCTTCTGGATGAAAAGCCGGGTCAGGGCGACGTTGCGTTGCTCGCCGTCCATGAAGACGATACTGAATAACGGCGTCTTGTCTTCCTTGTCCTTCAGATTGACGTTGGCGCCCTTTTCGATGAGCAGGCGGGCGACCTTGTCATGGTGATAGGTCATGGCTTCGTGCAGTGGTGTTTTCTTGTCCTTGTCCTGAATATTGATTTTGGCGCCGTTCTCCAGCAGCAACCGGACGATCTCGATATGGCCACGGTTGGCAGCATAGTGCAGCAGGGTTTTGCCGTTTTCGAAGGGGACATTGGGGTTCTGCTTTTGCAAAAGCACAAAGTTTTTGAGCTGTTCGGGATGGTCGGCGATCTTTTCGATTTCCGGTCGGCGGTCGGCGAAGAATTGCTGGAGCAGGTCGTCCTTGTCGTTTTGGGCAACAACAGAGGAAGTTGAGATGGCGATGAGTGCCGCAGCGAGTAAAGGACGGAGTAGCTTGTTCATAAGGTTACCTTGATGGGTTATTGGCGTAAGCCTTTGATCCAGGCGCCGTAAAGTTGGTCGGCCAGTTGGCGCATCTGTGGCAGGCGCGTGGCCAGTTCGGCCTCCATCATTTCCGGGGTTTGCACCGAGGGCGGCAGCGGATCAAGTCCACTGGTTTCCTTGTCCCAGGCCTTGCACCAGCGCCGGATCATTTCCGGCGTCATTTCAATGTGGCATTGCAGGCCGAGGTGATGGTCGCGCACGAAAGCCTGATTGGTGCAATCAGGGCTGCCGAGAATGCGGCTGGCACCGGGCGGGATGGAAAAAGTTTCGCCATGCCAGTGAAAAACATCGGCGCACTGGCCGGCAAAATTACCGAGCCAATGGCGGGCGAGGTTGTCGCTTTCGGCCAGGACGCGACCCCAGCCGATTTCCTTGACCGGATTGCGGC
>JAGTRX010000105.1 GCA_018262285.1 Pseudomonadota bacterium | reverse complement strand
CTGGCGCTCTACCAGCCGCGCGCCAATGCGCCGCTCGACGATCTGGCCAAACTGATGGGCTTTCCCGGCAAACTGGGCATGGATGGCAGCAAGGTCTGGTCTGGCTTTCAGTCCGGTAAAATTGATGAAATTCGCGATTATTGCGAAACCGACGTCGTTAATACCTATCTGGTGTTGAACCGTTTTCGCCGAATGCGCGGCGAACTGACGGCCGAAGAGGAAAAACACGAGGCCGAATTTGTCCGCAGCCGCCTGGAACAGATCGGCGCGCCGCACTGGCGGCAATTTTTGGCGGCGTGGAAATGAGAGACTCTATCAACCTGCTTCCTCGGAGTTGCATTCCAGGCTGGCATCAATCACCGTGATGATATTCAGATGAAAAAATTACCCCTTGGCCCGTTAATGATCGATATTGCCGGGCAAACGCTGACCGATTTTGATCGCGAACGCCTGTGTCACCCCTTGGTTGGTGGTCTCATTCTTTTTGGCCGCAATTACCGTGATCCAGCTCAGCTGGAGGCTTTGTGCGAGGAGATTCACGCCCTGCGCCATCCCCGTCTGCCTATAGCGATTGACCATGAAGGGGGACGGGTGCAGCGTTGCCGGGAGGGTTTTACCCGTTTGCCGGCCATGCGGCGGCTAGGAGAATGCTGGGAGAACGATCCTGGCAAAGCTCTAGAAATGGCGCGCGCTGTGGGCGTTATCCTGGCCACCGAATTGCGGGCGCGCGGCGTCGATTTCTCTTTTACACCCGTGCTCGACCTGGATTGGGGTCGTAGCGGTGTGATTGGCGACCGTTCCTTCCATTCCGACCCCGAAGCGGTGGTGGCGCTGGCCGGCGCGTTGATCGAAGGCTTGCATTGGGTCGGTATGGCGGTCTGTGGCAAGCATTTTCCCGGGCACGGCTGGGCTGAAGCCGATTCCCATGTCGCTCTGCCAGTGGATGAACGCAGCTTGGCGGAACTACAAAAGGACATCTTCCCGTACCGCAAATTAAAACTGGAAGCGATCATGCCGGCGCATGTGATCTATTCTAGTTGTGACGCAAAATGTTCAGGATTTTCAGATTATTGGATTGGTTATCTAAGAAATAACGTTAAATTTGACGGGGTAATTTTCAGTGATGATTTGTCCATGGAAGGCGCCAGCGTGGCCGGCGATATCGTCGATCGTGCCGAGGCGGCCTGGCGGGCCGGTTGCGACATGCTGCTGGTGTGCAATGCCCCCGATGCAGTGGGCGAATTGCTAAATCGCTGGACTGTGGCACATAAACCGGAGCGACAGGTCAGGGTGGGGCGGTTGGCTCCGGAAAATGCGGACAGCGGCGCTATCCTGCTCGAATCGGCAGAATATCTGGAGAGTCTGGCTTGCGCGGCTTCTTTGCTTTTGTAGGACCATTTTCTTGATACCGATTGGATGTGAGTTCTTCCGGCATCAATCTTGATGTCGGTCTTACGGCGGTCTTGTTGCAGGTAGACCGGTGCTTGCGGACAAGTGCTTGTACCCATTTAAGGCTGGCGATATCGAGTGGATTGATCCCGTCCGTCGAGAGTCTTTCTCTGGTAGCGAGCGTATTCTGTGTCTGTAAAAATTGTCGCAAATTGCATTTGCTTGACTGGACACCTAATTTCATGAATTTAATTTCTGTTAATTATTGCAGAATCTGTTATTATTACAAAATGCGACAAAATTTCAGGTTGTTTGGAATTGCGTGAGACTTTGGACAGATTTGTTCATGGAGGCCTTAGGTGACTAGATTATTCCTGCTGTTAGCTGGATTTGTCGTGGCTTTTTCGGCCGCCGCACAAACCACTATGCTTAACGTCTCGTACGACCCGACGCGCGAGTTGTATCAGGATTTCAATGCGGCCTTTGCCAAGCGATACAAGGAGAAGACTGGTGTTGATCTTGCTGTTCGCCAGTCGCATGGCGGTTCGGGAAAACAGGCGCGTTCGGTGATTGCCGGACTGGAGGCAGATGTCGTGACTCTGGCACTGGCCTACGACATCGACGCCATTGCTGAGCGAGGCCTGATTGCGCCGGATTGGCAGAAACGCCTGCCGCACAATGCCTCGCCGTATACCTCGACCATTGTTTTTCTGGTGCGCAAGGGTAATCCAAAAGAGATCAAGGACTGGCTCGACCTGGTTCGTCCGGGGATTGGTGTCATCACGCCCAATCCAAAAACCTCGGGCGCGGCGCGCTGGAGTCATCTGGCCGCCTGGGGTTATGTGCTGAAACAGCCGGGCGGGAATGAGGCGAAGGCCAAAGAGTTTGTCGCAAAACTGTACAAAAACGTTTTGGTTATGGATTCTGGGGCGCGCGGATCGACTACCACTTTTGTCGAGCGCGGCGTTGGCGATGTTCTGCTCGCTTGGGAAAACGAGGCACATCTGGCAGTGCAGGAATTGGGGCCGGACAAGTTCGAGATTGTCATGCCTTCCTGGTCCATTCTGGCGGAACCGCCTGTGGCGGTGGTTGATAAGGTCGTTGATAAGCGTGGCACGCGCAAGGTGGCGCAGGCTTACCTGGAATATCTGTACTCGCCCGAAGGTCAGGAAATCGCCGCGAAGCATTATTACCGACCGATCCGTGCCGAGAGTGATGCGAAACTGAAGGCCAAAATTTCGGGTCGGTTTAGCCAGATCAGATTGTTCACGGTCGACGGCCTGTTTGGTGGCTGGCAAAAGGCGCAAAAGGCGCACTTTGCGGACGGGGGCGTTTTTGACCAGATTTATCAGCCGGGCAGATAAATCTGAACATGAAACCGCTGGGAATGATCTTGCCGGAAATCGGACGTGCCAAGAGATATAGTGTTCTTCCTGGCTTTGGCCTGACGCTTGGTTTTACCCTCCTGTGCTCAAGTCTGATCGTATTGATTCCGCTTTCGGCCATATTTGTCATGAGCTCCCATTTGAGCTGGAGCGCTTTTTGGGATGCGATCAGTGCGCCACGTGTTCTTGCGTCCTACCGGCTAAGTTTTGGTGCATCGTTCCTGGCAGCGGCCATTAATGCCCTTTTGGGTTTTCTCGTCGCCTGGGTTTTAGTGCGCTACCGTTTCCCTGGCAAGCGTCTGTTCGATGCCTTGGTGGACCTGCCTTTCGCCTTGCCGACGGCGGTGGCCGGTATTGCGTTGTCGTCGATTTATGCCGGCAATGGTTGGATCGGTCGTCATCTTGAGCCGCTGGGCTTGAAAGTGGCTTTTACACCCTTGGGTGTTCTGGTAGCACTGATTTTCATCGGTTTGCCCTTTGTCGTGCGCACTGTCCAGCCGGTGCTGGAGGATTTTGAGCACGAATTGGAGGAGGCAGCGGCCAGTCTTGGCGCTGGACGTGGGCAGACCTTCGTTCGCGTTATTTTACCGGCGGTATTGCCCGCCCTGATGACTGGTTTTGCCTTGGCCTTTGCGCGTGCCGTTGGCGAATACGGGTCGGTGATTTTTATCGCTGGCAATATGCCGATGGTTTCGGAAATAACCCCCTTGCTGATTGTCACCAAACTGGAGCAGTTCGACTACGCCGGAGCTACCGCCATCGCGGTAGTGATGCTGGTTTCTTCTTTTGTTTTGCTGCTGGCGATCAACGTGTTGCAGGCTTGGTCGCGGTCCAGGAGGGAGCGCTGATATGGTTCGAGGAATGGGGTTGTCCGATTCGGGCACGGATCGACAAAGCGTGTTGGCTCGATCGAGTACTGATGAGCCGCTTTGGGTACGGTGCGTATTGATTACGACGGCGCTGGTTTTTCTCGGTTTGTTCCTCATTTTGCCGATAGCCTCCGTCTTTGCTGGAGCCTTGAGCAAGGGCCTTCATGTCTATTTCTTGGCGCTGCTCGAAGAGGACGCGCTATCGGCGATCAGGCTGACCTTACTGGCGGCGGCGATTGCGGTACCGTTCAACCTAGTCTTTGGCGTTGCGGCAGCCTGGGCCATCGCCAAGTTCGAGTTTTTCGGTAAGCAGTTTCTCATTACCCTGATTGATCTTCCCTTTTCAGTTTCCCCCGTTATTTCCGGCCTGATCTTCGTCTTGCTGTTTGGGGCGCAGGGCTGGTTTGGGCCTTGGCTGGAGGCGCACGATATCAAGATTCTTTTTGCCGTTCCCGGCATTGTGCTGGCGACCATTTTCGTCACCTTTCCCTTTGTGGCGCGCGAGTTGATACCGCTGATGCAAGAGCAGGGCACGGAAGAAGAGGAGGCGGCACGCATGCTGGGAGCGAGCGGCTTCCAGATATTCTGGATGGTCACCTTGCCCAATATCAAATGGGGCTTGTTGTATGGCGTTATTCTCTGCAATGCCCGTGCTATGGGCGAGTTCGGCGCAGTTTCTGTCGTTTCGGGCCATATTCGTGGGCTGACCAACACCTTGCCGCTGCATGTCGAGATTTTGTACAACGAATACAACTTCGTGGCCGCCTTTGCCACGGCGTCGCTGCTGGCGTTGCTGGCCTTGCTGACCTTGGCGATCAAGAGCTTGATCGAATGGCGTTCACGCCCACAGGCAGCGTTGGATTTTAAATCGGAGCCGCTATGAGCATCGCTGTGCGCCATATCACCAAGCGTTTTGGCCAGTTTGTGGCGCTGGACGATGTCACGCTCGATTTCGAGGCAGGCGAACTGGTGGCCTTGCTTGGGCCTTCCGGTTGCGGCAAGACCAGCTTGCTGCGCATCATTGCCGGTCTGGAACGTCCGGATCAAGGGCAGGTCTTTCTTCACGGCGAGGAGGCTTCCGGGCGTGATGTGCGTGACCGGCAGGTCGGTTTCGTTTTCCAGCATTACTCACTGTTCCGTCACATGACCGTGTTCGAGAACATTGCGTTTGGCCTCAGGGTCAAAGAGCGTCGCTCACGGCTGCCGGAAGAGGGGATACGCCGCAAAGTGAATGAATTGCTCGAACTGGTTCAGATCGACTGGCTGGCGAATCGCTATCCAGCCCAGCTTTCCGGCGGGCAGCGCCAGCGCGTGGCCTTGGCGCGGGCGCTGGCGGTTGAACCCAAGGTGCTGCTGCTCGATGAACCTTTCGGGGCGCTCGATGCTAAGGTGCGCAAGGAGTTGCGCCGCTGGTTGCGCCGCCTGCATGACGAACTGCACATCACCAGTATTTTCGTCACGCACGACCAGGAGGAGGCGCTGGAGGTTGCGGATCGCATTGTGCTGATGAATCACGGACATGTCGAACAGGTCGGGCCGCCGGAAGAGGTTTATGAACATCCGGCCAACCCCTTCGTTTATGGATTTCTCGGCTCGGTCAACCTGTTCCATGGGCGGGTGTATGGTGACCAGTTGCACATGGAAGATCATGTGTTGTTCATTGACCGTCATATACTGCCAGCGGACAGTGTTGCCGTCGCTTGTACCCGGCCGCATGAATTTGAGCTCCTGCGTACCCTGGAGGGCGAAACGCCAGGGGCGATGCTCGCTTCGATTCGGCGCATTTATGTCATAGGTTCTATGGTTCGGCTTGAACTGGAGCGTCTCGGTCAGGGTGGGCAAGTGTTGGAGGTCGAGATCACACAGCAGCGCTACCGCGAATTGGCGTTGAATGAAGGCGAAGAAGTGTGGGCCATGCCGCGCAAGGTAAAGGTTTTCGCCACTGGCAAAACGGAAGGGGCGTGATGAATCCTCATCTTCTCGGACTCGACGCCTGCTGCGTCTGGGATACAGAAAGCGCTTTTCAGCACCTGCAGGTGACGGGTAAGGCCGATACCAAACGCACGGCCGAACGGCGACTGCACGAACTGGCCATCCTGCCTGCCGAACTGAGCCCGGAAAAGATCGAAGACGAAAATGGCCACAAACCGATCCGGTTGTTACTGGACTGGGAGTTGGAAAGGGCGCGCAGTAAGCGCCGGCTGGTTTTATTTGCACAGATATTCCCCCTGCCCGGCGGCCAGTCCTGCCTCCACGCCAACGATGCGCGTGGCGGACGCTATTGGTTGCCGATGGAGGCGTCGCCATCGCCTGCGATTATTGCTTCCAGTCTGCAGCACTTGCAAAAACACATTGGCAAGGAAATCAGCGTCTTTCCGCATGGTGCGCTGCTGCTTTGGGTGCGTGGGTTCGACACCATTCCGCACGTTTCGTTGAGCCTGCTGGCTTATCCGCCTGTTTTGTCTGGCCAGGAAAATCAGGCGAACCCGCTGCCGATCACGCCGCACCTGAAGCGGCTGGAAGCGGAAAGCATTCACATCATCCGCGAGGCGGTGGCCGAGGCCGAGAATCCGGTCATGCTCTATTCGATCGGCAAGGACAGTTCGGTGATGCTGCATCTGGCGCGCAAGGCTTTTTACCCGGCGCCGCCACCTTTTCCGCTGCTGCACGTCGACACGCGCTGGAAATTCCAGGAAATGTACCGGTTCCGCGAGCACATGGTGCGGCTTAGTGGAATGGATTTGCTGGTGCATGTCAATCCGGAAGCGATTGAGCGCGACATTAATCCCTTCGATCATGGTTCTGCGCTGCACACCGACATTACCAAGACGGAAGGACTCAAGCAGGCGCTCGACCAATACCGCTTCGATGTCGTTTTCGGCGGCGCGCGGCGCGATGAGGAAAAATCGCGCGCCAAGGAGCGTATTTTTTCGTTTCGCACCGAGACACACCGCTGGGATCCGAAAAATCAGCGCCCGGAACTCTGGAATCTATACAACACCCGCAAGAACAAGGGGGAGAGCATCCGGGTGTTTCCGCTTTCCAACTGGACTGAACTCGATATCTGGCAATACCTTTATCACGAAAACATTCCAGTGGTGCCACTGTATTTTGCCAAGGAGCGGCCGGTGGTGGTGCGCGACGGTATGATCCTGCTGGTGGATGACGACCGCTTCCGCCTGATGTCAGGCGAGCAAATCGAGGTGAAAAAAGTACGGTTCCGCACGCTCGGATGCTACCCATTGACCGGCGCCATCGAATCTCCGGCCGTCAACCTGCCCGAGATTATTCTGGAACTGATCCACGCCCGCAATTCCGAGCGTCAGGGGCGGGCTATCGACCACGATGCCGCCGGCAGCATGGAAAAGAAAAAACAGGAGGGCTATTTCTGATGCCGCGCCGCGCCAAATCGCCAGTCTCCGAATTCGAACCGCACGCCGTCGGCGAGCGCCCGGAGAGCCTGGAAGCCTTTCTGCTCCAGCAACAGAGCCAGGACTTGTTGCGCTTCATTACCTGCGGCAGCGTTGATGACGGCAAAAGCACGCTGATAGGCCGCCTGCTGTGGGAAGCGCAGCAGTTATTTGAGGATCAAATCGCCACGCTGAAGACGGAATCGCGCAAATATGGCACACAGGGTGACCAGATGGACTTTGCCCTGTTGGTCGATGGTTTGGCGGCGGAGCGTGAGCAGGGCATCACCATTGATGTTGCCTATCGGTTTTTTGCCACCTCACGGCGCAAGTTCATCGTCGCCGATACACCGGGGCATGAGCAATACACCCGTAATATGGCGACGGGTGCTTCGACCGCAGATGTGGCAGTCTTGCTCATCGACGCACGCCAAGGCGTCCTGACTCAGACCCGCCGTCATGCCACCTTGGTCGCGTTGATGGGGATCAAACAGGTGGTGCTGGCGATCAACAAGATGGATCTGGTCGGCTTTGATGCGATTGTTTTCCAACGCATCAAGGAAGATTTCGAGCATCTGGCCGCCTCGCTCGGAATGAGCGCAGTGACCGCCATTCCGCTCAGCGCGTTGCGGGGTGACAACGTGACGCGGCGCTCCGCCAGCATGCCTTGGTACAGCGGGCCGACTTTGTTGGCTTATCTTGAAACCGTCCGGATTTCCGCCCCGGAATCGAAACGGTTTGTGTTTCCCTTACAGTGGGTTAATCGTCCGGACTCAGAGTTTCGTGGTTTCTGCGGCACTGTGACGGAAGGCCTAGTGCGCGTTGGGGACGAAGTCTGTGTGACGGCTTCCGGCCAAAAGGCCAGAGTGACCGAGATCGTCACCATGGATGGAAACTTGTCACAAGCCGTAACGGGGGACGCTGTCACGCTCAGGCTTGACAAGGAAATTGATGCCTCGCGCGGAGATGTCATTTCCCTTGCCCATATGCCGCTCGAAATGACAGACCAGTTTGAGGCGGCCGTCGTCTGGATGCATCAGGAAGCCGGTTTGATGGGTCGCAATTACGAAATCAAGTTGGCGACGCAATCAGCTTCGGCCTCAATCACCACCATCAAGCACCGCATCGACATCAATACGCAAGCGCACGAAGCGGCGAACGCCCTGGCGCTGAACGATATTTCCGTTTGCAACCTGGCGCTTTCTCGTCCCCTGGTGTTCGACGCCTATGCACATTCACGCGCCTTGGGCAGCTTCATCCTGATCGACCGGTTTTCGCATGCCACCGTGGCGGCGGGCATGATTCGTCACAGCCTGCGGCGGGCGCAGAATGTTCATATGCAGGCGCTTTCCATCCATCGCGCCGACCGCGAACGCCTTAACGGTCATGCCGGCAAGGTCATCTGGTTTACCGGGCTTTCCGGATCGGGAAAATCGACCATTGCCAATGCGCTGGAAGTGGCTCTGCACCGCCAAGGCAAGCGCACCTACATCCTTGACGGCGATAATGTGCGACAAGGTTTGAACAAGGATCTGGGCTTTACCGATGCCGACCGGGTAGAAAATATCCGCCGCATTGCCGAAGTTGCAAAATTGATGATGGATGCCGGTGTAATCGTGCTGACAGCCTTTATCTCACCCTTTAAGCGCGAGCGCGAGATGGCGCGCGAGCTGATTGGGGCACAGGGTTTTTTTGAGGTCTTTGTTAATACCTCACTGGCTGTTTGCGAACAACGCGATCCGAAGGGGCTTTACCACAAGGCCAGAGGTGGGCAGCTGCCCAATATGACAGGCATCAATAGCGCTTACGAAGCGCCGGAATGTCCAAATTTCATTGCCGATGGATCAGGTGCTTTCCTTGATGAAATTGTATCTGAGCTGCTTGAAGCCCTCGGCTACTGACTTTACGGTAAAAAGCACTGCTGTCCGCTTGAAAGTCGAATAACTTCAATTGGTTGCATATTTTCTCACATCCCGACCTGTATTCAGCTAATTGAGAACACGCCTCCTGAGAATTTTTCCCGAAGGCGATCTTTGATCGAACAGCTTGCTCCTGTTATAATCTCAGGGTTTTGCTGAAGCTGGCAAAATCGGGTGCAGGCAAGTTGTCTGCACCTTAATCCACACACCTGCCGAAAAAAGGGTGTTCACCAGTTTTGGTGGACGTTACCGGCGGGTGGCGGTTCAACCCTTAAGGAGTTTTTAATGTCTGTAACCATGCGTCAAATGTTGGAGGCCGGTGTTCATTTCGGCCATCAAACCCGTTTCTGGAGCCCGAAGATGGCTCCCTACATCTTCGGTGCCCGCAACAAGATTCACATTGTCAATC
>JAGTRX010000104.1 GCA_018262285.1 Pseudomonadota bacterium | reverse complement strand
GCGCATGGCAACGATGGCAACGCCGACCTTTTCCTTGCGGACGGCCTTGATTTCACCGAGCTCCTCGAAGAAATCGCGGCTGGCCAGCATGTCGAACCTGGAAGGCAAGACCGGCACGACAATGCGGTCAACTTCATTCAGCATTTTTCGCAGAGGTTTGCCATGCAGCCCGGCCGGCGTATCAATAATGGCAAAATCGGCGTCTTCTGGCGGCGATCCGATTTCCTCGCGGCCACATAAATCCCATAGGCGGATGTCCGGCAAATGCTTTGGCCGCAAATCCAGCCACTGCCGGCTCGACTGCTGGCGGTCAAGATCGCCGAGGTAGACGATGTCGTCAAAGCGGGCAAACCAACTGGCCAGGTGAGTGGCTATCGTTGATTTGCCGCAGCCGCCTTTGGGATTGGCGATCAGAAAAGTGCGCATGGTTTTCTTTCGGGGGCAGACTGAAGCTGTCCGTTCTTGCTGCAAATGAAAGCCAGAGAGTTGGTTTGATCCGTTATCGTTGAGATAGGAGTCAGAGCCGGATTATATGCTGTTTGTAATTGTGGTAATTCTCGCGCCGAGTTTTTTCTTTGATATCCGTTGCTTGCCGATGTTAGTGCCCAAAAAAATCGCAATTGTTGTCATCTTGGTGTAACAATTGCCGCCTAATCTTCGCGGGTCTTAACCACACAACGCAGGAGTTTCACATGAACAGATTCAGCAAGCTGGTTTCCTTGTTTGCCCTGGCCGGTATTGCGGCAGGCGCCGCCAGTGTCGCCCAGGCGCAGATTGTCAAGGTTGATGGTTCTTCGACGGTTTATCCCATTACCGAAGCGGTCGCCGAGGAATTCCAGAAATCCAAGAAGAACGCCATCAAAGTGACGGTCGGAATTTCCGGCACTGGTGGTGGTTTCAAGAAGTTCTGCCGGGGCGAAATCGATGTTTCTGATGCTTCCCGCCCGATTACCAAGAAGGAGTTGGAAGCCTGCAAGGAAGCCGGTATCCAGTTTTATGAAATGCCGGTCGCTTTCGATGCGCTGACCGTGGTGATCAATCCCGCCAACGACTTTGTCAAAACGCTGACGCCGGCGCAATTGAAAACAATGTGGGAGCCGGTTGCGACCGGCAAGGTGATGACTTGGAAACAGGTTGATCCCTCCTTCCCCGATGTGGCGCTCAAGCTGTTTGCGCCGGGTGCCGATTCGGGTACTTTTGATTACTTCACTGAAGCCATCAACGGCAAGTCCAAGGCTTCGCGTACCGATTTCACTGCCTCTGAAGACGACAACGTGCTGGTGCAGGGCGTGTCGCGCGACAAGGGCGGCCTGGCGTATTTCGGTTTTGCCTACTACATCGAAAACCAGAAGAAGCTGAAAGCCGTGCCCATCTTCAATGGCAAGGAAGCCGTGCTGCCTTCGCCGCAATCGGTTGAGAATGGCACCTATGCACCACTTTCGCGCCCCATCTTCATCTATGTCAATGCCAAGTCGATCGACAAGCCGGAAGTGAAGGAATTTGTCGAGTTCTACATGAAGCATGCGCCGAAGCTGGTCAAGGAAGTCAAGTACGTGCCGCTGCCAGCCAAGGCTTACACCATGAACATGGAACACATTGCCAAGAAGAAGCTGGGTACGGTGTTTGGCGGTGTTGAAGCCATCGGTATCAAGATTGACGAATTGATGGCACGCGAAGCCAAGTATTGATTGTGGTCCTGACCTGTTGCAAATCCGGCTCCGCATGGGTGGAGCCGGGGTTTTACTGATAAAGTCCCAAGATGACCTTAAATAGCTTGACTGAAAGTCCACCGTTGCAACCTGCAGGGCATGTCAGTGCTCGTTTGGCCAGGAACGCCATGCGCAACTGGCGGGAGCGCTTGATCGAAGGCCTCCTGTTCTGCATGGCGGCCGTTTCCGTGCTGACCACGCTGGGCATTGTCTACATTCTGGTCAAGGAATCGATTGTCTTCTTTTCGCAGGTGCGCATTATCGATTTCCTCACCGATACGCGTTGGACGCCGCTGTTTGACGATGCCCATTACGGTATCGGTGTGCTGGTCTCCGGCACTGTGGTTTCTTCAGCGGTGGCGTTGGCAGTGGCGATCCCGGTCGGCACTGTCATCGCGATCTATCTCTCCGAGTTTTCGACCGCCAAAGTGCGTGAAATGGCAAAGCCTGTGCTGGAAGTACTGGGCGGTATTCCTACTGTGGTCTTTGGTTATTTTGCCCTGCTGGTGGTGACGCCGCTGCTGCAGAAATTCATTCCCTCTCTACCTGGTTTTTCCCTTCTTTCGGCTGGCCTGGTCATGGGTATCATGATCGTTCCTTACGTCTCGTCGCTGTCCGAAGATGCCATGCGCGCCGTGCCGATGAGTCTGCGCGAAGGCGCTTATGCCATGGGTTCGACGCGGCTGCAGGTGGCGCTGAAAGTGGTGGTGCCAGCCGCGACATCCGGTTTGGCAGCGTCCTATATCCTGGGCATTTCGCGTGCGGTCGGTGAGACGATGATCGTTGCCGTTGCTGCTGGTATGCAGCCCAATATGACCTTCAATCCGATGGAGCCGGCCGCGACCATCACTTCCTTCATCGTGCAGGTGGCGCTGGGCGATCTGCCGCATGGTTCGATCGGTTATCTCACCATTTTTGCCGCCGGCCTGACGCTCATGCTCATCACCTTGAGCCTGAATATTGTTGGCCTATGGCTGCGCAAGAAGTACCGGGAGCATTACTGAGATGGAAAAACAGGACAAAACGGCGGCCATTCGCGCCATTATTCAGCGCGGCAAGCGCTGGGATTTTCTCTTTGCCTCGATTGGCTTGCTTTGCCTGGCCTTTGGTTTGCTGACCGTACTGATACTGGTCGGCAGGATGGGGGTTGAAGGTATTGAACGCTTGAGCCTGGATTTCTTTATCAACTTTCCGTCCCGTCGCGCGGCCAACGCCGGCATTCTGTCGGCCTGGGTTGGCTCTCTGCTGGTCATGTTGGTGACGGCGCTGGCGGCTGTTCCGCTCGGCGTAGGGGCTGGCGTTTATCTGGAAGAATACGCCAAGCGTAACTGGATGACTGACATCATCGAAATCAACATCACCAATCTGGCGGCGGTGCCGTCGATTGTTTATGGTCTGTTGGCGCTTGGCATTTTCGTCTATCAGTTTGGCCTCGGTGGCAGCATTCTGTCGGCAGGCCTGACGCTGGCGCTGCTCATTCTGCCCATCGTTATTGTCGCCACCCGCGAAGCCATTCGCGCCATTCCTGGCGCCATGCGCGAAGGTTCGATGGCGCTGGGGGCAACCAAGTGGCAGACTGTGCGCTATCACATCCTGCCTTATTCCATGCCGGGTATTCTCACTGGCGTCATCATCGGGCTGGCACGCGCCATTGGCGAAACAGCGCCGATCATCACCATTGGCGCCCTGACCTTCATTGCCTTCCTGCCTCCCGTGCCTTTTGTCGAAGGCGCCGGATTGTTCGACTGGGTGATGTCACCCTTTACCGTCATGCCCATCCAGATGTTCAACTGGACTTCGCGGCCGGAGGAGGCGTTTCAGGCCAATGCTGGTGCGGCCGGTTTTGTGCTGGTAGTCATGACTCTGGGCATGAATGCTCTGGCCATCTGGCTGCGCTATCGTTTGCGCAAGAACATCAAGTGGTAAGAAAAGGAAATTCAAGAAATGACAAATACCCATCATCCGCATCCGGTCAAGGCAGAGGCTAGACAACTCAGTTTTTATTACGGCGAAACCAGGGCACTGAAATTGATCAATATGCCGCTTTACGAGAATCAGGTGACGGCCTTGATTGGCCCTTCCGGTTGCGGCAAGTCGACTTTTCTGCGCTGTTTTAACCGCATGCACGACCTTTACCCCGGCAATCGCTACGAGGGCGAGATATCCTTCAATCCCGACAGCACCAATTTACTCGACCCCGAGGTTGATCCCATCGAAGTCCGCATGCGTATCGGCATGGTCTTCCAGAAGCCCAATCCTTTCCCCAAGACCATTTTCGAGAATGTCGCTTATGGCTTGCGCGTACGTGGCGAACGTAACCGGCGCACGCTGGATGACAAGGTCGAGCAGGCGCTGAAGGACGCGGCGCTGTGGGGTGAAGTGAAAGACCGGCTCAAGGACATGGCTTTCAACTTGTCTGGCGGTCAGCAGCAACGCTTGTGCATTGCTCGCGCTCTGGCGACTGATCCTGAATTGTTGCTCTTCGACGAGCCGACTTCAGCGTTGGATCCGATTGCAACGGCTTCGATTGAAGAGCTGATGCACGACCTTAAAAAACGCGTCACCATATTGATTGTGACCCATAACATGCAGCAGGCGGCTCGCATTTCCGATCATACGGCCTACATGTATCTGGGCGAACTGATCGAATTCGGCAAAACCGACGAAATTTTTATCAAACCGCGTGACAAACGCACGGAAGACTACATTACCGGCCGCCTGAGCTGAGTCTGGAGAAGCCATGAACGAACAAGTCCACCTTTCCCGCCAATTTGACGCCGAGCTTGAGAAACTGCGCTCCCAGTTGCTGCAAATGGGCGGTCTGGTCGAAGCCCAGATTACCGCTGCTGCGGAGGCTTATGCGCAGAATGATCTGGCACTGGCGACTGGGGTGATCGAAACTGACCAGCAGGTCAATGCGCTGCAGAAGAAGATCGACAACGATTGCATTCATGTCATCGCCAAACGACAGCCAACGGCTTCCGATCTGCGCCTGATCATGAGCGTCAGCAAGATGGCGACCGATCTGGAGCGTATGGGTGACGAGGCCAAGAAAGTGGCAAAGGGGGTGCGCCGCATTCATGAGCGCGGTCAGCGTCTGATTGAGTCCGAGACCGCCAATATCCGGCATCTGGCGAGTATTGCCGGCGTTTTACTGCGTCGTGCGCTGGATGCTTTTGCCAGGCTCGATACCGAACAGGCGACAGCGGTCATTCGTGACGACAAGGAACTCGACCACGAATTCAAGTCTGTCATCCGTCAGGTGGTGACCTACATGATGGAAGATCCGCGCACCATCACTTCTTCCATTGACGTCACTACCATTGCCCGCGCGATCGAGCGTATTGGCGACCATGCCAAGAATGTCGCCGAACAGGTGGTTTACATCTGCGAGGGCAAGGATATTCGTTATACCAAGCTCGAAGGAGAGGAAGAAGCGTGATTCCGACCATACTGATTGTCGAGGACGAACCTGCCATTCAGGAGTTGCTGGCCATCAATCTCAAGCATGGTGGATTTGATGTCATCCGCGCTGGCAGCGCCGAGGAAGGCCTTTCTTTTATCCGTTCCGCCTTGCCCGATTTGCTCATTCTGGATTGGATGCTGCCGGGGCAGTCCGGTATTTCGCTGGCCAAGAAATTGCGCAGCGATGACCGCACCAAGGATTTGCCCATCATTCTGCTGACTGCCCGTGTGCATGAAGAAGACAAAATCCTCGGGCTGGAAGCGGGCGCCGACGATTACATCACCAAACCGTTTTCTCCCAAGGAACTGGTAGCGCGGGTGCGTGCCGTTTTGCGTCGGCGAACACCTCATTTGGCGGGGGAAGAGGTCAATATCGGCGGCCTTAGGCTCAACCCGGCCACGCATCGGGTCACCAGTGGCGATCAAACGGTGGAATTGGGGCCGGCCGAATTCCGCCTGCTTTTTTATTTCATGACCCATCCGGAACGCGTGCATACGCGTTCGCAACTGCTCGATGGCGTCTGGGGCGACCACGTCTACATCGAAGAACGTACCGTTGATGTGCATATCCGGCGTCTGCGTGCCGCCCTCGAACCATACGCCCACCATGACCGCCTGGAAACGGTGCGCGGAACCGGCTATCGGTTCAGAGGCAATTGAGCACTGAGTCTCGGTGAAAAATTCCGCCATCCCCGGTGCCATTTTTGCCTTGTTGCTGTCGGCGGTTCTCGGCGCCCTGATTGGCTGGGCTAGCCAGGGCTGGCTGGGCTGGGCGGTTTTTTCAGCTGGTCTTCTTTGGCAGCTTTTTTATCACCTGCGCCATTTCGTTTTGCTCGAGCGCTGGTCGCGGCAGCCGGGGCTGACAACCCGTCTGCAAGGCACAGGTGCCTGGGACGAAGTGCTGGCTCGGCTTTACCGTCATGAACGGGCTTTGAAGCAGGAGATTGGCGAGGCGCGCCATAATGCCAACATGTACGTCGCCGCCGGTCAGGCGCTGATTGACGGCCTGCTTTCACTCGATCCGGCCGGGCATATTGAATGGTGCAATGCGACCGCCGAGGAAATGCTGGGACTCAACCGCCGCACGGATCTGGGGCAACCTCTGGTGAATCTGGTGCGCCACCCGGAATTTGTTCGGCATTATCATCAGGGCGATTACAGTCGGCCATTTTCCATGCCCTCACCTGCCGATGAGAGCAGGGTGCTTTCCCTGCATATTGTCATTTATGGTGGAAAGCGGCGTTTGGTGCAGATACGCGACATCACGCAAAGTCGCCGCTTGGACGAAATGCGGCGCGATTTTGTCGCCAATGTCTCACACGAATTACGCACGCCTTTGACGGTATTGTCCGGCTTTATCGAAACACTCGATGGCCTTGATCTGGACGCGCAGGAGCGCCAGTATTATCTGAAGCTGATGGCGGAACAGTCGACGCGCATGCAACGCCTGCTTGACGAGTTACTGGTTTTGTCCAATCTGGAATCGTCGCCGCCGCCACCAGTCACCGAGCGCGTCAATATGACGGAAATGGCGGCCAAGATTCTGCGCGATGCGCAGGCGCTTTCGGCCGGACGTCATCGCATCAGTCTGGAAAACGAAGGTGCTGGCGATCTGCTCGGTTCCGAGCCGGAAATCGCCAGCGCCCTGTCCAATCTGGCCTCGAATGCCGTGCGTTACACGCCGGAGGGCGGCGAAATCAGGCTGTTCTGGCAGGTTAACGGAAACGGTGCGCGCTTTACGGTCGAAGACAACGGCATCGGTATCGACGCCAAGTATCTGCCACGTCTGACCGAGCGCTTCTACCGGGTGGATCGTAGTCGTTCCCGCGAAACCGGCGGCACCGGCCTGGGACTGTCTATCGTCAAACATGCCCTTTATCGCCATCAGGCACATCTTGAAATCGAAAGTGTACCCGGCAAGGGTAGCCGGTTTACAGCCTGTTTTCCGCCGGGTCGGGTCGTGTCTTAAGCAATGTTTGGGGTGGGCTTACTTTTTCGAAGGGCGCCCGGTTTTGATGCTTTCGACCCCAGCAAGTGCCTTAATAAGTTGCTCCTTCGACATGTTGGCCAGAGCGGCCAAACCAGCGCGTAGCAACTCACTTTTCTTAACCTCGCGGCCAGCTTGCAAAGCTTTTTGCTTGAGTAATGCGAAGAGAGCGTATTCGGCTTCCGGGAAAGTAAAGCTGTCGCGTATCAGTTTGGGTTTCTTCATTTCGGATTTTTTGGTTTTGATTTCCTTGGCCGGTTTTGTTGGTGTCAGCGCTTTGTCTGCGATTTTTGGATTTTTGCCTGCGGGAGCTTTGGCTGCAGGCTTTGCCGGTGAAAGTTTGGCAGCTACTGGCGCTACAGGCTTGGCAGCCTTGCTGATGGCTGGTTTTTTTGGGGTGATGACATCAGGCTGCTTTTTCTGGGCGGTCGCGCTGGCAGGTTTGGCTGCAATGCTATCAATAACTTTTGCTGCTTCGGTGTTGCCTGCCTTGGTTTCGGTTTTTGATTTGGTCATGGTTTTCTTCCTCAGGTTGTTGATTACAATTTAAACGATATAAACCGTATAAACAGTATACATAAAATTCACGCATGCCAGAAGGGGAGACGGCAATCAGGTAAAATCATCACCTCTTTGCAGGATTTTGGACACGAAGCATGAGCCTTACTCGTTTTTGTCTGGTACGGCACGGCGAGACCGAATGGAACGCCGTTGGTCGTATTCAGGGAACAACCGATATTGATCTGAACGACAAGGGGCGTTGGCAAGCCTCCATGGTGGCGCAGGCGCTGGCGGATGCTGGCATTACGGCCATCTACAGCAGTGATCTGAAGCGCGCCGCGAATACGGCAAAGATCATCGCAGAACAACTGGCGCTCGAACCGCGTCCGGTTCCGCAGCTACGCGAGCGCAATTACGGGCTCTTTGAAGGTATGTCCTATGAAGAGGCGCGGCGCTTGCATCCGGAAGCCTATGCTTGTTACGAACGGCGCGATCGCTACTACAACTATGAGTCCGGCGAAAGTCTGGAAAATGTGCAGGCCAGGGCGGCAGGGGTGATGGAGAACCTGCTGGCGACACATCGTGGTGAAACGGTGGCGATTGTCTTGCATGGCGGCGTGATGGACGCGATTTACCGCTTTGCGACCGGGCTGGCGCTGGAAGACAAACGTTACTTCGCCATCCCCAATGCCGGGCTCAACTGGCTGGTGCACGACGAGCAGGGTTGGCGCGTTGAATCCTGGGCGGATACGCAGCACCTGGAAAAGCCTGACCTGGATTGATCTTTTAAAAAGGGTCGCGAATGTTGTTCTCCCCTTCCTTTATTGTCCGGCAGCTTCCAGCAGGTAATCGCCGCCTTCCTTGTGCCCGGCCGAAAGCACCGCGCCGTAGGCGGGTTCCTGCGGGTATTCGGCCTTGACTTGATCGCGCACGGTGCGGAAAAGATCATAACCGACGGCATCGCCTTCGACCTTTTTCAGCGCATTGATCAGGCTCCAGGCAAAAATGGAGTGGCCGTCCTTGCCTTCGTCGGAAACCGGTTCGTCGCCGCCGGAGGACATGACCAGAACCGAGCGGCGCTTGAGAATTTCATCGCGGCTCAGTTTGCCGCCACTTTTGAGCTGCTGTTCACGGGTCAGCGTGCCGGAAAAACAGCTGTCGGAAATCAGGATCATCTGTCGCGCCGGAATGGCCTGCAAAAAGCGGGCAATGTCGGTGTTGGAAATCCAGTTGGCGGCAGTCTTGACCGAGGCGTCGACCGGAATCCAGAAGCCCATGTTGGTGTCTTCCATCAGGTAGCCGTGACCGGCGTACAGAACCAGCACGCTATCAGTGCTGCGGACTTCCTTTGCCAATTGATTGAGGGCGTTGGCAATGGCGACCTTGCCGGCGTTACTGACGGTTTTGACCTCATAACCGAAGCGTTGTTTGAGCAGTTCGGCGATTTTGTTGATGTCGTGAATTGGTGTCTCAAGTGGCGGGATCGGTTGTACGTATTCGTTGTTGCCGATCAGCAGCGCCAGTTTTTTGCCTGCACTGACGGCAGTTTCGCTTGGTGTTGAAATGGCGGCAGGAACACAGGCTTTGTCATTGCTGGCCTTTGCGCAGTCGGGCATGTCGGCGGCTTTGGGGTTCTTGCGCAATTCTTCCAGAGCCTGCTGGTAAAGCAGGGTGCGCGATTGATGGCGTTGCATTTGTATCGCCCGCCATTGCGCCATTCCGGGCGCGCCGCCGATGAACATGGGGCGGACTTGCGCCAGCGCTTCGGCAGCAAAGAAAAAGAGTAGCAGCGTGATATTGCGCAGTGTTTGCCCTCCTGTTGAAGCGTTTTCCAGAAATCGAGCCAGCCACGATCATGGCTGGCATTGGCCACGATGTGCACCGTACCGCCGCGTAAAACAACATAATCGCGCACAATGCGTTCCGGAACAATCTGGTCGTCCGCGCCCGCATAGTGAAGCGCTGGTACGCGCGAGGGCGCTTTTAGGGTCGCCGGGTCGAGGGATTTGGGCAGCGGGCTGACGCCGTGCCATGCTGTCCAGGTGCCGAGGGAGAGCGGTGCAGCGACGGTGGTCAGTTGCACCACGTCCTGACGGTGGTCGGCCAGCAGGGCGGCGATAACGCCACCGCCGGAATAGCCGACCAGGCGCAGTTTTTGGTGGCCGGTGCGCGCCTTGAGTTGGTCGACAGCCTTCTGGTAGGCGGCCAGTACCTCGGAGGAAAAACGTTTGCTGGTCCACCACTCGGGCGAACAGTGTGCCAGTGCTTCGTTCGTCAGGTATTGGCAGGGGCGGCCAAGATAAGTCACTACTGGCGAACGGTCTTCTGCCGCCAGTGCAAGCGCGACCGGGCGCAGCGGGGTTGGGTCAGCGGGCGGCAGATGCGGGCGTGGCCAGGCGGCACCATCGCCTTCGATGTAGAGGGTTAAAGGCTGATTTTTGTCTGTGTGCTGCAAGCGGACAAGAGCCAGTAATTCGAAGGGTGGTGAATCAATTTTGAGTCTTGTAAATCCACGCTCACCTGCCCACAGTTCCACCGCCTGGCGTGAGCCGCCAAAACGAGGGATATCGGCGCAGGCCGCAAGTAAAAAGGCCGCGCCAAAGAGCGCGGCCTGGCGAAAAAAATCGGACATCGCCTAGAAGCGGATATTGATGGTGCCGATGAAGTTGTAATTGCGGCTGTTGCTGCGACCCAGTTCCCGATTGAAGGCAAAGCCGCCAGTCACACCATTCTTGATCGAGCTGAAGTCGACGCCCAGTGTCATGATGAAGGCGCTCTTATCCCACGGCGTGTTGGCCTGGGCGCTACGTTTGATGTCGTGGCTGTAGGCCAGTCCGGCGTAGGGCATGACGCCATTCATCCAGTAGCCGACCTGACCGCTCAGGCGCATTTGGTCAAGGCGGTTGCGGTAGCCGGAGCCGGGAACGACACCGACTGCATTGACGGCAGTGTTGCCGTATTTATCCGTCGAATGGAGATAACCGGCCTTGCCCAGCGCCTGCCAGTTGCCGAGCCAGCGCGTGTAAGCAACATTGACGGCCGCAAAGCGGCGATCGGATTTGGCAGTGGCAATGTCGTCGCGATAATGTCCTTTGCCGAAACCGGCGCTGGCATCAAGCGTCCATTCGGGGGTGATCTGCCAGCCAAGATAGGGGGCGATGTTGAAACCGGTGGTCTCGATATTGAGCGGCAGGGTGATGCCCCAGGCCACCTGAGTCGGCGTCGGATAGGACTTGGCACCGGTATCATCGCGCGCCAGACTGACGCCGAGGACAAATTTTGGCGTGATCATGTAATCAGCGCCCAGTACCAGATTGGCCGTTTCGCTCTCGGAGGTTGAGGTTCTCGGGCCGTAGGCGGTATAGCGCTGATTGTTGAGATTGACGTTGCCCCACACCGACCATTTCGAAGATGCTGCGCCAGCGGAAAGGCCGGTCATCCCGAGCGAGACCAGACCGTCCGGTTTGCCGGGGGTTTGAAAGCGATTGCTGATGATATGGGAGACCGCTTGGGTTTGATAGACGATTGAGCCGGCGATGACATCCTGGCTGGTGTTGCCGCTGGTGCCGCTCACGCACTCTGGGTGATTGGCGCGAATATAGTCAATGGTGTAGAACTCGTAATAATAGGAGCACTCGTAGGAGACCGAAGACTGGGCGGAGGCGAACCCGCAAAAGAACAGCCAGGAAACAGCCAGCAGATGGCGAATTTTCATGGGAATCTCCCTGTAAATAAGTGGCGGTTAAGACCGCACGCGGAATGAACTGATATTTTACGCTCTGGCCGCCTAATTGTTGGCCTGGCGGGCGTTGGCAATGGCACGGGAGTAGAGTTTGCGCAACACTATCAGAGAGTTATCTTCAGGAAAGGCTTTTGAAATCCGTTCCATCTCGCTTTCCAGTCGCATGTATTCGCGCTGCTCGAAGAGGCCGGCCAGCAGGAATAGTTCGGGCTCGATATCCTTGGCATCTGCTTGGGCGCGCAGTTCCTTGTAGGTGGTTTCCAGCTTGCCCATGGCGTCAATCGGGCCGATGCTGCGCAACCGCACGGCGCCGACCTTGCTGTCCGTCCGTTCCCGCAGCAGCACCGCGCCGACCTTGCCTTCTGTCGGACTGGGGGTGCTGCGATTCATTTGTTTGGTTACCTGCGGCGGCAATTGCTTGAAGCGTACTTCGGCATTGCCGCTGACTTTCTGGCTCTCGCTTTCGCCAACAACCAGCACGGCAGTTCCCGGCCAGATTTCCTGGCGACCCTTGTCAAAATAAACCAGAGAAACTTGGCTGTCGGCTGGAATGCTCAGGCGGTCGCCGACCTTGAGGCGCAGGAAGGGTTGCAGTTCGGCTTTGGTGCTACCGATGCCGTCGAGGGTGACGCCACCCTTGACACTGCTGACGAGGACGACTTCGCTGGCTGCCCACAGATTGGCGGAAAAAAACAGGGAGATGATGAACAGGAATTTAGACATGATCGGATTCCTCCAGACTTAAGACTTCAAAAACTTCGACGGTTTCGTGTCGTCCCTTGACCTTAACGGTGTCGCGCTTGCCGAGGATGACACCAGCGCCAGCGGCCTCGATGGTGGCGCGGCTGGCGACGATGGCGCAACCCATCTGCTTGGTGATGCCTTCCAGGCGAGAGGCGAGATTGACGCTGTCTCCTATCGCAGTGTACTGCAATTTTGATGGCGAGCCGATATTGCCGACAACGGCCTGACCAGTATGCAGGCCAACGCCGACGTCAAATAGCGGTAATTCGCGCCCGGCAAAGCGCTGTGCCATCCAGGTACGAAATTCAACGGCGGTTTGATGCAGGCGCAACGCTGCTCGCATGGCGCGGCGGGCATCGTCGGGGCGCGGCAAAGGGGCGCCAAATTCGACCATAACGGCGTCGCCGATGAATTTGTCGATGCAGCCGCCTTCGGCCTGCAATACGGCGCAGGCGCGCTGAAAATAGGTATTGAGAATTTCGACCACTTCTTCCGGGTTCAACAGTTCGCTCAAGGTGGTGAAATTGCGGATGTCGGAAAAGAGTATGGTCAAGGGCATGGCTTCGCCACCCAGTTGCGGGATGTGCCCGGAATTGACGATTTCGTCGACGACCTCGGCTGAAACGTAACTCGAAAAGACATTGCGGATAAGGTTGCGCTCGCTTTCGCCAAAACTGAAGCGCATGCCGTAAATCGCCACAAAAAGAACGATGAGCGCCAACTGCAGATGGGCGACCGGAAAACTGATGGACAGGCGATGCAGGGCGAAACCAATCAGGGCGGCGAGTGCGAGCATGCCCAGCAGCAGAGGCAGGCCACGCCACATGGTCAGCCGCATCCACAGCCAGGCGGCGAACAACAGTGGCAGAACAAAACTCAGGATGCGCAGCCCCGGCGTCAGCGGATCAATGAAATGGCCGGTGAGCAGGGCTTCGGCGGCCTGGGCGTGAATTTCCGGGCCTGGCATCTGGCGGGCATTGAAAACGCCGTGACCATAGGGGGTCAGGTGGGCGTCGTTGGTGCTGGCGTAACGGGCACCAACGATGACGACGCGGTCGCGCAATGCCTGCACTTTCGGGTTGGCCAGGGCATTATCGACCAGCAATTCCTTCATCGACAGGCGTGGAATGCTGTCGGGCGGCCCCAAATAGGGTAACAGCCAGGGCGGATCATCGGCGCGGATCTGGCGCTGGCCGAATTTCCAGGAAGCGGCGGCGGGATCCTGTCCGCTCGCTTTGACGGCCAGCAGCATCGGGAAGGAGAGCAGTTTTGCCTCGTCAGCGCCGGCATGCCTGGCGCCCGGTGCCATGGCCGTGATGCGGCGCAGGGTGCCATCGTTGTCGAAGACCAGATCGGTGGCGCCAATGTGACCGGTAATATCGAAATCAGGCAGGGAGAGGACATATTCCGACGCTGGCAGGCGCGCTTCCTTGACCGGCTGGGCGCCGCCGAGAATGATTCTTCCCTGCGCGAGGGTTTGCCGGAAACTCTGGTTGTAATTGCGGCTGGCCTCATGGGCACCATAACGACCGAGCCAGATTTCCGGGCTGGAATGAAAGATGAAATCAAGGCCGATCAGTTTGACGCCGGCAGCTTGCAGAACTCCGGTGGCTTTGGCGAAATGGGGCGTCCAGAAAGGAACCGGGTCATCGGGATAAAGGTCGAGCGTTTCCTCATCGACTTCGACCACAGTCAGGTGCCTGGCGGCGTGGGTTTGGCCGGCAAGACGGAACCACAAATCGCTCCAAGGGTATTCCAGCATGGCAAGCTGGCCGCTGCGAAACAGCAACTCTGTGCATAGCACGGTCAGCAAAATAAGCACAACCGCTAGCATATTCAGCCGTTTCGATAGCATTCTCTGCTTCATTCCCGGTTTCCCGACGCATTGCCAACCTCCTCATTCTAGCAGGCCGCAGCGCTGAGATTTGGCTTGGATGAGTGATGATTCAAGCTCATAATCCGACCGCAGATTTTGTCCGGTTTTTTTCAAATGATACGTTTTTCTTCCCTTGGTAGCGGCAGTTCAGGCAATGCGTTGCTGGTTGAATCAGGCGCGACCCGCCTTCTGCTCGATTGCGGTTTCAGTGTGCGTGAAGCAACGCGCCGGATGGCAAGTCTGGGCGTTCTCCCCGATCAACTCGGCGGGATTGTGGTAACGCACGAACACGCCGACCATGTTTCAGGCGTTTTTCGTCTGGCGCGAAAATTTGCTCTGCCGGTCTGGATGAGTGGTGGCACGCTTAAGGCCTGTGCGGCACAGGTGGAAGGCGTTGATTGCCGCGTCATTGACAGTCATAGCCCTCTGGCACTGGGTGATCTGGAGGTTCTGCCTTTTCCGGTGCCGCACGATGCCCGTGAGCCGGTGCAATTCGTTTTTTCCGACGGCAATGTCAGGCTTGGTGTGTTGACCGATGCTGGCGAGGTGACGCCGCACATGTGCGCCATGTTGACCGGTTGTGAAGCGCTGGTGTTGGAGTGCAATCATGATGAGGCGATGCTGGCGGCTTCGCAATATCACTGGTCGCTCAAGCGCCGTATTGCCGGGCGTTTGGGGCATCTGGAAAACAGCGCGGCGGCGCAATTGCTGGTGCGGCTGGATTGTTCGCGCCTGCGTCATCTGGTGGCGGCGCATCTTAGCAAGCAGAATAATTTGCCGGAGCTGGCGGTGAGGGCACTGGCAGATGAACTGGGCTGCGAGCGGGAGTGGGTTGGCGTGGCCTGTCAGCAGGAGGGGTTTGGCTGGCGGCAAATATAAGCGGCGCTTACCGTTGATGGAATAAAAAAAAGCGGAGCCGAAGCCCCGCTTTTCATTACAAATAAACAAATTACTTCTTCAGGGCATCCTTGGCGGCGTCCTTGGTGACTTCCTTGGCGGCGTCCTTGACGGCGTCCTTGGCAACTTCCTTGGCGGCGTCCTTGATGGCGTCCTTGGCTGCGTCCTTGGCGGCATCGCCAGCGGGAGCGGCGGCAGCGTCAGCCGGCTTGGCAGCGTCAGCAGCCGGAGCAGCGACGGTAGTCGTGGTCACGGCAGCAGTCGTGGTGGTGGTGGGGGCAGCAGTAGTAGTGGTTTCAGCAGGCTTGGAGCAAGCAGCAAGAGCAACGGCCAGCATAGCGGTAATAAGCAGAGACTTCTTCATTTTCATTTCCTTATCGATAAGAAACTTAAAGCACAGACCAAAAAAATTTTTGAGGTCGCTTAGTTCGACCGGCGTGAATTTTACAGCGATTTTGGGCAAATGGCAGCAAAAAATGTTGCGCTGCCGCAATTATCGTTGCTTTTTGTGCAAAACTGGCCGGAATTCACTTGAATTACAAACCGGCGACGCTGGCGCTGAAGGGGTGTCCGCCCTCTTGCCAGATCTCTTCGAATCGGCGCAGATAGGCGCTTGTTCCGCCAATATCGTCGACGATGAGTTTGCAACGCGGCTGATCCTGGTCGAAAAGGATGAGGCCATTGCTGTCATCGGCCAGAATCATGCCGTCACGCAGGTGGGCGAGGTTTTCCGGTGTTTCAGTGATGGCCATGCGGTGGCCGTTGTTGCGTAGCAATTCCATCAGGCGGGGCGATTGGTCGCGCAAGTGCCCGGCGTCGCGCAGGGTAATTCGCAGCGTAATTCCACGGCTATTGGCCAACAGGCGCTTGAGCATTTCGATGCGCGCTGGATTTTCCAGTTTGAGCTGTACCAGATTTTTGTCGTAAATGCGCAGTTCATGCTGGGCGAGCGCCAGCAAGCGGTCAATGGCGATCTGATAATCGCCCCAGGAAGTAAAGAGTTCCGTGGCCATGATCACAATTCTAACGCATGCTGCGTGGCGTTGTTAAAATCTACGCTTTTTCGGGAACATTTTCATGCCGGTTGGACGCATTGAATCACTCGACCATGAGGCGCGCGGAGTTACCAGGCGGGAAGGCAAGGCGATTTTTGTCGATGGCGCATTGCCGGGAGAGTGCGTCGAATATGCCAGTTTTCGCAAAAAGCCCAATTTCGAGATGGCGCATCTGGTTCAGGTGCTGCAGGCCTCATCGCAGCGGGTGATGCCGCTTTGCCCGCATTTCAATATTTGTGGTGGCTGTGCCCTGCAGCACATGGAGTCTTCGGCGCAGGTCGCGGTCAAGCAGCGCGTGCTGGAAGATAACCTCTGGCATATTGGCCGGGTTCGGCCGGAGGAAATTCTGTCGCCTGTGCATGGTTCGCCCTGGGCTTACCGGCATCGCGCCCGTCTGGGAGTACGCAAAGTTTCCAAAAAGGCCGGCATGTTGATCGGCTTTCACGAAAAGCGCAGTAGTTATATTGCCGATATGCGCTCCTGCGCCGTTTTGCCGCCGCACGTTTCGGATTTGCTGATGCCGCTTCGTACTGTGCTGGCCAAATTGTCTGTCAGCGAGCGCTTGCCGCAGGTCGAACTGGCGGTGGGCGAACGCTGCACGGCGCTGGTGCTGCGCATCCTCGAACCGCTCAATGTTGCCGATAAGAGCTTGTTGCGCGAATTTGCCGACCGCTATGGCGTGGCGTTCTACTTACAACCCAAGGGGCCGGATAGCGCTTACCTGTTCTACCCGCCTGAGGCTCGTTTGTCCTACGTTCTGCCGGAATTCGGGCTCGAACTGGATTTTCGGCCGACTGAATTTACCCAGGTCAATCATGCGGTCAATCGCATTCTGGTGCGCCGGGCGATGCGTTTGCTTGATCCGCAACCGGGTGAGCGCATCGCTGACATGTTTTGCGGCCTGGGCAATTTTTCCCTGCCGATGGCGCGTCTTGGGGCTGATGTGTTGGGGCTGGAAGGCAGCCAAGGCCTGATGCGACGTGCCGTGGAAGGTGCGCTTGCCAACGGCCTGCAGGAAAAGGCCCACTTTGCTGTGGCCAATCTATTTGAATGCACCACGGAATCACTGGCCGCGTTGGGTTCCTTCGACAAGATGCTCATTGATCCGCCACGGGAAGGGGCAATCGAACTGATCAAGGCGTTGCCGGAAAATTGCGCACCGCGCCGCATCGTCTATGTCTCCTGCAATCCGGCCACACTGGCGCGTGATGCGGGCGTGCTCGTCCATGTGCAAGGCTATCGATTCCGGGCGATAGGGGCGGTCAATATGTTCCCGCAAACGGCGCATGTTGAATCGGTGGCGCTGTTCGAGAAATGAAAAAGGCAGCCCGCAGGCCGCCTTGTCCATGCCTCTTGTGCGCTCAGTCGCGTTCGCCGGACAAAGCCATCAACAGATTAAGCAGATGGACGAAAAGGTTGTAAATGTCCAGATAAACGGCCAGCGTGGCGGTGATGTAGTTGGTTTCGCCGCCGTGTACGATGCGGCTGATGTCGTACAGGATGTAGCCGGAAAAGAGCAGGACGCAAACGCCGGAAATGGCCAGCGACATTGCTGGAATCTGGAAGAACATATTGGCCAGCATGGCCAATACCACCAGAACCAAACCGATAAAGAGGAATTTGCCGATGTTGGTGAAATCGCGCTTGGTACTGGCGGCAATGCCGGATAGCGTCAGGAAAATTGCGCCGGTGCCGCCGGCGGCCATGGCAATGAGCGTACCGCCGTTAGAAAAGCCGAGAGCGCTTCGCAGAATGCCCGACAACATGAGTCCCATGAAGAAGGTGAAGCCGAGCAGCAGTGCAACGCCCCAGCCACTGTTTTTGGTGCGCTCGATGCCCCACATGAAGGCAAAGGCGATTCCCAAAAAGACCAGCAGAGAAATGAAGGGGCGGCCGGGAATCAGCCCGAAGCCGACTTGTACGCCAATCAGGGCGCCCAGGATGGTGGGCAGCATGGAAACCCCGAGCAACATGTAGGTGTTTCTCAGGACACGATTTTGTTGAAGGGCAATATCCTGTCCTACGGCAGCAGAGTTGATTTGAAACTGGTCTTGCATGGTAAATCTCCGAAAGAAAACACTGCGAGTAAGACTAAAGTAGGTGGCGGAAAGTTGCAATCAAAACCGGCGCTGACGATTTATACGCTTTGGCGCTACAATGCGCGTGCCCGGAGGTGTGGCAGAGTGGTCGATTGCACCGGTCTTGAAAACCGGCAAGGG
>JAGTRX010000206.1 GCA_018262285.1 Pseudomonadota bacterium | reverse complement strand
CGTGGTGACCTTGGAGCCGCCGCCCGACTGGCCATAAATCATGACGCAACCCGGATCGCCGCCGAAATTGGCGATGTTGTCCCGAACCCAGCGAAGCGCCGCCACCAGATCGGTCATGCCGACGTTCACCGAATCGCTATAGGCCGGTCCGCCGATCGAAGATAAGTCAAGGAATCCTAGTATGTTGAGGCGGTGATTGACCGTCACGGACACGACGTCGTGATGCCTGGCCATCTGTGCCCCATCCTGCGATGCGAGCTCGTATGCCGATCCAAAGGAAAAACCGCCGCCGTGAATATAGAACATCACCGGGCGTTTGCCGGTCAAGCTGGGCGTCCAGATGTTCACCTTGAGCATGTCCTCGCTCTGCCAGCCGTCGGTCCACTGCTGAAGGAACGTCTGTTCGCTCGACCAGTCGTGCAGGTGCTGCGGGCAATTAGGACCATAGGTCAGGGCGGGGTACTCGTCCTCCCACGGTTGGGGTGGTTTGGCGGGAAGCCACCGGTTCTCGCCTCCTGTGTTCGCCCCATATGGAACGCCTTTGAACGTCAGGACGCCATCCTCGATGTAGCCGCGCACCTTTCCATACTGCGTATTTGCAGCAGCGGTCCGCGGCGTGCTGCAGCTCGCTGCCGTCGCCTGGGATGCCGTTGTATTCTTGCTGTCGCCCGAGCCGCAGGCTGTGCCGGCAAGCGCGGCCACGCCTGCGGTAGCCGACAGCAGCAGCGCTTCGCGACGATTGAGTTTGCAGCTGTTTTCCGAATTTGATTTAGGCACTTTGCCTCCTCTCAGGGCATGTCGGTGCATGCTTAATGCAACCGAGCTGCTATTTCAGCGTATCCAGCCAGTCATACAGCGCCTTTTTGAAGGCTGGGTATTGCTCGCGGCGTATGCTATGCCCGGCATCTTTGATGTATACCCACTTGAACGGCGCTTTGGACTTCCATAGCCTGGCTGCGTTTTCTGCCGTTTCTCTGGACACGATGCCTCTTTCCGCGATGATGAGTAAGGTAGGGCATTCAATCCTGGTGACGATCTCTTCATAGGGGCGTGAAGGAACACCGATCCTGTCAAAAAGTGCCTTGTCCCACAGTTTCCTGGAATTTGCCCAGGTTATTACTTCATCTTCAGGCCAGGTCGGGTTGTCTTTGCGGCACCTGGCTTTTATATTTTCGAGCGGCAGTCTGGCTACTTCCGTTTGATAGGTCCGTATTTCCTCGTGGTTTTTTCTGACTGTTTCCACGTTTTCCGGTTTTGGCGGAAACATGCCCCAGGCCGGGTCTTCAAGGATAATGGCTTTGGGCAATTCTGGGTATTCCATCGCTACGTTGCAGGTTGTCCCGGCCCCCATGGAATGCCCCATAATGATCGGTCTTTCCAGCCCCAGTTCTCTGACCAGACCGGCAGCCTGTTTCGTATGGTTTTCGAAAGTAAAATCGCCGCCTAATCTATCGGAAAGCCCATGCCCTTGCGCGTCCGGCATGATGACATCATATCGTTCCGCAAGTTCTGACGCAGTCCGGCCCCAACAAAGCCCGTCGTCCGTTGCACCGTGCAGCAGCAAAATAGGCGGTTTCTTCCCGCCGGAACGGTAGTAGTGGATTTTGACACCATCGATTACGACATTGCCTTGTTGGTATTCCATATTCATCTCCGCCCGCCTTCGCCAAGGCTTCGGCTGGCAAGCTCGCCGAAGCTTTAGCGAAGGCGGGTGTGTTGATTGAAGAAACTGAACACATCCGGCATGCTGCCCCCGATAATCCCACCGTGATCCAGTCCGGGCAACGACTTGTACTCGACGTGGAAGCTCAGGCCTTTGAGTTGTTCTGCCAACTGTTGAGAACCGGTAACCAGCCTGTCGTTTTCACCTACGATGATCAACAGCGGAACGTTCTTGAGCTTCTGGTCTGCGCTCCACTGGAAGCCGAAAGCTGCCGGAGCCAATCCCGCGACCGCAGCCCAAATCGTCGAGTATTTCTCGCCCATATGCAGCGCACCGCCGCCACCCAGAGAATGACCCATCAGGTAGATGCGGTTGTCGTCGACATTGAATTCCTTGCGGGCCATTTCCAGAACATACATCGCGTCCTTCTCGCTCAGTTCGGCAATCTTGGCCGGATCGGTCTCCTTTGTTCCTCCGGGGCCATTCCCCGTACCCATGAACATGCCGCGTCCGGGCTGACCATCGCGAGTCGCCCCAACTTCCGGCTGAGGCCGAGGCGCTTGACCGTCGGTCGGGCTTGGGGCACCAACGGGTCCGGCTGGCTTAGACCGACTGCCGGGACCGCCGCGCGCGTTCATCGGCATGCCGAACGAACCGCCGGGGCTGTAGCCCATTGCGCCTACGAGAATGTAGCCGTTCTTTTCTGCTTCATCCACGCACTGGGTGCGCATGAAGGTGCCGTGATTGCCGCTGAATCCATGCAGCGCGAGGACCAGGGGAGCCTTCTTGTCTTTGGTGACTTTTGTGGAAACAAACACCGCATACGGAAGAGTCTCATCTGTATCTTTGAAGTGATACTCGCGCAACTGTACGCGATCGTCGACGTAATCGCCCCCAATGCGACGTTGTGGACCCGTGCCGGACTGAGTGGCCACGCGATCTTGAGCCAGCGCCAGGCTGAAAAGCATGCACAAGGCAACGGGAAAGCCAATCTTTTCCACAATATTCCAATTCAGTCTCATGGCGGATCTCCTTACCAATTCCTCCTCAACAATCCGGTTCCGGAATCTCAGCGCCAGTCAAAATAAATCGAGGCGTTGGCGGTATCGTTTGGCAATATTTCAGCGCAGTCAGCGAGCAACAAACGTTTTCCAGCACCCCCAAAAACGACTCTAGCACGTTACATGTCACATTTTTATGACAAATTTTGGTGACAGTATATCACGCACCGTGCGAACCCGCGCGAATTGGCTGGAAAATCTCAAGGCCTTCTAAAGATCCAGCGAGCCTTATCGCTCTTGGGATCGAATTTGGCCAGCGTCGGCGTACTGCGGCCTACCGCGGTCAGGGCCACGGGTTCTTTGGAATTGGGCATTGACTTGGGCATGATGCGATACGTGCCATCGGTTAACGGATCGATGCGCCACAATTGCTCAGGGCTGCCTGTGAATGCGGGAACAGCTACAACTTCACTGTCGGCGGTTGCCGCCAATGTTCGATCTGTACCCGCGATTGTGAGCTTGAAATACGGCGAGCCGGGATATCCGCCGGCGTTGGCGACTGGCGTGATCGTCCATTTTTGATGGGGCCGGAACATGTAGTCGCCAATCCGGATATCAACGTTGCCGATCGGCCAGTTCTTAGAAACCTCAGTGAGATCCTGTGGCGGAATTGGAGTCACGGGTCCGCTTGGCGGGCCAAAGCCGCGCATACCGCTGGCCATCCTCACGAAATCCACCGCCAGCTCCAGCGCGTAGCCGCTGCGTTCGGACTGGATCTGATAGGTGCCTTCCTGAAAATTATCGCCCGCAATGGGCCATCCGTCTTTCCAGAGCAGCGGCCGGATATCCAGCACACTGCGCCCGCTGCGGTCCAGGTCGGCCTCGTAATGACAGGAGAATTTCTGAACG
>JAGTRX010000103.1 GCA_018262285.1 Pseudomonadota bacterium | reverse complement strand
CGAGAGGCAACTGATCCTTCAGATTGTCGGCGCTTCTGCGGTTCTGATTGCGGCCATCGATAGCAAACGGCTGCCGGTTGGAGCGGTCGAGGCGGCTGATCTGGTGGCAACGCGTATCAACGTGTTGCCCGAAGAAACCTTGCGTGATGCATTGCGGTCGGTGCATGCCGAAATTGAAACGGAATCGATAAAAATCGAGGCATGAAAATCGATATTGAACGCCTTCGGGCGGTTTTGCTGGCGACACCAGATGAAGGCGAAGTGGTGCAGGAGGATTGGATCGCCGATATTCCCATGACACCGGCCGCCGTGCTGGTGCCGATCGTGTTGCGCGAAGATGGACACACCCTGTTGATGACGCGGCGTGCTGCGCACCTTAAAGATCATCCTGGGCAGGTGAGTTTTCCCGGTGGCCATGTTGATGAGGGCGATATTTCGCCCCTGCACACGGCGCTGCGTGAAGCCGAGGAAGAGGTTGGTTTGTCGAGCGAGAGGATTTCGCTCCTCGGCTATTTGCCGGAATACCGTACCGGCACGGGGTTTCGGGTGACGCCGGTGGTGGCGCAGGTGTCGCCGCCCTTTGATTTGCGCACCGATCCTTTTGAGGTCGATGAGGTCTTTGAGGTGCCGCTGGCATTTGTACTCGATCCGGCCAACCACAAGCAGCATTCCCTTTTTTACCGGGGAGCGATGCGGCATTTTCATGCCATTCCCTATGGCGACTACTTCATTTGGGGCGCGACGGCGGGAATGATCAAAACCCTTTTTGACCGCCTGTCGGCGCAAGGCGGTTTTTCGCAGGCAGGATAAAGAATCATCGCGCCGCCTGTGGGCAATGTTTGAAATGAATATTACAATTTCGCATCACAGCGCAGGCGAGGGACGACCATCATGCTGTTGCATCATCAGTTTGTACGCACGGCCAAGAAATATGAGAACAATCTGGCCATTGCCGACCGCTCGACCGGCAAGCGGCTGACCTACAAAAAGGCGCTCATCGGCGCGCTGATTCTGGCCAAAAAGCTGGATGCCTACCGCAAGGGTTTTATCGGTATTTTGCTGCCCAATTCAGCGGGGTCGATTTTGGCCGTTCTGGGAACGCTTTTTTCCGGCCGCATTCCGGTCATGATCAATTATTCGACTGGAGCCGAGCCCAATTGCCGCTTTGCGCAAAAGAAGTGCGATTTTTCAACCATCATCACTTCGCGCGCTTTTTGCCAAAAGATCAACTGTCCACACGTTGATGGCATGGTTTACCTTGAGGATGTCATGGCCTCGGTTTCGGCGCTGGACAAGGCGGCGGCGCTGGTCAAGGCGATGCTGCCCGTTGACATGATTCTGCGCCGCATTCATGGTGGCCAGGAAGACGATACCCTGCTCATTCTCTTTACCAGTGGCAGTGAACGCGAACCCAAGGCGGTGCAGTTGTCGCACCGCAATATCAGCCAGAACGTCGATAGCGTGACCGAGTGTTACCACTTCGTTCCCGAAGATATTTTTCTCGCCAATCTGCCCTTTTTCCATGTCTTTGGGCAGACCGCCAATCTTTGGGTGCCACTTTGCGTCGGCATGACCCTCGTCACCTATGCCAATCCGCTCGATTTCAAAACGGTTTGCGAAGTGGTGCGTGAAGAGAAGGTGACGCTCTTCGCCGGCACACCGACTTTTTTCTGGGGCTATTTGCGCAATTCCAAGCCGGGTGATTTCGAGACCTGCAGGATCATGCTGGCCGGTGCCGACAAATGCCCGGAGGCTTTGCGTCAGGGCTTCATGGAGAAACACGGCAAGATTTTGCTCGAAGGCTATGGTGCGACAGAAACCAGCCCGGTGATTGCCGTCAATACGCCGGAAAATAACCGGCCGGGCAGTGTCGGCAAGCCGATTCCGGGCGTTACCGTGCGGGTGGAAAATTATGAGACGGACGAGAATTGCCCGGTGGGTGTGACCGGCAAGATTCTGGTCAAGGGTGACAATGTGATGAAAGGGTATTTTGACGATTTCGAGCAGACCGCCCAGAGTATTCGTCACGGCTGGTATGACACTGGCGATATGGGCTATCTCGATGAAGACGGTTTTCTCTGGCATGTCGGTCGCCTCAAGCGCTTTCTCAAGATTGGTGGCGAAATGGTTTCGCTGGTCAAGGTCGAAAATGTGCTGGAAACATTTTTGATGCCAGACGTCGAATGTTGTGTTGTGGAGATCCCTGATGCCCTGCGGGGTGCCAGGATTGTCGCAGCAGTGACGCAGGAAATCGACGAGAAAGACATCCAGAAAAAACTGGCGGAAAAGCTGACGCCCATCGAGCTACCCAGCCGTTTTGTCGTTATTCCAGAAATGCCCAAGTCTGGTAGTGGCAAGCTCGATTTCCGGCTCATTACCGAGATGGTGCGCGATATGGTGCGTCATTAAAGAGAGTTTTGGTTTGTGTAAAGGAGTTGATTGCCGATGAGAACCACGCTTCTTTTCTTCCTCTGCACATTACTGGCGGGTTGCGTCGAATCGAATATTCCGCTCTCGCCCTTTGCCGCCTTGCCACTTGGTCATCCCTTGCTGGGAACCTGGGTGCATCGGGATCAGAAAGAACAAGTCTATTTGCACATCGGCAACGAAGAAAACGGCTTGAAATTGTTGCAGGTGGAATTGGACGATAAGGGGGCTTTGAAGAGCGAGTCCTATCAGGCTTCGGCAACAACATTGGCGGGCAAGGATTATCTGAGCATCCGCCTGAGCGAGAAGGATCGGGTTTTTTACTATATCTGGAAATTTCGCATTGCCGAGAACGGGACGCTGACGTTTTGGGCGCCGGATCACAAATTCATGGAAAAGGCCGTTAATCAGGGCCTGATTGCCGGCGAAGCGCATGCCGGTAAATTTATTACTGTGGTGAAACTGTCTGCCGATCAGCAAGCTTTGCAGCGCTTTATTGCCGAGCACGATGCGAAAATATTTTCTGATGAGTCCTCGACGCTGAAACGCCTGAAGTAAGACGGTTAAGGGGATTGGCCAGGCCGTTTTTCCAAACCGGCATTTCCCGTGGTCAACTGGTTTCCCAGCTTCAGCGCTGCATCGCCTTGACTGGAACCGCATCGCCGACCGGAGCTTTCTTCGGGAAGGTAAAGGTAAAAGTAGTGCCGATACCAAGTTCGCTACTGACCTCGATGTCGCCTCCCAGCACCGAGGTGACGATGTTGTAGCAGACGTAAAGCCCGAGGCCGCTGCGTCCCTTGCCGAGGCGGGCGGTGAAGAAGGGGTCGAAAACGCGATCAAGGTGATCTTCGGGAATGCCGATGCCGTCGTCGGTCACCCGTACACGAATATTGTCGTTCTCTGTTTCGGCAACCTCGATCCAGATGTGTCCGGATGAGCGACCATGAAAAGCGTGAAGCATGGCGTTGCTGGTCAGGTTGTTCACCACCTGGCAGAAAGGGTTGTGATAAGTGTCGCAGGTGATGTCGCCGGGTTCCGGCAAGTGCACGTCGATCGGAATACTGCCCTTTTCACGGCTGAGCTCGAATGCCATTTGCCGGATCGCTTCGCTGGGATTGAAGGCAAAGTGCTGCGCGGTTGTGCGGTCGACGGCGATTTCCTTGAAATCCTGAATGAGACAGGCGGCACGCTTGAGATTGCGCTCGATCATGCCATTGGCGAATTTGGCATCCTGCACGAATTGTTCGAGGGTGGAGCGGCGCAAGCCTTCTTTGATGGCCTGCTCGAAGCTGGCAATGTCGTCTTCGACGGTGGATACAATCGATACGGCGTTGCCAATCGGGGTGTTGAGTTCGTGTGCGACGGCAGCGACGATGGCGCCCAGTGCCGAAAGCTTTTTCGAGCGCAACAGGTCTTCCTGAGTTTGCCGCAGCGATTCGAGTGTTGACGCCAGTTCGGCATTGCTGCGCGCCAGTTCGGCCGAGCGTGCTTCCAGGCGGGAGTGGATTTTGGCATTTTCAATGACGGCGCCGAGAAAATCGCTCCAGTAGCTGATTCTTTCGACTTCGGTTGCGCTCAAACCCCGGCTCTTGCGCAGGCTGTAGAGGCCAAGAACACCGATGGGCTTGCCGCGCCGGCGTATCGGGTAGACCAGCGCCGAGAGCAAGCTTTCGGAAATGCCGACCAGTTTGGCATCCTTTTTCGGCATCGACAGGTTGCGGGTGGTGGGGATGTCTTCCAGCATCAAGTGCTGGCCGATGTGAAAAACGTAACTGACGGCGCCATCGCGGGCGTCGGTGGCGGAATAGGGATGTTCTGCCGCCACTTTCTGCCAGTGCTTGAACCAGGCGATATTCGGATTGATGGCATGGCTGGCGACACATTGCAAATTTTTGCCTGCAACCATCCAGATAGCACCGAAATCCTGGTCAAAGCGGGTGACAAATTCCTCCAGTACGGCTGGGTGGATCTCCTCGATATTGGTCAGGTTGGCGGTTTCGGCCACGAATTCGAGCATGCTGTCGATTTCGGTCTCGGCATCACGGACACTGGTGGCGCCTTCTGAAATTGCCCGGTAGTTCATGTGCAGATAAAGCAGCATGACCTCTTCGCCGAGCCATTGGCAGAGCGCCTCGATTTTTTCGGGGACAATTTCCTTGTTGCGCACCATCAGCGCTACTGAACCGGCACAAACCCGGTGTTCAGCCAGTGTCAACAGCGGCAGAATGACGATTTGCCGCAGTTTCCAGCGATCCATGGCCATCTGGCTGGCTGCAGAGAAGGTGTTGCGGTTTTCCGGATTGATATTGATGATGGATTTTTCGGCAAAAGCGCGGTGATTGTCGCTGCCGGCAGAAAAGATAAAATTGGTGTAGGTGGGTCGCAGGTGCTCCATTTCGGGGGGCAGGACGACATGAACGCATTTCAGAACGTTGCGTGCAGCATCATGCAGATTGATGAAACAGATTTCTGCACCGGCCAGGAGGCTGATGGCTTTGCCGAAAGCTTGGGCGCAACTTTCGAGATCCGGCGATTCGCGCACGGCAGATAGCAGGCTATCGACGGGAGAGCTGGCGTTGGCTTTCATTTGGGCTGCATGGCGGCTTGTCGAGTGAATACTTTCGTACTAGTTTAGCCCAAGAGACTGCCGAAAACCCTTCTGAAAGTGCTTTGCACGGCAAGATTGCGCAGATGCGCAACGGCGACTGCCCCGAATTTTGCGGAAATGAGCGCAATTACGATTGCTCCGCCGTCGATTGCAGGATTAGAATCTTCGTGTCGGCCACGTCTTTCAAGAGCCCATCATGATTTTATCCGGCAATACCAGCGATAACCCATCCGGCAATGAACTGGTCGGTTTCCGCGAGGACCCGCCCTCCGAGTTGCCGAAGGTGGCCAATGCCGAAGAGATGCCCTGGCGTATCCTGATTGTCGACGATGATCGGGACGTCCATCAGGCGACTGAATACGCCTTGCGCGGCGTGGCTGTTCTTGAGCGTCCGCTCTCTTTCCTGCACGCTTATTCGGCGGAAGAGGCCATCGAGTTGCTAAAGCGCGAGAAGAATGTGGCGGTCATTCTGCTCGATGTGGTGATGGAGACCGAGGATGCCGGCCTGGCTGCCATCGGCCGCATCCGCAACGAACTTGGCTTATTCAACCCCCGCATCATTTTGCGCACCGGTCAGCCGGGTTACGCACCTGAAATCGAGACTATCCGTCGTTACGACATCAACGACTACAAGACCAAAAGCGAATTGACCCGGCCAAAGATGTTTACCACTTTGACGGCGGCGATCCGCTCCTACGATCAGCTTTGCCGTCTGGATGCCAGCCGCGTCGGTCTCGAGCACATCATCAGTGCCAGCAACCAGTTTATTTCCGAGGCCGGGGTGCAGGAATTCTCCACCGGCGTCATTACCCAGATCGCGGCTTTCATTGGCGTTGCGCCGGAGGGCATGCTGTGCGCCCGCGCCGAGAACAATGATGGCGACGCGGCCGAATCCTGCGTGGTGATTGCGGCGACCGGCCATTTTTCCTGCTTTATGGGTCAGCGACTGGTCGAAGTGAAGCATTCGCTGGTGGTGGATGGTTTGCTCAAGTGTTTGCGCCAGCAGCGCAGCATTGTTGAACCCAACTGTGTTTCGCTCTTTTTCCCGGGACGCAATTCGCACGATTTTGCCGTCTTTATCGAATGCAGCCGGAGTCTGCGAGAGATTGACCAGCGTTTGCTTGAGGTGTTCTGCACCAATATCGCCATTTGTGGCGATAACGTTCGTCTGGTCGATGCCTTGCGCAAGATTGCCTATAACGACATGCTCGTGCGATTGCCCAATCGTGCCCATTTCATCGAAGCTGTTAACCAACGTCTTGCAGGCTCTGCACAAGGGGGGACAGATTTTGTTGTTGCCCTGCTTGATGTCGACCAGTTTGCCGAAATCAACGACATGCTCGGTCACCGTTATGGCGACCTGTTGCTTGATGCCATTGCCCGACGCCTGGAAACACGGTTTGGCGATTGCTGCACCATTGCCCGCATCAGCAACGACACCTTTGCCATCCTTGGCGACGAAGCCGACGTCAGCCCGGAAAGTCTGCAGGATTTCTTCAATGCGATTTTCGAAATTGAAGGGGTCAAGCGTCCGGTCAGCATGTCGGTAGGACTGGTCAGCAGCAAGGTGAGCGATTCTGGCGAAGGGGATGCCCTGCTCAAGGATGCCTCGATTGCCGTCAAGCGTGCCAAGGAGAATGGCCAGGGGCAGTTTGCCTGGTATTCGCCGGAAATTGCCGTCAGCACGCGTGAACGCACGCAGCTCCTGCACGATTTGCGGCATGCCTTCAGCCAGGAGATGCTCTTTGTGGTTTATCAGCCCCAGGTTGATCTCGAAAGCGGCCGGGTTATTGGTGTGGAAGCCTTGTTGCGCTGGCGGACACCGGCGGGCAAGTCGATTCCGCCTGATGTTTTCATTCCGGTGGCCGAACAATCCGGTCTCATCATCAGTCTGGGTTCCTGGGTGTTACGCACGGCGCTTGAGGCCAGCCGCAAAATCGAGGCCGCCGGACATAGTTGTATTCGTATGGCGGTCAATGTGTCGACTAACCAGTTCCGCCAGCCTGGTTTTATCCATGAGGTATTCCAGACCCTTGACGATGTTGGCGTCGCGCCCGAGTGGCTGGAACTGGAAGTGACCGAATCGGTGGCGGTCATGGGGCTCAGCCATGTCGAGGATTCATTGCGCCAGTTGCGCGCGCGTGGCATCTCTGTGGCCATCGACGATTTCGGTACGGGGTATTCCTCGCTCTCTTATCTGGGGCGCTTGTCGGCCAACCGGCTCAAAATCGATCAATCTTTTATCTGGAACATGTCTTCCGGTAATTCGCGGGTCAATATCCCGCAAATGGTCATTCCGCTCGGTCACCAGCTTGACATGCTGGTCATTGCCGAGGGCGTCGAAACCCAAGAGCAACTCGAAATGCTGCGCCAGATGGGATGCGATGAAATCCAGGGCTATTACTACGGCCGCCCCATGCCATTGGATGAGCTTATTGCCTGGCTTGTGCAGCGCAAGGCCTGAAGACTTGGCCTATTCGGCCAATTCCCGCGCCATGCTGGAAGTTTGCCGCAGACGATCAGCCAGAGTCAGATAGAGATTGCGGACTATTTTCCGCGCCAGTTCCGGGTGGCTGGATTCGAGTTGGTGGAAACGCTCAATCGAGAGATAGGCGCAGAGTCCGTCACTCTGGGCGAAAACATCGGCAGAACGTGGTGAATTGGTGATCATGGCCATTTCGCCGAAAAAGGCGCCGGGATGGATGATGGATAGCCGTATGGAAGATTCGCCGAGCTGTTTGGAGATTTCAACGACGCCGGAGAGCAACAGGAAAAGCCCGCCACTGGGGTCGCCATCGCGAATGAGGTGTTCGTCCTGGCTGAAACTGCGGTGTTCGAAACAATCCTCCAAGACAGTGCACTCGTCAGCGCTCAGCCCGAATCCCAGTGCACTCTGGTTAAGTGCGATTTCATGGCCGTCAAGTTCGCTGGTGCCGATGTCGCGCAGCATTTCGAATTCGACTATTGCCAGTGCATCCTCGGTAATCGGCAGGATAGCGGTTTCGGCAAATGCGGCCAGGGCGCCAAAATCGCGCATGGCTTTGGCAATGCATCCCCGCATGTGGGCGAGCCGCAGATGTTTGCCATCGAGTTGGAGTTTTTCGGCGGCGCGGCGCAAGGCCAGGGCGCCGGTGCCATCGATATAGGGCACGCGCTTGAGGTCGAGGATAATGTAGCGCGCTTGCTGTGCTTCAGCTTCGACGATTTCCAGCACGCGGTCGGCCGAACCGAAAAATACGGGCTGTTGCAGCTCCAGAATGACGATATCCCGGCCATGTTCCTGCAGCAATTGTTCGCAGTGTTTGGACCACTGGCTCATCGAACGTCGCTGTAGCCCCGTGATACGTCGTCGCACCAGCGAGGCGCTGGATCGATTGAGAAAAATCAGGAAGGCGGCGGCCATGCCGAGTAACAAGGCATAGGTCGGGTTGAGGACGACGGTCAGGGTGGTGACCAGCACGGCCAGGAAAAAATCCTGGCTGAGGTTGGTGCGCTCTTCGCCGTCCTCGCTTTTTTGCAAGCGCCGCAGCGTGGTCAGCGTCCATTTGTCGGTCATGCCGATGCCGACGTGCACCAGGATGGCGCCCATGACGCACAGTGGGATGGAGCGCAGAATCGCGCCGTTTGTCGTCGTTAGCAGGAACAAGAAAAAGCAGACCAATATGGCACAGAGTCCGTGCGCCAGGCTGCTGCCCCCGCCAAAGCGGGCATGGGCGCGCACTTGGGCGGCCGATCCGGCGCTGGCGTAGCCACCGGCCAGACTGGTCAGTGTGTTGGCAATGCCCTGGGCAATCATTTCGCGGCTGGTATTGCTGCGCTGGTTGGCGAGCGAATCCGCCAGCGACAGTGACAACAGGCTTTGTACCGTGGCGACGATGGCGACGGTGACGGCGATGGTCGCCAGGAGCGGCAGTAATCTGGCGATATCGCCGTCGAGCAGCAGATTGAAACTCGCCAACACACGTTCTGGTGAGAAGGCGACGAAGTTGCCTTGAACCAGTGTTTCGCCCTCACTGCCCGGCCGAAGATTGAGCAGCAGATGGAACATGCAGGCTCCAAGCAGCAAGCCGGCGATTTGCGGCGGTATGGCCTTGATCCAGCGCGCGCTGGCAAAAAGCACGGCCAGCGTGACGAGGCCAATGCCGGCGACCAGAGCGGAAGGTGGCACTGTGCTGAAAAGCGCCGTCCATGAAGTTCCGGCAGGATAGCCCAGCATGGCCGGTAACTGGCCAAAAATGATCTGAATGGCAATGCCGTCCATGATGCCGGTCAGCACCGGAAAAGGCAGGTACTTGATAACGGAAGCGATATTGAGGGCGCCGACAGCGATTTGCAACAGACCAGCCAGCAGCGAAATAATGGGAAGCAAGAGCACGATGGCATTGGCAGCCTGATCGGGATCGGGAAATGTCTGGCGCAGAACCGGGCTGGCCAGCATGGTTATCACGCCGGCAGCGAGGATGGTCGCCACCGAAAGGCGGGGCGCATTGAACTGGTGCGGGCTGCCGCCAAG
>JAGTRX010000102.1 GCA_018262285.1 Pseudomonadota bacterium | reverse complement strand
GGGTAACAACGAGCGGCGCGAGGTTTCGAACACCGCCAGCATTTCCATGAATTGAATCATCAGGGTATCTTGCGGCGGCATGAAGTCGCGCACCGCTTCGGCAAAAATTTCAGAACTGATCACGCCGTCGCCGCGCTCGGCAAAATCCAGCGCCAGCAAGGCGAGGGCTTCCAGGTCGGCGTTGGAATAGCCTTTCAGTCCCTCGAACAAGGAATCTGCGGTCGCCCAGTCGATCGAACAACGACTCGCGTAACGCGACAGCACGGCACGAACGACCGCAGCGCGCTCGGCGGCAGTTTCAGCGTAGAAAAAGGGGATTTTGCGATCAAGCCGGCCTGGGCGCTTGATGTCGGCGTCGAGTTTATCCGGCCGGTTGGTCATCAGGATGAATAGCACCTGACCCCGGTTTTCGGTATCCGACATAAATTCCTTCAAGCGGGCGATGATGCGCGAACTGGTGCCACCATCCGAATCCTCGCTTTGCTTGCCGAAGCTGCGATCGCCCTCATCGATGATGACGGCGATCGGCCCCATGGCCTTGACCGCCGCTAGAACCTTTTCCAGATTGGCTTCGGTCGAACCGACCCACTTGGAGCGGAAATTCTTCAACGCCACGGCGGACAAACCCGCTTCTTTCAAAAACGCCTTGATGACGAAGGTTTTCCCCGCGCCCATCGGGCCAACTGCAAGCAAGCCCATAGGTGAGCGCTTGCTATCACCCGACTTGATTGCACGGGCAATTTCCATCAATTCGGCCTTGATCTGTTCGTTGCCGCCAACGGCATCGAGCCCGTGTTTGGACTCGATGAATTCGATCAGCCCAGCGCACTCCTTCTCGATCAGTTCGCGCTTCCTGCGCCGCACCACTTCCAGCACTTCGGCGTAGGGATCGGCATTGACCGGCAGCTTGGTGGTCGGATCGACCAGGGCGCCGATTTCCTCCGGCGTCATGCCGGCGGTAATGGTCGCCAGCCGGGCGGCGCGCTCGGCCGCATTGGGCTGGCCGGTGAGAAGCTTGCCGATAAGGGCAGCGCGCTCGGCTTCCGACAGGCCTTGCGTCCCTTCGGCGGCGACAATGCTGCCAAGCTGGATAACACGCAGGCCGGCGGTCTGCTCGGCCAGACGAGCCACCTGCTCGACTGGCATGGCGGGAGCGAAATGTCGGATAGCATCGTCACGCATGCGCCGATCCGGCATGGGTACTTCGATGGCAGCAACACGCGGGTTCGACAGGATGGCCTGATTGATTTCCGACAAGGATTCGCAAATCAGGAATACCACGTTGTCTTTGGCCGCCAGGCTGTCGTCCAGCGACCAGCGGTGCAGGGTGGTAAAGGCAATGCGCTCGTCAATGGAAAGGAACTGCGAATCGCCGCCGGGCAGAATGGTGCCGGCGTAAGGGAAAATGACGGCATTGCCGGCGTATTCGCGCATGCGACGCTCGACCGAATCGAAAATGCCGGGCAGCCCCTTGCCTTCAAGAAAGCCATAGAGAGCTGATTTTTCCTCGGCCGTCCCCCCTTGCAAGACACGCAAGCCACGGGCCAGGCTGATTTCGTATATGCGCTCCTTGTTTTCCTTCAACAGCACCTCGGCCAGAAAATCGCCCATGGCATAGGCCTTGCCGTCGACCAGAAAACGATCGAAGACATTGCGGTAAAGCACGAAAACCGAAGCTTCGCCCGCCAGATATTTCTGCCTGAGCTGTTCTGCCCAAGCCGGCAATTGACGCCTCGTTTCTTTCATGTTCGCCATGGTCGTCATCACCTTACATCGACTTGCCACCGGCAGCCGCAGCCGTGGTCTGCGCGGCACGCGCCTTCTTCATTTCGTCGAGTTGCTGCTTGGCGGTGATCGAACCGCTGCTCTGGCGTAGTTTGGCCAGCCGCACGTCGAGGTCGGAATCGCGCAATTCCTTGCCGAGATTGGCTTCGGCAACGGTGTTCTTGATGTGTTCGCGCACATTTTCCAGCGCCCGCACTTCGGCATCGACCGACAGCCCTTCGAGCTGGTCCTGGATTTTGACGCGCGCCTGAGCGCTCTGCATCTGGGCCAGCATGCGATCCTTCTCGGCCTTGAGCTTATCGATTTCGCTCTTGACCTGCAGCAGCGAATCCTTGGCGTCATTGGCATCGGTCTGCGCCTGATCGAGATCGGCCTTGAGCGTGGCGAGGCTGGCATCAAGGGCATTCTTCTTCTGGATCAGCACCACCGCCAGATCGTCCTGACCAGTCGAAATGGCGCCTTCCAGATCGGCCGACACTGCAGCAAGTTCGCTCTCTTCCGACTTCATCTTGGTCTCGAGATCCTGACGACGCCGGATAATGGCGGCAGTCGCCGACTTCAGGCGACCGTATTTCTCGATCATCGAATCGATGGCGTTCTGGTAGGCGATTTCCGGATGCCGCTTTTCGACATCGGTAATCCACAGGGAAACAAAACCGGACCACAAATTACCCAGGCGGGCAAAAAAACCAATGTCGGACATGATGTATCGCGCTCCTATAAAAATTGATGATTACTGAATGGCCTGGGCCTTTTGCCCGGTTTTTTTCTTCTGCACCGATTGCACCGCTGCCGTGCTCAGATTATCCACTTCTGCCCCGACCACGGGGAAATCGGGTAGTGCTTCGCGCATGGCGCCTTCGAGTTCGTTTTCGAGCGCCTCTTCCAGACCAAAGCGGGCAATGGCATCCGCCAGCTTGGTACCGGTTTCCGAAGCGGTCGGCGCCGTGACGATGGCCTGGTAGAGTTCATCCATCTGGTCGGGCATCGACAACATGACGGCTTCGATCGCCGTCTTGCGACTGGCCATGCGGCGATGCCGGGTCAGCATCGACAGATATTCATTGCGTGCCTTGTTCAACTGGGTCTGATCGGTGCCGGGTCGAGCTTTTTCCAGATCCTGCTCGATGGCCGCCAGCCTTGCCTCGATATCCCTGACGCTGACAGCGCGTGAGCGCTCTTCGGTGACCATGACCGCCAGCCACATGCGCAGATAGTCAATACTGGAATCATCAAGGCGCTCGGCGTCCTGCAGCGTGATCGAAGTGCGACTGTCTTCGGCGATACGATAGATGGAATTGACCCGTCCGACCATGCGCTGATAACCGGAGAAAGAGCCATAGGCGCCTTTCATCATGTCCTTGCGGCGTTCGATCTCGGCCAAAAGATGCTCGCGTTCGGCTTCGCGCACGCGCTTGCGGTTGCGTTTGTCGACCTTTTCGCGAAACCCGGGCGAAAACGGAACAAAAAGTGCCGCCACCGCTTCGCCCGCCACCAGCGCAATCAGCGGCACCAGACCGGCCTCCAGTCCGTAGGGAACCGAAACGGCAACACTGGCCGCCAGCATGCCCAGCACGGCATAGATATTGCTCGGGCTGAACAGCATTTCCTTCAGGTAGGAGGTTTCGTTATCGGCCACGATAGTCTTTTATCAATTCAGGCAAATCTTCAAGCCAGTTTGGTCAGTTTATTCATGACAAACTCGGCGAGTTTGCCTTTGGTGGCCTGAATATAGGCCTGTACATGTTCTGATTTCAGGTGATTCTGCAAGGCTTCTTCACCTGACCAGTTTTCATAAAAGAAGAAAACGCTGGCATCGGCATTGTCCTGGTGCAGGTTGTAATTGAGACATCCACTTTCCTTGACGGTTTCGGCCAACATTTTGAGCATTTCAGCTTTGACGAGATCAACGCATTCCGGTTTGACCTTGATTTTGGCAACAACACTGAGCATGTTTCCCCCCTTAAATGGATACCCGCACGGCACCACGACCACCGCTGGCATTGTGCAGTTTGGACAGGATGCGTTCTTCCAGTTTGACGGCCTCGGTCGAGCGCTGCCAGGCCGACGAACGCGGCCGTGCTTCGGTAATTTCGAAGTCATCGGCGACGAGCGCTGGCTGCGTCGACAACACAATAACGCGATCGCCAAGCAACAGCGCCTCGGTGACGTCATGCGTGACAAAAATGATCAGGCAGGGCCAGGCTTTGTAAAGCTCAATGAGCAATTGCTGCATTTCCTCGCGGATCTGGGCATCAAGCGCGCCGAAAGGCTCGTCCATGAGCAGGATGCGCGGCCGCAGCGCCAAGGCGCGCGCCAGCGCCACCCGCTGGTTCTGGCCGCCGGAAAGCTGGGCTGGATAAAGGTTCTTCTTGTCGCTCAAACCCACCGCCTTCAGCATTTCCTCGACACGTTGCTGCCACTCGGACTTGCTCAGTTTCTTTTTCCACAAGGCCAGACGAAAGGGAAAAGCGACGTTTTCATAGACGGTCAGATCCGGCCGATTGGCGTAGCGCTGAAAGACCATCACGGCGTCGTCGTGGGCATCGTTACATTCGGCACCATCGATCAGGATGGTGCCGGAGGTCGGCGAGTCCACACCCGCCGGCCGTACCCCGCCCATCATGGTCATCAGAGTGCTTTTGCCGCAACCGGAAGGGCCAAGCAACATGTTGATGCCGGGCTGATTGAATTCGAGGTTGATATCGTCGATGACGCGATTTTTCTTGCCCCCCGGCATCGCATATTCCTGAACGATGTTCTTGAGGACAAGGCTGACCGGACTGGCTGCGTTCACAGGCTGGTCTCCCACGGATAAAGTTTTTTCTTCAATCCCAGCATCAACTGGTAAGTCACCAGCGCCAGGGCAATAATGACGATGATGCCGGCAAAGACCTGATCCATGGCGCTGAAGCGACGGGCGTTCTGGATGAGTTGCCCCAAACCTTCACGCGCATTAACGTATTCGGCAACAGTGATGTAAGTCCACATCATCGAAATGCCGACAATGATGGCGTCGGCAATACGCGGCATGGCCATCGGCACAATGGCCTTGATGACGCACTCCCAATGCGTGGCGCCGAGGTCGCGGGTGCTGATCCAGTAGCTTTGCGGCACAGCCTGGATGGCATCGCGCACCATCGGTATCAGGTACACGACAGCGCCGATGAAGAGAAAAGCGATTTTCATGGTTTCGCCGATGCCCAGCCACATCACCAGAATAGGCAGCAAGGCGACGACCGGTGCCGAGCGGAAGGGGTCGACCAGAGGCGAGAGAAAAGCGTTGAGTTTGGGTGCCGACCCCATCAGGATACCGACCGGCACCCCGATGGCGATGACCAGAACACCTGCCGCTGCCACCCGACCAGCCGACCACAGGGTCGCGGTCAGCAACAGGCTTTTTCCGTCATTCCAGGCGAGATAGGCAAATGCTTCAAGCACTGACCAAGGCGTCGGCAGCTTGACCGGCCCAACCAGCCCAAAGCCGGAAACTGCGCTCCAGATCGCGATGACCAACACAACCGCCGCCAGCCCCAAACCCCGACGCTGACCGGAAGTAAGTGCTGCGTAAGGATTCCAGAGACTCATGCAACTACCTCGCAAAAACGCCAATGCGCGTCGTGCGGTTGAGCGCCCGGCAATCTTCCAGACTCATGCTTTCGCCAGCCGGATTGGCCTCGTTGCACAGTGGCCTGTCCGGGCCATTACCGACGATCTTGAAGCGCGCAGTCGGTAATTCCCATTGTTCAGCCAGGTATTTGACAACGGCCTGGGCGCGAGCATAGGACAGGCGTACATTCATCTCGTGCGAACCCACCGCGTCGGTATTGCCGCTGATTTCAAAATAGGCGCTGCCATTGTTTTCGATAAAGGGCACCATTTCCTCATCGATCACCTTTTGCGCCTTCTTGGTGAGTTCGGCCTTGCCGGACAGGAAGCCGACCATCACCGGCTTGGTGACCTGCGCTTTTTGCTGCACCGCTTCTTTCTGCGCCGTTTCCGTGAATACGTACTGTGGTTTGGCCGCCGCCGCGCTGGCAGCAGTATTCTTGGCCAGCATTTTTTTGATAAAGCGATAATCGAAGCTGTCCTGCGGCGGAATCACCGGCGATTTCGGGTTAGCCAGGGCGCCGGCCTTGCGGTAGATTTCGTCGAAGCGGCGATAGACACGTTCGTAGTGATTGGTGCCACCAGCCAGGCCGAGAATGCGGGCGTTGTCTTCCAGACCCGTCCACACCAGATTGTCAAAGAGACTCTTGATAAAGGGTCTGCCTTCTTTTTCGGCCAGCAACTTGAAGAATTCCTCAGTCTTGACGAGCGCCTCGACGGCCTTGTCCGGGTTGGCGCGCGAAAGCGTCACACCCTCCATCCAGCCTTCAACAAACTTCTGGAAGACCGGCTCGTTTTCCGGCTTGTTGAGCGCCCGGCTATCACACACCATGACATCAAAAATCAGGTTGGTAGCCGTCTTGGTCGAATAGACGGTCTGGCTGTTTTTGACATTGCGCAAGGCAAGTGACAGGTCGGGATCCCACAAGGCTGCCGCGTCGACATTGCCGGATTCGAGCGCGGCACGCACGCCAGCCGTGCCTTCCTCGGCATTGATGAAGACCATCTTGACGCTGGCCTTCTTTTTGGCCGTCATCGACGAATTTTCGATGGCGTCGATCAACATGCCGTGCGAGGGCGTGTATTGCAGCAGCGCCACCGAACGCCCGGCCAGATCCTCGATGGTACGAACCGCCGGGTCGCGCGAAATGACGGCATCGCCACCTTGCGTATTGTCGACGATGACCACTGCCCGCCCGTCATGGCCGGCATTGCGCAAGTTGGGCTGCTCCTGCGCCCAGAAGTCGGAAGTGCGCCAGGCGCAATGCGCCGTGCCGGATTCAAAAATGGTGGACAGGGTCGGAATGTCGTCCTGAATGACAAACTCGACATTGACCCCCTTGGCGGCATAGACCGAATCGGCTTGCGTCTTCAGGCTGTTACCGTTAGCGACCAGCGCCGGCGCGTAACCGTGAAAGCTGACAATGCTGACCTTGAGCGGATTGCCGGCGCTGCCGAGTTCACCCGAAACTTTCTCGGCCTTGCCCGCTGCTTTGGCCAAAGGCTTGCCGGCCGGCGTCGTCCCTGAACCGTTAACAACCTGCTCCAGCGGCGGCTTGCCGTCGCGACTGGCCCACCAGTCCTTGAGTGCCAGATTCCAGGCCAGCGAACCAGCGCCAGCAACGATGATGATTGCGAGAATGCCTTTGGCGAGGGGGGTTGGGGTTGCCATAGTGACTCCTTACTGATGTTTTGAATGTTGGCCAAATTGCGCCGGGATTTCGCGCAATCGGGCAATTTCTTCCTGCATTCTGGTGTCTTCCCTGTCCGTTTCGCCTTGCAGGGCAGAGATTTCGGCTTCCAGCGCGGCAATCTGCTGCGCCGTTTTTTGCATTTCGCGTTCCAGCAGTTTTTCCAGTTCGGCAATCTGCTTCTTGATTTCTGCCACTGCCCGCTCTTGCGCTGTTTTCAACGCGGCAATATCGGCGGCAGCCTGCTCCTGCCTGCCACTAACCTGGGCTGCCAGCGCCTGCCGAAAGCCTTCAAGCGCATTGATTTTACGCTGCGCATCAAGCACAGGATCGTCGATATTCCAGTTCTCGTCGGCATCATCCATGGCGCGCACTGCCGCCTTGCGCGTCGCCTCGTCCATGGCACGCAAGCCATCAAGCAGGCGCAGCAAACGTTCGGCCGGAAAAGGCGAAGGCGAAATACCCGCTTCGCGAAAAATTTCGTCCAGGGATTTACCCGGCGCCACAGCTGCCGCTTCGTACTGAACCGGTGCCGGTTCAGGAGCCGTCTCCACAACCGGAACGGCAGGCTCGACCACTGATGCAGCGTCGGCTTCCGCCTGTGCTTGCGCCTGTTCTTCTTCGCTCAGGGTGACCAGATTGACGGCCGCCAGCAAATTCATGATGCCCTTCACTGTCCCCTCCCTCTCACACTACGATGGACTATTTTGACTACTTCAGCGCAGCCAGCCTTTTTTATGAAAGTACCAGAAAGGAACGGCGATGGAAACCAGCATCAGGCCGAGCGAAAATGGATAGCCGTAATCCCAGTTGATTTCAGGGAACCAGCCCTTGAAATTCATGCCGTAAATGCTGGCGATCAACGTTGGCGGCAGCATGGCGACCGACGCCACCGAGAAAATCTTGATGATCTTGTTCTGGTTGATGTTCACAAAACCAACAGTCGCGTCCATCAGGAAGTTGATCTTGTTGAACAGGAAAGCGGTGTGGCCGTCCAGAGACTCAATATCGCGCAGAATCTGGCGCGCGTCCTCCTGCTGTGAAACGTCGAGAAAACGGCCACGGGTCAAAAACGAAACCGCCCGGCGCGTATCCAGCACATTCTGGCGAATACGGCCGTTCAAATCTTCTTCGCTGGCAATGGCGGCCAGAATCTTGGCAGCTTCAGCGTCGGTGACCTGTGTTCCCAACACATGCTTGCCAACCTTTTCCAGCGCCGCATAGACATCCTCAAGCGCATCGGCGGAGTATTCGGCATCGGCAGCGTAAAGATCAAGCAGCACATCCATGCCTTCCGTCACATAACCCGGCTGAGTACGGGCGCGCATGCGCTGCAAGCGGAAGACCGGCAGTTCCTCGGTACGCACCGAAAACAGGATGTCCTTGTGCAAAATAAAGGCCACCGGCACGTTACGCGATTCGTCCTGCATGTCGAGCAGGAAGTTTGAATGCAGGTGGAGTTCGCCGTTTTCGGCCACGTAAAAACGGGCGCTGGCTTCCAGGTCAGTCAAGGTTTCCGGATCGGGGATTTCGACATCGAAATACTTGCTGATCCATTCGCGGGTTTCCGGCGTCGGCGCCACCAAATCGATCCAGATCGGCTTCAGGTTCTTGAAGTCTTTCGAACAACTGACGGTGGTCTGACGCAAGCGGCCATTGTGCAACTCGAAGGCGTTGACCGACATTTTCTTGCTACGTTGATGGCCATCGCCGATCAATTCTTCGCGAATATCATCGGAGAGCAGTTCCAGAATCCGTTCGCTACGCTCCTCGCCCGCCTCGGAGAAAGCCATCAGGCGATCTTCCGGCGGCAAGGCCTCGATGATCAGGGCAATCTCGTTTTCGGCCAGATCATTGAGCAGGCGATTTAGTTCCTCGGCATGCTGACGATGTACGACTTCCTCGATCAGGTCATGGCGCGGCACATCCTGACGCTGCACCAGGTTTTCCACCAGTTTCTGGCGAGCGAGCAAGGTCTGCACGTTGGCAAGGTGCGCCAGCATGACTTCGGTCTCGACGTTCAGGATTTCGTCACTCATGGCACCAGCACCAAGCGGACAATCAAAAGAGTGATGATTCTATCACTCGGCAAGACTTCGCAGTTCCCTGTGCGCGTGATCCCTAGGGCAACTCCGCCGACGGCATACGCGCCAAGATGGTAAATGACCTTTTCGTCAGCCCTGGCGCATTGCGATTACGGTCGTAATAACGCGGTGACGGCACCATGGCGGCCAATTTGGCGGCCTGCTGCGGCGACAACCGGGCAGCGCTGATGCCGTAATAGTAACGTGCCGCCGCTTCGGCACCGAACACGCCGTTGCCCCATTCAATAACGTTCATGTAGACCTCAAGGATGCGCTCCTTATCCCACAGCGCCTCGATCATGAGCGTAATCACGGCCTCTTCGGCTTTGCGCCAGAACGAGCGCGACGGACTGAGAAACAAATTCTTGGCCAGCTGCTGGGTGATGGTCGAACCGCCCGCAACAAAGCGGCCTTTTTTCTCGTTGCGCTTGATGGCGTGCTGGATGCCTTCCCAGTCGAAACCGCCGTGCTCGACAAATTTGCC
>JAGTRX010000101.1 GCA_018262285.1 Pseudomonadota bacterium | reverse complement strand
CGGACCCACCCCTTCCCTTCCCGAACAGGACCGTGAAACGAAATAGCGCCGATGATAGTGAGTTAACCTCTCGCGAAAGTAGGTCACCGCCAGGCTCCTCATATAACAGCCCCGTATCCTGATGGATCACGGGGCTGTTTCTTTTTCCGGGGCGGGTTTCGCCCTGTGTTAAAATTACGGTGGCGGGTCTCCCCGCATTGCAGGGTGGTGAACCTGGTCAGGTCCGGAAGGAAGCAGCCACAGCCGCTTACTGTAAGTGCCGGGGGTAAGGCTCGCCATTTCTATTCTTTCGAGGTGTCGGGCGCATGAGTTATCAGGTTCTCGCGCGCAAGTGGCGGCCGCGCAATTTTGCCACTCTGGTTGGGCAGGAGCACGTTGTGCGTGCCCTGACGCACGCCCTTTCCGAAAATCGTCTGCACCACGCCTATTTATTTACCGGTACGCGCGGTATTGGCAAAACCACCATCGCTCGCATTCTGGCCAAGTCACTTAATTGTGAATCCGGGGTAACGGCTTCACCTTGCGGTACCTGTAGCGCCTGCACCGAAATCGATTCTGGTAGATTCGTTGATTTGCTGGAGGTCGATGCGGCGACGAATACCAAGGTCGATGAGATGCGGCAGTTGCTCGAAAACGCCGTCTATGCACCGACGCGAGGTCGCTATAAGGTTTACGTCATCGACGAAGTGCACATGCTCTCCAATTCGGCCTTCAACGCCATGCTGAAGACTTTGGAGGAGCCGCCTGAACACGTCAAATTCATTCTGGCGACGACCGACCCACAGAAAATTCCGGTGACGGTACTGAGCCGTTGCCTTCAATTCAATCTTAAACAGATGCCGCCGGCAGCGATTAGTGGGCATCTCGAGCGTATCTTGCAGGCCGAAGAGGTTCCCTATGACCCGGCTGCCTTGCATTTGTTGGCGCGTTCGGCGGCCGGCAGCATGCGCGATGGTCTGTCCTTGCTTGATCAGGCTATTGCTCACGGTTCCGGGCGTGTCGAAGAGGCGCAAGTGCGCGACATGCTGGGTACTGTTGACCTTGATCATTTGTTTGAATTGCTGGAAGCGCTGTCCAATCAAAATCCGAATCGCCTGGTAGCGATTGCCGACGAAATGCTGGAGCGGACGCTCTCCTTCAGCGATGCCCTGCTTGAATTGGGGCGATTGCTGACCCGGATTCAGGTGGCGCAGTTTGCGGCTGATGCGTTGTCGGATGATGACCCGGATCGCCTTCGATTGCTGGCTCTGGCGGAAGCTTTCCCGCCGGAATTTGTGCAATTGGCGTATCAGATTGTTTTACAGGGGAGGCAGGAAATTTCCCTGTCCCCGGACGAATATTCGGGGTTTTTGATGACCCTGTTACGCCTACATGCATTTCGACCTGAAAGCGAATTAAAACAGACTGTTGCAATTGGTTCGGAAGGCCGTTCGGGCGAGGATCGTCGACCGGTAATGCCTTCAATACGAAAAACAGTTGCCCAGGTGGTTGTCAGCAAGCCGGAAACTGCTTTGCTGCCGCCTTCGCCACAAACGTCCTCCTGGCGCGATATCATGACTGCACTGGGAGTCGGCGGCGTGGTTCGCGAACTCGGGCAGCAGTGCGAGTTACGCGAATTGTCCTCGGAGCTTTGCCTGTTGCGGCTGTCGCCAGCCCATCGTCTATTGCAGACCGCTACTGCGCAGGAAAAATTGCAGCAGGCCTTGTGCGCACATCTGGGGCGTAAAATCATCCTGAAGATCGAACTGGCGGATGTCGAGTCCGAGACCCCGGCGATTGCAGGAAAGCGCGAACGCCAGGAAAAGCAGGACTTGGCGGTTACTGCGATAGAACAAGATCCTTTTGTGCGCGATGCCATTGAAAATCTTGGTGCATCGCTCATAGAGTCTTCAATCAAACCGATAATCTGACGGAGAAAATGATGATGAAAGGCGGCTTGGGCGGGCTAATGAAACAGGCCCAGATGATGCAGGAGAACATGAAAAAGGCACAGGAACAACTGGCCTTGACCGAAGTTGAGGGGCAGGCTGGCGCCGGCATGGTTAAAGTGCTGATGACCTGTGCGCACGAAGTGCGACGTGTCACGATCGACCCTTCTGCCATGGATGACAAGGAAATGCTGGAAGATATGGTAGCGGCTGCAATCAATGACGCTGTGCGTCGGGGCGAGGTGGTCAGTCAGGAAAAGATGGCCGGTTTTACTTCTGGCCTCAATCTGCCGCCCGGATTCAAGCTGCCTTTCTGATCGCGGTTTGTGAATCCCTCTGCACTGGAAGGCTTGATCGAAGCGCTGCGTTGTTTGCCTGGCGTTGGGCCGAAATCCGCCCAGCGTATGGCTTACCATCTTCTGCAGCGTGATCGCAAAGGCGCCCTGCGTCTGAGTGAAAGTTTGCAGCATGCTGTGCAAACTATACGGCACTGCCAGCGCTGCAACACCTTTGCCGAGAATGATGTTTGTGCACGCTGTGCTTCGCCCAAGCGTGACCCGGGGGTTTTGTGTGTCGTTGAAACGCCGGTGGACATGAATATGGTGGAGCAGACGCAAGCCTATCAGGGTCTTTACTATGTGCTGATGGGCCGCATCTCGCCGCTTGATGGCGTCGGCCCGCGTGAGTTGGGTCTGGATCGTTTTTTGGCACGCGCTCGCGATGGTGTTGTGCGCGAAGTTATTCTGGCGACCAATTACACCAATGAAGGGGAGGCGACTGCGCATTACATTGCCGCCATGCTGGAACCGCAGGGCTTGGCGGTGACCCGCATTGCACGCGGCGTTCCGGTCGGTGGTGAGCTGGAATATGTCGATGCGGGAACGCTGGCGCAAGCTCTGCGTGAGCGTCGTAATTGCCAGGCCTGAACTGGTGGCAGCGGTCTTTTCATGAGTCAAAACAAAGTAAATTGTGGTCGGCGACGCTTGCTGGCAGCTACAGCGGTACTCAGTGGCACTGGCGGATTGGCGGCAATATATCCGCTCGTTGTCAGCCTAATGCCGACAGATGGCTCTGATTTCGCCGAAGAACCGCTCGAAGTGGATGTTGCTAACCTGATGGTGGGTGCCATGATGACCGTTAACTGGTCAGGTAAGCCACTATGGATTATCCGGCGCACCCCAGCCATGCTGGAAAGTCTCTTGGGCTCGTCGGAAGCCCTGCTTGATCCGCAGTCACAGCAGCCACAGCAACCGTCGAACTGCGTCAATCTGCATCGCTCGATCAGGCCGGATATTCTGGTTGTGATAGGTACCTGTACGCATCTGGGCTGTTTGCCCATTGCCAAATTCCGCCCAGGTGAGGCGGAAAACATGCCTGCGGACTGGCAGGGTGGCTTCCTCTGTCCGTGCCACGGTGCGACTTTCGATCTGGCCGGGCGTGTATTCAAAAACACGCTGGCAAAGTTGAATCTGTTGGTGCCACCGCACGTTTTTCTGTCGGAAAATCGCCTGCTGATCGGCGCCGACAAAAAAGGGGCATAAGCAATGCCTGGTCGAGACGGGTCAAGAGCAAGCCGGCTGTTGGCCTGGATTGATGACCGTCTGCCCATCAGCAGTTTTTGGCGCCGCCACTTCAGTGCCTATTACGTCCCCAAGAACCTGAATTTTTGGTACTTCTTCGGCGTATTGGCCTTGTTGGTTCTTGCCATCGAGGTACTGTCAGGGATATTTCTGGCCATGCATTACAAGCCTGTCGCCACGCTTAACCCGTCCGGTGTCCCGTTCGCCTTCGCCAGTATCGACCGCATTATGCTTGAGGTACCTTGGGGCTGGCTGATCCGAAATGTTCATGCGGTCGGTGCTTCGGCCTTGTTTCTGGTGCTTTATCTGCATATTTTTGCCAGTATTCTTTACGGGTCGTACCGCAAGCCGCGCGAACTGGTCTGGATAATTGGCATGGCGATTTTCCTGATCACGATGGCCGAGGCGTTTTTTGGCCGCTTGTTACCCTGGGGGCAGGCGGCCTATTGGGGAACGACCGTGATATTTAACCTTTTGGCCGGCATTCCTCTTATTGGCGCTGATCTAGCGCTCTGGCTGCGCGGTGGTTTGGCTGTCGGCGATGCGACGCTGGGGCGTTTCTATATTCTGCATCTCCTTGTTGTGCCGCTGGCTCTGCTGTTTCTCGCAATGACCCACGTTGCCGCCTTGCGCCAGGTCGGGCTGAATAATCCTGACGGTGTTGAGATTGGCAGTCGTCTGGACGATCAAGGCGTTCCATTGGACGGTCTGCCCTATCACCCCTATTTCACGGTCAAGGATCTGCTGGCGGTCGTGTTGTTCCTGTTGCTGTTTGTCGGCGTTGTGTTTTTTGTACCGGAAGGTGGCGGTTATCTTCTTGAGTACGGCAACCTGAGCCCAGCCGATCCACTCACAACCTCTGCCCATGTTCGCCCCCCCTGGTACTTTGCCCCGTTTTTCTGCATATTGCGCAGCGTCGTCTGGAATTTCTTTTGGATCGATGCGCACCTTTGGGGTGGGCTGGCGATGCTTGCCGCCATTCTGGTTCCGGCGTCGCTGCCCTGGCTCGATCACAGTCCGGTGCGCTCGGTGCGCTATCGTGGTCCGATCACTAAAATTTTGCTTGGCCTTCTGGTGTTTGTTTTTGTTTTGCTTGGCATTGTAGGAGCCATGCCGAATTCTCCGATGCTTGACCTGTTGGCGCGTATTTGCACTTTTTATTATTTTGCCTTCTTCTTGTCGATGCCCTGGTGGTCGCGGCTTGATCGTTACAGATTGCCACCTGAGCGACTGGTGATGAAATGAGGTGGCGGCTTTGTTTATGGCTGGCGCTTTCGTTTCCGCTCCTTGCGACTGCTGCGTTGCAAAGTTGGCCGGGTTCGCCGGAGGACAAAGCGGCGCTGCGAAACGGCGCTCAGTTATTCGTCAGGCATTGCCTGGCCTGCCACGGCACTTCTGGTGTGAGTCAAGAGCAAATGAAATCGCTGGGGGTTGCCGATAGCCAGATGCTTCAAGGAGCAAGTCTGGGCGCCCAAGGGTCAGATGGGCGACTCAGCGCCACGGCCACTCCGGAGGCACTTAAGGCGGCGTTCGGCGTGATGCCGCCGGATCTGGCGATGATCATCCGTAGTCGTGATTCGGCTGGAGGAAGGGGGGCTGACTGGGTCTACACGTTTCTTCGTTCCTACACTCCCGATGCAAAAAGCCGAACCGGTTGGAACAATAACCTGATTCCAAACACAGCCATGCCGAACGTCCTGCAGGGGCTGGGTTCAAATTCTTTGCCTGATGCGCTGGAAGCCCCTAAAAATGGGCTTCTCCGCCTTTCAAGAGAAGATGGATTCGACAAAAGGGTCTCCGATCTGGTAGCCTACGCGGTTTGGATGTCGGGGCGGGAAGGCAAAATCGGGGAAAAAATCCCGTCTTCCGCAGGCCGGCATCCCGGTTCTGCTGCCAGTTGGCAAGTTGGTCTGGGCGCTGGGTTTTTCCTTGCGCTGCTGCTGGCAGTGGTTTATGCATTGAAAAGGCAGTACTGGAAAAATGTGCGCTGAATGCTTCGGTTCCGCAGCGGCGCTACGGAATGTAGCCTGGTCTGTTTTAAGAGGGTCATGGAATGATGAATTTGTATTCGGGGACAATTTGCCCCTTTAGCCATCGCTGTCGTATTGTCCTTTACGAAAAGGGCATGGATTTTCAGGTTATTGACGTTGATATGTTCAACAAGCCCGAAGATCTTGCCGTGATCAATCCGCACAATCGGGTGCCGGTGTTGGTCGAGCGCGACCTTGTGCTGTTCGAGCCGAACATCATCAACGAATATATTGATGAACGTTTCCCGCATCCGCAGTTGATGCCGGCTGACCCCATCATGCGGGCGCGTGCACGTCAGTTGTTGCTGGGGATGGAGCGCGAAATTTTCAGTTGCATCGAACCAATTGAAAAGAACCTGAAGACCGCCGATCGGGCGCGCCAGGAAATCCGTGACCGTCTGACCGAGATCGTGCCGATTTTCAGCAAACAGAAGTTCATGTTGGGTGAAGAATTCTCCATGCTCGACGTCGCCATTGCGCCGCTGTTGTGGCGTCTCGATTACTATGAGATTGACCTTTCAGGACGTAGTTTTGCACCGCTGATGAAATACGCCGAGCGTATTTTCAGCCGGCAGGGCTTTATTGACGCCTTGACACCATCCGAAAAGGCAATGCGGCGATAGCTGCGGCAAGTTTTTGGTCAGCGCCTGATGAGTCCGGAGCCAATGGAACTGCCTTCGACCAAGCCCTATCTGCTGCGGGCGCTTTGGGAGTGGTGTTGCGACAATGGCTTGACGCCTCATATTGTCGTGGTGGTCGATCAATACACCCGCGTTCCGCGTGAGCATGTGCGTGATGGTCAGATTGTGCTCAATATTGGCCAGGATGCTACCGGCCATCTCAAAATTGGTAATGAATTGATTGAGTTTCAAGCCCGTTTTGGGGGTGTTGCCCGCCAGTTATCTGTGCCGGTTGGGCAGGTGATTGCCATATACGCCCGAGAGAACGGTGCTGGCATGGCCTTTGAGCTTGAGTCTTCGGCGGTTTCTGCCGGTCGCCCGGGGCTTGAGGTGGCAGCGGAATCTTCGCATGAGCCTTCCGGGCATGAATCACCACCACCAAAGCCAACTGGCGGCCGTCCTGGCTTGAAGCGCATCAAGTAAGCATTTTTTTTGCGTACTTCCGGAGAGCGCGTTGCGCCTGCCGATAAATAATATTTATCGATACATTTGAAATTAACGTTTGGTGCACCGCCACATTTTCCCTATAATCCCCCGAACACGAACATGCAGTGGCCCCAATCCGCTGTGTGCCCAATCGGAAGAGCACTAAGCCGCTCGACCGTCCAGTTGGCCGGATTCAAAGCTCTGGCCGCGCCGTGAAGGTTGCTGTTTTCCGGGCTCGCAAGGCCGCGGGGTGGCAACCAGACTCAAGCCACTATTTCCATTGACCGCTATCTGGGTTCGTTCCTGGGCTGCGGCTTTGAGACTGGGTGGCGCCTGTGGTTTCTTGAATGTGCACGGATGGAGTTCGCGCGGATGGAAATGTTGACTAGCTTGGCGATTGCCGGTGGGTTCATGCTGCTGCTCGGCGTTGTTTTGGCGCTGGCACTGGCTTTGGCTGACCGGAAACTTTATGTTTTCGAAGATCCCCGCATTGGGGAAGTCGAGGAGATGCTGCCCAAGTCGAATTGCGGCGCCTGTGGCAATGCCGGGTGTCGTGCTTTCGCTGAACTGGTGGTAGCGGGCAAGATACAGCCGTCGCAATGCACGGTCAGTTCGCCTGAGCAGCGTGAGGCAATTGCCGGTTTTCTCGGCGTTGATGCCGGCGATGCGGAAAAGCGCGTGGCGCGTCTGGCCTGTGGCGGCGGCAAACAAGTTGCCTACTTGCGTGCCCAATATTCCGGCCTGAAAACCTGTCGTGCCGCCTCTGTCGTAGGCGGTGGCGGCAAGGAATGCGCCTGGGGTTGTCTGGGCTTGGGCGATTGCGTCAGCGTCTGCAATTTTGGTGCCCTGTCGCTTGATCGCTACGGTCTGCCACAAGTCGACGCCGATAAATGTACGGCCTGTGGCGATTGTGTCGATGTCTGCCCGAAAGACCTCTTTTCCATTCAGCCCATCAGTCACCAGCTCTGGGTCGCCTGTAAGAACCATGCCGATGGCGAGACCGCCGAAGCAGCGTGCGAAGTCGCTTGCACGGCCTGCGGACGTTGCGTGACCGATGCCGGTGGCGAAATGCTGCAACTTCAAGATAATCTGGTCGTCATCGATTATTCGCAAAACGAACATCTGGCCAGAAAGGCCATCGAGCGCTGCCCGACTGGCGCCATTGTCTGGTTTGAAAACCCCAATCTTTCCGTCAAGGGCGCTGCCGCCCGCAAAATCCTGCGTCAGCAACCGCTGCCGATTCTGAATTAAGGAGTGTCACTCATGATCAAAAAGCTCAAGGAACTCAAGTTGCTCGATCGCAGCGGTGCAGCTGCCCAGAAGCGCGCAGTGAAATATCCCGGTGTGCGCGACGCCGTCGATGGCAATACGGCCATTATTCATGTCGAGCGTGAATCTTCGGATGCCGCTGGCGCTTACCCGATTACCCCGTCGACCCAGATGGGTGAATACTGGGCAGAATATGTTGCTGAAGGCCATCTCAACATCTCTGATCGGCCGCTCATCTTTATCGAGCCGGAATCCGAGCACGCCGCAGCCGGTGTTACCGCCGGCATGTCGATGACCGGCCTGCGTGCCGTCAATTTCTCCTCGGGGCAGGGCATTGCCTTCATGCACGAGTCGCTTTATGCTGCTGTCGGCAAGCGCCTGCCTTATGTGCTTAACATGGGCTGCCGCGCCATTACCAAGGTCAGCCTGAACGTGCACGCGGGTCACGACGATTACCACTGTATCGACGACACCGGCTTTATTCAGGTCATGGCCAAGAATGCCGAAGAAGCGGCTGACCTCAACCTCATTTCGCGCAAGACTGCCGAGCTGTCACTCAACCCGGCCATTGTTGGCCAGGATGGCTTCCTGACCACGCACCTGATCGAATGCGCCAACCTGCCCGAGCGCGCACTGGTGGCCGAGTTCCTCGGCAAACCTGATGACATCATCGATACGCCGACGCCTGCGCAGGAAATGCTTTACGGCCCGAAGCGCCGCCGCGTGCCGGCCATTTGGGACGTTGATGTGCCAATGGTTTCCGGTACGGTGCAGAACCAGGATGCTTATATGCAGGCGACTGCTGGCCAGCGTCCTTATTTCTTCGATCACATTGAAGATATTTTTGACCAGTGCGCCGAGGAATACGGCGAACTGACCGGTCGCCAGTACAGCCGTATCAACAGCTATCGTTGCGAGGATGCCGAGTACGTCATTTTCGGCATGGGCAGCATGATTGTGCAGGCCGAGGCTGTCGCCGACTACTTGCGCGAAACGCGCAAACTCAAGGTGGGCGTGGTCAATCTCACCATGTTCCGGCCGTTCCCTGGCGATTTGCTCGGTCATTACCTCAAGGGCAAGAAGGGCGTGGCAGTGCTCGAGCGTACCGACCAGCCTTTGGCCGAGGATTTGCCACTCGTTCGCGAAGTACGTTCCGCCTTGATCAAGTGCCTGGAAAATGGCGCTGCGCAGGGTTCTGCACGTCCTTATCCCGAATATGCGGCAATGACAACCGCCGAAATGCCGCAACTCTATTCCGGCTGTTATGGATTGGGTTCGCGCGATCTGCAACCGGAAGCCCTGATTGGCGCCATTGAGAATATGTTGCCGGATGGCCAGCATCGCCGCTTCTTCTACCTGTCCATCGATTTTGTGCGCGCGCCCTTGAATCCCAAGGACGAAATCCACCAACAAAACCTGCAGGAAGCCTATCCGGCCATTCGCGAGCTGGCCGTGCGTGGCAGCGAGAACCCCAATATTCTGCCCAAGGGCTCGGTGACGGTGCGCATGCACTCCGTGGGTGGCTGGGGCGCCATTACCACCGGCAAGAACCTGGCTATGACCCTGTTCGAATTGCTGGGCTGGGACATCAAGGCCAACCCGAAATATGGTTCAGAAAAGAAAGGCCAGCCGACTACCTATTACCTGTGTGCAGCGCCGGAGCCGATTCGTGTCAATTCCGAATATCTTTTCGTCGATGTGGTGTTGTCACCCGATCCCAACGTGTTTGGCCACTCCAACCCGTTGTCCGGTCTCAAGAA
>JAGTRX010000100.1 GCA_018262285.1 Pseudomonadota bacterium | reverse complement strand
CCATCAGCAGCCCGACCAGCGCTACCAGCAAGAGTAAAGCAGAGACCTGCAAAGTGGCTCGATCAGGCAATAGGCTTCTCTTGTCGCATTCGGATGGATACACCCTACCCCCCGGCATTTTCTCCCCAAAGCCGAGACTAGCCCAAGGCAATAAAGCGGACAACTGAATATTTCTCACGCCATTTTGAAGATAATTCTGGCGCAACAAAGTGCCGTCATCTCGAGACGGCTAGACAACAAAATAGCCGGAATCACCACCATCTGCGTTAAAATCCGGGGGTCGAGCCGTTCCGGCCCATCACTTCCGCAACGTGATCCGCAAATTCATTTCCCGCGTTTTTAGCCGCAACAAGAAAACGAAATCAGCACAGGCGCCAGCGACCATCGCTGCTGCCAGCCACGGTATCCGCCGTGATCGCATCAGTTCCGGCAGCCGGCGGGTTTGCGAAACCCTGCAGGAAAACGGCTACAAGGCTTATGTTGTTGGCGGCGCGGTGCGCGATCTGCTCATTGGCCACCAGCCCAAGGATTACGATATCGCCACCGATGCCACGCCGGAACAGGTGAAGCGCTGCTTCCGTCGTTCGCGCATCATCGGCCGCCGCTTTCAGATCGTGCATGTGCATCAGGGTCAGGAAGTCATCGAAGTCACCACTTTTCGCGGCGACCAGGGTTCCGATGCCAAGACCGACTCTCACGGTCGCGTCCTGCACGACAATATGTTTGGCTCCCAGGCTGAAGATGCCACCCGTCGCGACTTCACCGTCAATGCGCTTTATTTCGATCCGACAACGGAAACCATTCTCGATTATCACCACGGCGTCGCCGACATCAAGCAGAAAACCCTGCGTGTCATCGGGGAGCCAAAGAAGCGCTATCGCGAAGACCCGGTGCGGATGCTGCGCGCCGTCCGTCTGGCTGCCAAACTCGGCCTGATCATCGACCCGGCCGCCCGCGAACCGATCCGCGCCATGGCCGAATTGCTTGAAAACGTGCCGGCCGCCCGTCTGTTTGATGAAATGCTCAAACTCCTGACTTCCGGGTACGCCGTCAAATGTCTGACGCAACTGCGCGAAGAAGGTTTGCACCACGGTTTGTTGCCTCTGCTCGACGTGGTCTTCGAGCAACCCCTGGGCGAAAAATTTGTCATGCTGGCGCTGGAAAATACAGATCGCCGCGTGCGCCAAGGCAAGCCGATCTCGCCCGGCTTTCTTTTTGCCACCCTGCTTTGGCATCATGTGCTGACGCAGTGGGAAAGAATCAAGGCAGGGGGCGAACATGCCATTCCGGCGCTCAACCTGGCCATGGATGAAGTGTTGGACAGCCAAGCTGAAAAACTGGCCATCACTCGCCGTATTGCCGGTGATATCAAGGAAATCTGGGCTCTACAACCCCGCCTTGAAAATCGCAGTGGCAAACGTCCCTATAGTGTGCTGGAAAATCCTCGTTTCCGTGCCGGTTATGATTTCCTGCTGCTACGCGGCGAAGCTGGCGAAATCGACAACGAACTGGGCATTTGGTGGACTGACTTTCAGCAGGCCGACGGCGAAAAACGGGCCGAAATGCTGCTACCGGCCGAAAAGACTCCCGGCAAGCGTCGGCGGCGGCGCAAGCCGCGCAGTACAAGTCCGGAGTCACCGGCCGAAGCATGAACATGCCACATCAAGCCTACGTCGCCATTGGCGCCAACCTTGGCGACCCGGTGACCGCCGTACGCAATGCCATCGACCGCTTGGCCATGCTGGATAAGGCCCACCTGACTGTAGCTTCCTCGCTCTACCGTACAACACCGGTTGGACTGCTCAACCAACCCGATTTCATCAACGCCGTTGTCTGCCTCGAAACTGCGCTCGACCCGCACCAGTTGCTTGCCGCCCTGTTTGCCCTTGAGGCCGAATTCGGCCGCGTTCGCAAAGAAAAGAACGCGCCGCGCACGCTCGATCTCGACTTGCTGCTGTTTGACCAGCTCATCCTGCAAACACCGCAACTCACCTTGCCCCACCCGCGCCTGCACAGCCGCGCCTTCGTGCTGGTGCCTTTGGCCGAAATCGCCGCCGATCTTGACATTCCCGGTCGCGGCAAGCTTTCAGCCTGGCTGCCGGCCGTCGCCAATCAAGTCGTGACCCGCCTGCCATGAACTGGTCCATCGTTGTTAATCTGCCGACCATCTGGAAGACCGCGCTGCTCCTGGCCGCCTCCAATATATTCATGACCTTTGCCTGGTATGCCCACTTGAAGCAAATGAGCGACAAACCCTGGTGGATTGCCGCACTTTTGTCTTGGGGAATCGCTCTTTTTGAATATCTCATTCAGGTTCCAGCCAACCGCATTGGCAATGAAGAGCTGTCGCTGGCACAATTGAAGATATTGCAGGAAGTGATCACGCTTGCGGTTTTTGTACCCTTCGTAATTTTTTACATGCAACAACCTTTGAAACTTGACTATTTGTGGGCGGCAATGTGTATCCTTGGCGCCGTGTATTTTATTTTTCGCTCTTGAAACTAGGGGAACATCATCATGGGTTGGTTCGGCGAATCTAAGCAGGAAATCGAACTCAAGCGTCAGGTTAACACCCTGAACAACCAGATTCAGTCGTTGGAGGGGCGCCTGCAAACTGCCGAGCGCGCCAAGGCCGACGCCGAAGCGCGCGCCAACCAGGCGAGTGCCGTTTCCAACAAAAATTGGGAGGGCTTGTTCCGCAGTTTCGAACTCTTCGGCACCTCTCTGCAAAATTCGCAATCGGGTCTTTCGCAACTGGCAGAAAGCCTGCGCGCCAAGCTCGGCGACGCCTCGAAGAACAAGGCGCTTTCCGTCAGCTGCCATAACACCATGAGCAAATTGACCGAAGAACTATCAAAACTTTCCACGGCCTCGCTCAGTACCATGCAAAGCGTTGACGGGCTGAATGCCAGTGCCACCCAGATCGGTGGCATTCTCGCCTTGATCAAGGAAATCGCCGCTCAAACCAATTTGCTCGCGCTCAACGCCGCCATCGAAGCCGCCCGTGCCGGTGAGGCCGGACGCGGTTTTGCCGTGGTTGCCGATGAAGTGCGCAAACTGGCTGAACGCACCACCAAAGCCACTGCCGATATTGCCACCCTGGTCGAAACCATTCAGGGCGATACGCAAAACGCCAAATCCAGCATCAGCACCCTGGCCGGCCAGGCTGAAGAAAATACCCGCGATGGTCAGGAGGCCACCAGCAGCATCGACGGCATCATCGATCTCTCCAACCAGATGGAAGATGGCGTCCATCTCGCCGCTACCACCACCTTCACTGAACTCGCCAAAATTGATCACCTCGCCTTCAAGATGGAGGTCTACAAAACCTTCATGGGGATTTCAAGCAAGACGGCAGACGAATTTGCGGCGCATACCGGCTGCCGCCTCGGTCAGTGGTATTACGAAGGCGCCGGCAAAGCACAATTTTCCCGTGCCGACGGCTTTAGCCAGCTCGAACGCCCCCACCAACTGGTGCACCAGTATGCGCGCGAAGCCGTCACCAAATTGCGCGCCAACGACTTCAATGGCGGCGTCGCCATACTGGCGCAGATGGAAAGCGCCAGCAACGAAGTTGTCGATTGCCTGGATCGCATCGCCGCCAGTGCACTGCAACTAGGCTAGGCAGTTCGCCACTCATCCTTGGCACCTTCGTTTTATTCCGGAGCCTGCGCATGTCCTCACACGCCGAAACCCGGCGGCTGACCCAGCTTGACCTTGCCAAACTGGCAGCCGGCGGCGAAAAAATTGTCATGCTCACCTGTTACGACGCCAGCTTTGCGGCGCTTTCCGAAGCCGCCGGCGTCGACACTCTACTCATTGGCGATTCACTTGGCATGGTCGTGCAGGGTCAAGATTCCACCTTGCCAGTCACTTTGCAGGAAATTGCCTACCATACTACCTGTGTCAAACGTGGCTGCCAACGTCCGCTCATCATCGCCGACATGCCCTTCGGCAGCTTTCAGGAATCACCGCAACTGGCTTTCCGTAATGCGGTCACGCTCATGGCAGCCGGCGCCCAGATGGTCAAGTTGGAAGGTGGCGTGGAAATGGCCGAAACCACCCATTTCCTCACTTCGCGCGGCATTCCGGTGTGCGGCCATATCGGCCTGACGCCGCAATCCGTGCACCAGTTTGGCGGCTATCGGGTGCAAGGCAAGGGCGAAAGCGGCGCTGCCAAGCTCAAGGCCGACGCCTTGGCGCAACAACAGGCCGGTGCCAGCCTGATCGTCCTCGAAGCCATTCCGGAAACCCTGGCGGCGGAAACCACCGCCCTCCTCACCACTCCGACCATCGGTATCGGTGCCAGCAAAGCCTGTTCCGGCCAAGTACTGGTGGTGCAAGACATGCTTGATATCTCCCCCGGCCGCAAAGCCCGCTTTGTCAGGAATTTCATGGCCGGCCAGCCCTCCATCGGCGCTGCCATTGCGGCTTATGTCAAAGCCGTCAAGGATGGTTCTTTCCCGGCACCGGAGCATTGTTACTGACATCGCGAAGATTAGGGGTAAGGAGTGAGGGACAAAACCCTCCCGCCAACCCTTCTTATCCTTCCAACCTTAATCTCTGATCGCCCATGCAAATCCATTCTGCCATTTCCGATCTGCGCGCCGCTCTCAAACCGCGCCAACACATTGTCTTTGTCCCCACCATGGGCAACCTGCATGAGGGTCATATCAGCCTGATGACGCAGGCGCGTGCTCATGGCGATACGGTCGTCGCCAGCATTTTCGTCAATCGCTTGCAATTTGGCCCAAACGAGGATTTCGACAAATATCCGCGCACTTTCCAGGCCGATTGCGACAAGCTCGTCGCCGCCGGTGTCGACGTTCTATTTGCACCAACCGAAAACGATCTTTACCCGGAACCTCAGCAATATCAGGTCGACCCGCCCGCAATCCAGAATGTGCTGGAAGGCGAAGTCCGTCCCGGCCACTTTCGCGGTGTCGCCACCGTTGTCCTCAAGCTCTTTAATTGCGTGCAGCCACAGGTCGCCATCTTCGGCAAAAAGGATTATCAGCAGTTGATGGTTCTGCGCAACATGACCCTGCAACTGGCGCTCCCCATCACTATCATCGGTGGCGAAACTGTGCGCACCGAGGACGGCCTGGCGCTTTCCTCGCGCAACGGCTACCTCTCCACCCTGGAACGCGCCGAAGCCCCCCGCCTCTACCGGGAACTTTGTCGCTTGCGCACTGCCATAGGCAATGGCGAACATGACTTCGGACAACTGGAAAAGGCGGCCGCAGCCGCACTCGATGCTAACGGCTGGAAAACCGATTATGTTGCAGTGCGGCAACAATGTGATTTAATGCCTCCGTCAGCACCGGAAAAAGCACTTGTAGTTCTTGCTGCATCACGGCTAGGATCGACCCGATTAATCGACAATCTGGAAATATGAACGTAAATTTTTCTTACAAATCGCTTACGAAATTCCCGTTGACAGGGGAAACACAGTGGCTACAATGCGCTTCCCAAACCTTTTTTTAGGGTAAACCGCCATGCAGAGAACGATGCTGAAGTCCAAGCTGCACCGCGTTACGGTCACGAACTCGGAGCTTCATTACGAAGGCTCGTGCGCCATTGACGAAGATTTGCTCGAGGCGGCCAATATCCGTGAAAACGAGCAAATCGAAATCTGGAACGTGAATAACGGTGAGCGCTTTACCACCTACGCCATTCGCGCCGAGCGTGGCTCAGGGGTCATTTCCGTGAACGGCTCCGCCGCACGCCGCGCCGCGCCGGGCGACATCCTGATCATCGCCACCTTTGCCATTTACAACGAGATTGAACTGGCCAAGCACGAACCAGATCTGATCTACGTGGACTCGCAAAACCGCATCGTTCGCCGCGGTCACAAGATTCCGACCCAGGCCGCCGCCTGATCCGGTTCAACAGAAGTAAAAAAAAACGGCTCGGGATTACCGAGCCGTTTTCAAATCCTTGACCTGAGTTGGTCAGGCACCTTGGATGTTGGAAGCCTGTTTGCCCTTGGGGCCTTGCGTCACATCGAATGACACTTTCTGACCCTCTTTGAGGGTTTTGAAACCAGACATGGTAATCGCGGAGAAGTGCGCGAAAAGATCCTCGCTGCCATCATCCGGCGTAATAAAACCAAAACCCTTGGAATCATTGAACCACTTAACTGTACCAGTTGCCATATTGCTACTTCCTACAAAAAAACGAAATTAACACGGGTGACCCCGAAGCCCTGTCTGATCTCAGCCTACTGATGCTTTGAGACACCCGTAATACGGACGATTCCAGACACTTTTGTCTTTTACCCCCTTTGCAACAAGCCGTCAACCCGATTTTTTCATGTCGTTTGATTTCAGGGGCGACGCCATTGTGCCGAAATACCCATTTTTCCTGAGCCCAAAGGCAAATAAGACCCTTGGCTCAATATTTTCCACTGTTGCAGAAGCCCCGACCTGTATAAAATCAAGACATGGGTACAAAGCATGAACAAGGCAGTGTGCTGGAAGCGCAGAAGACGCGCATAGAGCCACCGAGAATGTACAAAGTGTTGTTGCTGAACGACGACTACACGCCCATGGATTTCGTCGTCGTCGTTTTGCAACAGTTTTTTGCCATGAACAAGGAACGGGCAACGCGCATCATGCTCCAAGTACACAACGAAGGCCGTGGCTGTTGCGGGGTTTTCTCGCGTGACGTGGCTGCGACCAAGGTCGAGCAGGTCAATGCCTTTGCCCGAAATAACCAGCATCCGCTGGCTTGCGTCATGGAGGAGAATTGATGATTGCGCAGGAACTGGAAGTCAGTTTGCACATGGCCTTTGTCGAGGCACGACAAAAACGCCATGAGTTCATTACGGTCGAACATCTGCTGCTGACCCTGCTTGACAACCCGTCCGCTGCCGACGCCCTGCGCGCCTGCGGTGCCAAAATCGATGCTCTGCGCAACGAACTGGCGCAATTCATCGACGAGCACACCCCCACCGTCAGTGGTGGCGACGATATCGAGACACAGCCCACCATCGGCTTTCAGCGCGTCATCCAACGCGCCATCCTGCACGTTCAGTCTTCCGGCAAAAAAGAGGTCAATGGCGCCAATGTGCTGGTCGCCATTTTTGGCGAAAAAGATTCGCACGCCGTCTTCTTTCTGCAGCGGCAAGGCGTCACCCGGCTCGATGTCGTCAATTTCATCGCCCACGGGGTCAGCAAGGTCGCCCAACCCAGAACCGCGACCGAGGGTGGCGAGGCCGAAAGCGAAAAAGAAGCAGCCAGCCCGCTCGAGCAATACACCATCAATCTCAATACATTGGCACAGCAGGGCAAGATTGACCCCTTGGTCGGGCGTGACCAGGAATTGCAGCGCATGATCCAGATTCTCTGCCGGCGCCGCAAAAACAACCCCCTGCTGGTTGGCGAAGCCGGTGTCGGCAAAACCGCCATAGCTGAAGGCCTGGCGAGGAGCATCATCGCCGGTGAAGTACCGGAAGTGCTGGCCAAGGCCAGCGTTTACGCGCTCGACATGGGTTCCTTATTGGCCGGCACCAAATACCGTGGCGATTTCGAGCAGCGCCTCAAAGGCGTTTTGAAGCAATTGCGCGACAACCCGGACGCCATTCTTTTCATCGACGAAATCCATACTTTAATCGGGGCAGGCGCTGCCTCGGGCGGCACGCTGGATGCCTCCAACCTCATCAAGCCTGCCCTGTCCACCGGTCAGTTGAAGTGCATCGGTGCCACCACCTATACCGAGTTTCGCGGCATTTTCGAGAAAGACAGCGCCCTGTCGCGCCGTTTCCAGAAAATCGACGTGGACGAACCCTCCATCCCGGAAACCATTGAAATCCTCAAGGGTCTCAAAACGCGCTTCGAGGCCCATCACGGCATCAAGTACTCGGCCTCGGCGCTCAATTCCGCTGCCGAACTTTCCGCCCGCTACATCAACGACCGCCATCTGCCGGACAAAGCCATCGACGTCATCGACGAAGCGGGCGCTGCCCAGCGCATCCTGCCCAAATCAAAGCAGAAGAAAACCATCGGCAAACAAGATATCGAAGAAATCGTCGCCAAAATCGCCAGGGTTCCGTCCAACCACGTCAGCACCAATGACCGCAGCGCCCTGAAAAACCTCGACCGCGATCTCAAGGCCGTCGTTTTCGGCCAGAACCCGGCTATCGATGCCCTCACGGCCGCCATCAAAATGGCGCGTTCCGGTCTCGGAGACCGCAGTAAACCAGTGGGTTCCTTCCTTTTCTCCGGCCCTACCGGCGTCGGCAAAACAGAGGTAGCCCGGCAACTCGCCTATTGTCTGGGTATCGAGCTAACCCGCTTTGACATGTCTGAATACATGGAACGGCACGCCGTCTCCCGCCTGATCGGCGCACCTCCGGGCTACGTCGGCTTTGACCAGGGCGGCCTGCTGACCGAAGCGATCAGCAAGAAACCCTACTGTGTCCTGCTCCTCGACGAAATTGAAAAAGCCCATCCCGACATTTTCAATATCCTGCTGCAGGTCATGGATCACGGCACCCTGACCGACAATAATGGGCGCAAGGCCGATTTCCGCAACGTCGTCATCATCATGACCACCAATGCCGGCTCGGCCGAACTTAACAAAACCAGCATGGGTTTCACCGCCAGCCGTAGCACGGGTGACGAGATGGTCGAGTTGAAACGCCTGTTCACACCGGAGTTCCGCAACCGGATCGATGCCATCATTTCCTTCGGCTCGCTGAATGAAGAGACCATTCTGCGTGTCGTTGACAAGTTCCTCATGCAACTCGAACAGCAACTGCACGAGAAAAAAGTGGAAGCCCACTTTACCGACAAGGTCAAGCAGATGCTGACCAAAAAGGGCTTCGACCCACTCATGGGCGCCCGCCCGATGGCGCGCCTGATCCAGGACACCCTGCGTTCCGCACTCGCGGACGAACTGCTGTTCGGCCGTCTCGCCAATGGTGGCCAAGTAACGGTCGACCTCGACGCCGATAACAAAATTCGCCTGCAATTCGAGGAAGAAGTGGCCGAGACCGTCTGATCGGCAAACCCGGCGGCCACGGAAACCATAATATGCTGCGCGAAATCAGAAAAACCAGACAACACCCCGGCGAACCGCATCGCCGTTGGTTTCACTCGCAGGAACAGGACTTGTATATCTGGCAGACCGACGACAATAAAATTGTCGCCTTTCAGCTCTGCTACAACAAACCACACAATGAACACGCCCTGTACTGGCGAGAAGACCGCGGTTTTTCGCATCTGCAAGTCGATGACGGCGAAGGCACAGCCAACACCTCGAGAGCACCAATCTTGCTGGCCGATGGCGTATTCAACGCTGAATCGGTCGCCCAGCGCTTCCGGGCGCTAGCCACCAACATTCCCGCCAGCCTCGCCACTTTCGTCCTTGAGCGCCTAGAAACCTATGCAACGAAATAGGAGAAAGACGTGGTCTGCCACCTATATGACCCCTATATATTTTGAGGCGAGCAACTGCTATTTGCAGGTTGGTTCAACGGCAATCTGTTTTGCTTCATCCTGTGTACTCAAGCCTGTTGATTCATCAACTATTATTACATTACACTTTTGTCCATTGCCAGAATGCGTGGCCCGATAAGTGCGGCCGGCAATTGGTTTCATTTCATACACGATCGTGCATCTGCTAACTTCAAACAAGTTGTTGATCCGCAGCCTGAACTTACTCCCCAATCGCTTGTGTGAATAACAAGAAATTTTCGCAATCCGGCGGGAATTTGTACTTTCATTTCTCCATCGTAGG
>JAGTRX010000205.1 GCA_018262285.1 Pseudomonadota bacterium | reverse complement strand
AAGGGCAGCGGCTATCTCGAGCTGAATGCTGCTTATGATCTGGGTGATGGTTGGGGTGCTACTGGCCACATTGGCCATCAGAAGGTCAAGAACTACGTGGCGGTCGGTGATATGAACGCTTCTTATACTGACTGGAAGCTTGGTGTCACCAAGGATGTTGGTTTAGGCGTGGTGGGACTGGCTTATTCGGACACCAATTCCAAAGGCGTTTGCAGCCCAACGCTCTTGACCAATGCCTATTGCTGGCCTGAATACCAAGCCGCCACGGGTACGTACAGCAATTATCGCAATGCCAGCAAGGCTCGCGTTCTCCTGACTTTCAACAAGACTTTTTAACCTGCGAGGTACGACAAATGAAATTCATTACCGCTATTATCAAGCCGTTCAAGCTTGACGAAGTGCGTGAAGCGCTGTCCGCCATCGGCGTGCAGGGGGTCACGGTGACTGAGGTCAAGGGATTTGGTCGTCAGAAAGGCCATACTGAACTCTATCGGGGTGCCGAATATGTCGTTGATTTTCTGCCCAAGATCAAGGTGGAAGTTGCGGTCAAGGCCGATGTGGTCGATCAGGTGATCGAAACCATCGAAAAATCCGCCAGCACCGGCAAGATTGGCGACGGCAAGATTTTCGTCTTTGACCTGGAGCAGGTCGTGCGTATCCGAACCGGTGAAACCGGCGGCGACGCTCTTTAAAAAAGGGGTTAATATCATGAAGCGCTTATTTACTGTGTTTATGCTGTCGGGCGCTCTGGCGCTCGGCAACGCGGCGTTTGCCGAAGAAACCGCTCCGGCAGCACCGGCTGCAAGTCCTGCCGTGACTGCGTCTGTCGCCACCAGCACTGCTGCTCCAGCGCCAGTTGCCGAGGCGGCGAAACCCGCACCGGCCGCTGCCACGCCGGCAGCAGTGCCGAATAAGGGTGACAACGCCTGGATCATGGTGTGTGCGGCTTTTGTCATCCTCATGTCCATTCCAGGACTGGCTTTGTTCTATGGTGGCCTGGTGCGCACCAAGAACATGCTCTCGGTGCTCATGCAGGTCTTTGTGATCTTTTCCTTGATCACGGTGCTCTGGGTGGTTTTTGGCTATTCGCTGGCCTTTACCGAGGGTGGCAGCTTTTTCGGGACTTTCGACAAGATATTGCTGAAGGGCATCACGCCCGAATCTGTAGCCGCGACCTTCTCCAAGGGTGTGGTCATTTCGGAGCTGATCTTTGTCATCTTCCAGGGTGCCTTTGCCGCCATCACCTGCGGCCTGATCGTCGGCTCCTTTGCTGAACGCATCAAGTTCTCGGCGGTGCTGCTCTTTACCGTGATCTGGTTCATTTTCTCCTACATTCCGATGGCGCACATGGTCTGGTACTGGGCGGGTCCGGATGCCTATACCAACGCAGCAGCGGGTGAAGCGGCTGGCAAGACGGCAGGCTTCCTGTTCCAGAAAGGGGCGCTCGATTTCGCCGGTGGTACGGTGGTGCATATCAACGCCGCCATCGCTGGTCTGATCGGTGCTTATCTGATTGGCAAGCGCACGGGTCTGGGTAATGTCTCGATGGCACCGCACAGCCTGACTTTCACCATGATCGGTGCTTCGCTGCTGTGGTTCGGCTGGTTTGGCTTCAACGCCGGTTCAGCGCTGGAAGCCAGTGGCGGCGCGGCGCTGGCAATGGTGAACACCTGGGTGGCAGCGGCCAGTGCAACCTTGTCCTGGATGGCGGCGGAATGGGTGTTGAAGGGCAAGCCTTCCATGCTCGGTGCGGCTTCAGGCGCAGTCGCCGGTCTGGTGGCGATCACTCCGGCGGCCGGTTTTGTCGGTGTCGGTGGCGCCATCATCATCGGCCTGCTGGCTGGCGTGGTCTGTCTGTGGGGCGTGACCGGCCTGAAGAAGTTGCTCGGTGCCGATGATTCGCTTGATGTGTTTGGCGTGCATGGCGTGGGCGGTATTCTCGGCGCCATATTGACCGGCATTTTCGTCTCTCCAAAACTTGGCGGTACCGGCGTCTATGACTATGTGGCCAACAAGGTCGGCGACTTCGACATGGGCGCGCAATTGGTCAGCCAGTTATGGGGCGTGGGTACGGCCATCGTCTGGTCTGGCGTGGTTTCCTTTATCGCCTACAAACTGGTCGATCTGGTGGTTGGCTTGCGCGTGCCGGAAGAAGAAGAACGCGAAGGCCTCGACCTCACCTCGCACGGTGAATCGGCCTACCACCACTAGTTTTACCTCAGTATCATCCCTTTTCGGGCGCCTGCGGGCGCCCGATTTTTTTGCAACTATTGTGCGGCGGCAGCAACAAAAGCGTTTTTGAGTTTTTCCAGCATTTGCTTCTCTTCCCCGGATACCTTGCCGATTCCCAGGAAACCGCCGGAAGATTCGGCAATGGCCTGAACGTCGCCCAGAAGTTCATCTCTGAACTCTGTGCGTTCATCCGGGCTGAGTTCATTACACAATCCGGCAATGTAGTGAGACCAAGCCTCGAAGAGTTTGGGCTCGGGGTGATGCTCAAGCCAGTTTTCAAGCAATTCGTGCTCGACGCTGCCATCCGCAATGCCGTGCTTTTCAATCATGGCGAGAATGGCTTTGCGTTCTTCCGCATCGACGTGGCCGTCAGCCCAGGCGACCAGAATCAGTGGCACGGCAACTAGCGCAGCGACGACCTGCGGCTCAATTTCCAGTGCGACCAGTTTTTCGAGGACGTGATCGTTGCTGATTCCCGAGACAGCGCTCAGCGCCTCCTTGTTTTGCTGCATCTTCTTGATTTGCTGCAATTGTTCGATGATTTCCTGGTCTTGCTTCAGAAAGAAAGCGTCTTCCAAGCCATTTGCTTCGTTGATGAGAAACATTGCGATCTCCTGTAAATAATGAAGCTGTTTTTTCGGCAACGGGCAATCGTAGCATTGCCCCGATGTGCTGCAACAAGAAAATGAAATGCCCTATTTTTGCGTACCGGAATCGGGAGGTTTGTCGGCCATGAGCCGCAGGGCGATGCGAAGCCCCCAAAGTGCGTTGGTGATGGCAAATGCGGCAAGCACCAGAGTGATGGCTGTCGGGAGATCGTCGTAGGTGCGCAAAATGTGGGTGATCGCTGTTGACAGCAGGTTGAGCAATATCAGCAGCCAGAATTGCGGATTGCGCGGCTGAAACAGTCTTGAAAGTTTCAAGGACATTGTCGGGCTAGCGCATCGGGAATACGGCAAAGATTACCATGCTCCAGACCGAGTGGGAGAGGATGAGCGGTGTGAGCTTTCCGATATAGGCGTACATCAGTCCCCAGAAAACGCCGGCAATGGCGGCGGCGCCGATCAGCATGAAGTTCATCGAAGAAATGTGGACGGCGGCGTATAGGCTGACGGCAATAACGCAACCGATCCAGCGGCCAAAGCGTCCCATCAGTTGGCGCTGCAGAAAACCGCGCCAGAAAATCTCCTCGGCCGGGCCGGTAATACAGAACAGCATGAGCATGATGGCCCAGGCTGGCGTGCCGTCGCCAAGACGAAATAGAGCAGGGCGGCGGAAGCGAGGCCGATCAGAACGGTTTTGGCGTCGAACGGGAAATCTTCGCGGCGGGGCGGTTGCAGAATGAAGGAAATGCCGGCCAGGAGCGCGGCGGAGATCGAAATCTTGATCCAGAACGAGCCAAATGGCAGCGCGAAGGTGATGAACCAGAGGATGAAGGCGAGCGCGACAGTGGCGACCAGCGGCCAGGGGCGAAACGTTTGCGTGTTCAAATCAGGCTCCCGATGAGTAATGAAATCAGCAGTAGCAGGCCGAAGGCGGTGTCGAGCTTGGCTGTCTGCGCATCGGCGTCGAGCGGAACGTCCCGTTTCATCTGTCTCAGGAGTTTGATCGCCAGTGGCAGTGAGAGCAGGACAAGCAGCGACCACGGCTGCAACGGGCCGAAAAGCGACATGACGGCAATGGCGATGTAGGCCGCGACGATCAGGCCAAGATAAAGCTTAATGCTGCCCCGGACGCCGAGCAGGATGGCGAGGGTGTGGATGCCTTTACTGCGGTCGTAATCGATGTCGCGGATATTGTTGGCCAGCAGTACAAGCGCGACCAGCGCACCAAAGGGGATGGAGACGAGGATGGCATCCATGCTGATCGCTTGCCGCTGCACATAATAGCCGCCGGTGAACATGAGCGGTCCCCACATCAGGAAAACCGAGAATTCGCCCAGCCCCTTGTATTTGTAGCTGACTGGCGGCGCGGTGTAGGCGATGCCGGCCAGAACACCAATGATGCCGAGCCACAACACCACCAGGCCACGCTCATAGGTCAGATAGAAGCCGATCAGACAGGCGAACAAGTAGAGCAGGTAGGCGATGTTGCGCACCTGTTTCGGTTTCAGCCGGTTCTCCATGAGGGGATGCGGGCGATAGCTGGCGGTTGGTACGTTCGGATCATCGACGCC
>JAGTRX010000099.1 GCA_018262285.1 Pseudomonadota bacterium | reverse complement strand
AGCGGGTATACATGGTCAGAACTGGAAATAGAGGAAAGCGGATTGCCTGGAGAGGTTGATCAGGGCGGTGAAGGCCAGCGCCCAGATCAAGAGGGCGGAAAGCAAGCCGGGTTTCCAGGCCAGACGGGTGCGCTCAACCGGCTGTGGCACATCGGAAGCCGGCTTGAAATGTTGCAGGATGGTTTGCGTATTGGGCGCAAACCAGACAACCAGCAACAGAATCCAGATCCAGTTGAGCATGCCGCCTGGCGTCAGTCCATTGCTGGGAGCAAAAAAACCATGGGTACTGAGCCAGCCGTGCAGGGCAGGAACGCGGGTGAACAGATTGTCCGGCAGGGTAACGCCATTGCTACCAAGCATAGCCTTGACCATGGTGATGGCGGTGGGCAGGTCGTCAGCGCGGAAGAAGACCCAGGCGAAGACGACGGCGATAAAGGTGATGAATACACAGAGGGCGTGCATCGGCCGCGACAAAGGCTGATTCGGGTTCTGGCCGAGCGCGCGGCGGACGGCATGCCAAGCGTGGTTGATGATCAGATAAAAGCCATGCAGGGCGCCCCAGACGACAAAAGTCCAGCCAGCACCGTGCCAGAGGCCACCGAGCAGCATGGTGACGCTGAGATTGACATAGCGGCGCGTCTTGCCTTTCTGGTTGCCGCCGAGCGGGATGTAAAGGTAATCACGCAGAAAACGCGACAAGGTCATGTGCCAGCGCCGCCAGAAGTCAATAATGTTGACGGCCTTGTAAGGCGAATGGAAATTGAGCGGCAGGATGATGCCGAACATACGCGACAGGCCGATGGCCATGTCGGAGTAGCCGGAAAAATCGAAATACAGTTGCAGCGTGTAGCAGAGCGCACCCGCCCAGGCCTCGAAAAAGGAAAGCGTCACCCCGGCGGCAGGGGCGGCAAAAACCGGTCCGACGTGCGAAGCAACACCGTCGGCGATGATGACTTTCTTGAAGAGGCCAATAAAGAAAATGGTCCAGCCAACCGCCATGTTTTCCGCATTGAAGCGGTAGGTCGAGGCCTGCGCGAACTGCGGCATCATTTCCTTGTGATGCAGTACCGGGCCGGCGATCAGGTGCGGGAAATAGGTGACAAACAGAACGTAGTGGATGAAGTTGTACTCACGCGCCTTGCCCTGGTAGGTGTCGACCAGAAAGGCGATTTGCGTGAAGGTGAAGAAGGAAATGCCGAGCGGCAGGATGATGTCCCCCAGGCTCCAGCCGGTTCCGGCGACGCTATTGATGTTGGTGATGAAAAAATTGGCGTATTTGTAATAGCCGAGCAGGAGGAGATCGCCGCCAATGGCGAAGGCAAGCAGCGCCTTTTTGTGGCTCTCCTGATGCCGGATTCCGGCTTTGGCGATCCACAGCCCCATCGCGTAATTGAAAACGATGGAGCCGAGCAGCAAACCAACGTAGGCCGGATTCCAGTAGCCGTAGAAAGCCAGCGAGGCCAGCGCCAGCCAGCCAGCGGCATAGGCATGATTGAGCCGCGCCAGTTGGAAAAAGCCGATCAGGACGATAGGCAGGTAGATGAGGAGAAAAGCATAGGAATTGAACAGCATGCAATGGCCAATGATCGGTTGGCAGGTGAAGGCGGCATTTTAACGGTAAACCCCGTGTTTCGCTTGCTTGCCCCGCTTCCATGCGAAAATCGGGAAATGAGCCAAATCACCCCCCTCTTCTCCTATCGCAAATTCTGGGCGCACCGCTTTGGACCTGCCCCTTTCCTGCCCATGTCGCGCGCCGAAATGGAGGCACTGGGCTGGGATTCCTGCGATGTTATCCTCGTCACCGGTGATGCCTATATCGACCATCCCAGTTTCGGCATGGCGCTGGTCGGGCGCCTGCTGGAAGCGCAGGGTTTTCGCGTCGGCATCATCAGCCAGCCGGACTGGCATTCGGCCGCGGATTTCAAGAAACTGGGCAAGCCCAACCTCTTTTTCGGGGTGACTTCCGGCAACATGGATTCGATGGTCAATCACTACACCGCTGACCGCAAAATCCGCTCTGACGATGCTTACACGCCCAATGGCGAGGCGGGAAAACGGCCTGATCGGGCGGTGACGGTGTATTCCCAGCGCTGCCGCGAGGCTTTTTCGCAGGTCAATGTTGTGCTGGGCTCGATTGAGGCCAGCCTGCGCCGCGTGGCGCATTACGATTACTGGTCGGACAAGGTGCGGCGCTCGGTGCTGCCCGATTCCAAGGCCGATCTGCTGATCTACGGCAATGCCGAGCGGGCGCTGGTCGAACTGGCACACCGGCTGGCGAAGGGCGAAGCCATAAATCAGATACGCGACCTGCGCGGCACCGCCTTTATGGTGCCACACGGCTGGAAGCCCGGCGAGGATTGGCCGGAAGTCGACATGAGCGATCCCGCCGCGCCGCCGCATCGTCCGGCCCATGCCGACCGCACGCACTGCGTAGTGCGCCTGCCGGCTTATGAAGCGGTCAAGGACGACAAATTGCTGTACGCCCATGCCTCGCGCACCCTGCATCTCGAATCCAACCCCGGCAATGCGCGAGCCTTGGTGCAGGCACATGGTGAAAGAGATGTTTGGCTCAATCCGCCGCCCATCCCGCTCGCCAGCGAGGAACTGGATCGCGTTTACGAACTGCCCTACGCCCGCCGTCCGCATCCGGCCTATGGTGAGAACAAAATTCCCGCCTGGGAGATGATCCGTTTTTCGGTCAACATCATGCGCGGCTGTTTTGGCGGCTGTACGTTTTGTTCCATTACCGAGCACGAAGGGCGCATCGTGCAAAGCCGTTCGGAAGCCTCTATCCTGCGCGAAATCGAGGAAGTGCGCGAAAAGACGCCGGGCTTTACCGGCATCGTTTCCGATCTGGGCGGTCCGACGGCCAATATGTACCGACTGGGTTGTCGCGACAAGCAAATCGAAGCCGCCTGCCGTCGGCTCTCCTGTCTGTATCCCGAAATATGCCAGCGCTTGACTACCGACCACGCTCCGCTCATTGCGCTCTACCGCAAGGCGCGGGCGTTACGCGGCGTCAAGAAAGTGCTGATCGGCTCCGGGCTGCGTTACGACTTGGCGCTACGCTCACCTGACTATGTGCGCGAACTGGTCAGCCATCATGTCGGCGGCTATCTCAAGGTGGCCCCGGAACATACCGAACCGACTGTGCTCTCGCGCATGATGAAGCCGGGCATTGCCGCCTACGAGCGCTTCCAGCAGATGTTTGAACGCTTTTCGAAGGAAGCCGGCAAGGAGCAATACCTGATTCCCTACTTTATCGCCGCCCATCCGGCAACAACCGACGCGGACATGCTGGCGCTGGCGCTCTGGTTGAAACTGAACAATCTGCGGCTGGATCAGGTGCAAACCTTCCTGCCGACGCCGATGGCGCTGGCGACCACGATGTACCACTCGGAAAAGGATCCGCTACACCCGGTTGGCAAGGATGGCGAGCCGTTGACCGTTGTGCGTGGTGGCCGGCAGCGCAGGCTGCACAAAGCCTTTCTGCGCTATCACGATGCCGAAAACTGGCCGATTCTGCGCGAGGCGCTCAAAGCGATGGGGCGCGCCGACCTGATCGGCAACGGCAAGCGCCATCTGGTACCGAACTGGCAACCCGCCGGTACCGGTGGCGAGGCTGCCGGCAATAAACCGGCACCGAAGCGTCCGCCTACTTCTGCGGCGCGTTCCCCGAGCGGCAATAGCGCTCGAGATAATCGCCGAAAAAGGTGAGCATGATGCCAACGAACAGACTGGACGGGAAAACCAGCCAGAGCAGTGTGGTCGGCTGGGCGGCCCTATAGACGCCGACAGCGTCCACAAAAATGCCGATCAGCGCGGCGATGCCAATCAGCAACAGCAAGCCACCGGAAAGACGCAACTCTCGGAAGCGTTGCTCGCCCACGACACAAAGCAGCAGGCCAATACCGACGCAAGTCGGAAACAGGAAAGCCAGTGCCAGACTGGAAGCGGTGAGGTTGCTCACGAAGGGCTGAGCCACCAGAATGCCGCCCGACAGATAACCGATGACTGCAATGACAAACCCGACCAAACGGACAGCGGACATCTTGGACTCCAGAGCGATTGTGACCTGATCAATTTAGCATTGGCCGAGGGTCTGGGCAAGAAAATACGGTTTTAGCGAGCTTGTATTTGGCTGCTGGCTGACATAGCCTTAACCTTGGAGATATGGTTCGATAGAGCGAGATGAGTCAGTTCAAATTCATGCCACATGGCGAATTCAGTGTTGCCACCGAAGGGCGTATTTTGGTGGTGCGAACCGTCGGCCCCTGGAACGAGGAACTGATCAATCTCTATAGCCGAACCGTCGCCGAGAATGTGGAGACGCTTGCTGGTGCGCCTTGGGCATTATTGGGAGTCATTTCGGACGAGGGTTTGCATACGCCAGACTCATTTTCGGCAACGGTGGAAACCGTCCGCAAACATCGAACCAGGGGTCGCATCGCCAGCGCCATCATTTTGCAACATGTTTCTGCCCGCGAGATTGTGCGCAGCATGTTTTCCAGGCTTTACACGGAGGCGGGCGAGCCCTTCGCATTTTTCGAGGAGGAGCAATCAGCTTGCGGCTGGTTATCGGAAAAACTTACCGAGGCAATCACCCAGAAAAAACGGGAATCGGAATAGCGCATTGACCGGATTGGTGCTTCTGTTACAATCGCGCCTCTTCCGGAGAGGTGGATGAGTGGTTTAAGTCGCACGCCTGGAAAGCGTGTGTGGGATAACATCCCACCGCGGGTTCGAATCCCGCCCTCTCCGCCAAAACACGCTAGAAACCCGCACAGCTAAAGGCTTTGCGGGTTTTTTGTTTTCTGAAAACGCTTTGTCAAATAAATACAGTGATTGCTAATAAATGCTCCGTGGCAAAAATGCGTGCCACGAAATTGCCACGGCGTGTCATTACGTGTCATCCTCCGTTTGCCACAAACGCGCCACAACGTTTTCTGTATTGGTGTGACGGAGGACTTTGATTACATTGAAAATAATCGCAAATACCACTTGCGCAATCTCATGTAATCTGTATAATTAAAGCCGTGGTGAGTACTGCTATTTGTGAATCGTCGGGGCCAGAGCAGGAGGATGTGTAAACGGCCAATCAGCAAGAAACACGGCGATTTCTGGGGAAGCGGCGGATCGGCAACGCGAATTTAGAGCTAGACGTTGTCCCAGTCGCGCCAGGGGTACAAACGAGTCCACGGCGGTCCGGGAATTCTTGGGCGCAATCGATTTGGCGATTGCGCGAACAAGATTAAGAGTAAAACCGGGTCGAGGTTTAGCCAGCCTCCCGCAGCCGATCCTACGCAGAAGACCCTGCACACACACGCTCAAATAAATGTGCGGGGGATTACTATGGCTACTCCATTCGAGCTTGCTGCAGCTCATATACAATCATCATTTCCAGATCAATTTTTCATTCCGATCCGCGACTTTGCCAGAGTCACCAGCGAAAGCTTTGGGGGCGTCCGCAACAAAATCGCCGCGGGCGATTTTCCGCTTCCAACGATTTTGCAAGGCACCCGGCGTTTTGTAACGGCGCCAGACTTAATTCAATACCTTGCAGAAAAATATGCTGCGGCACGCGGTGAAACGCTTCAGGTAGAAGAAAAAGTTGCCACGCCCGTGGCAACCGGAGAAACAGAAAAACGTGGCCGCGGCTGCCCGAAAAAATACAGCAAGGCAGCGCGGCAAGCGGCAGCAGAGCGTGCGCGGCAAGCGCGCGCACGGAAAAATCAGTCAGGCGCAGGCCAGGAGGTGCGCCATGGCTGAACTTGAACTGCTTGAAGATTGGCAAGACTGTCAAATTCTGGAGTTTGCCGCCCTGTTTGTTGAGGATCATTTTGGCAAATTGCGCTATCCGCATAGCAGAAATACGCACCAGCGACTGCTTGAAGACCTTGAAAATCAGCGCATTCAGTCTTTGATTTGGGGCGCGTTGATGTACGAGGGGAGCAATCCTCACGCCAGCCTTGATACTACATTGTCAAAAATTAGGCAGGCTGCCTTAGCGTCTGAAAAGAAGGGTTTGGTTCTTCCGGACGGCCAGCGCCGCCGCGCGGCGCTGAAGGCAATGGGGGTGCCGGTATGAGAGAAACTGCGCTTCTTCCCCCCGACTTTGTTGACCTGCCGCAGTTCTCTGCTTTACCTCCAGACGTTAAGTATGTCTACATGCGTTTCGCATGCCATCCATTTCTCAGCATGGTCGGCGTTTTGATGCTAACCCCGCGAAATCTCTCAGTTTTTGGCATCGACGTTAAAGACAAGCTGCCAGCCGCTTTTGACGAGTTGGCCAATCTGGGCGAGATCGCGGTCGGCAAACATGCCATATGGTTGATGAACTATTTTGATTTCAACCTCACGCCTGCCCAAGCAGCTGGCCGAACATGGGCAAAGGCAGCGCAACTTGACATGGCTGCAGTCCCCGAAGATCTTCGGCCAACCGTGGAAGCGGCTGCGGCTGCCGCGTCTGCTGAAAAGAAGCCAGCACTGGCAGTACCAACGAATATTGGGACAGGACTGATGTTCACAGACACCTTGCTGGTCATGGGCTTGTATTCCAATCCGCTTCAAACGCAGTGCGGTTTGTTCAAGCCTGACATTCGACAGCTTGCTGCATATCTCGGTGTTGATCCTGCCGTAGTAGCGGCAAGGCTGCCGCTTCTGGGCAAGAAACATGTTGAGTTTGACAAGCGCACCGGCGAGGTTTTTGTCAGCCAGTTTTTTCGCATCAAAGGCAAGCTGGGCAGTGCTGTAGAAAAAGAAGCTGCTTGCAAGGCGCTGCTGCAGTCAAATTGTCGACGTTTGCGGCAAGCCGTTTTGATTGCGGCAGAGAGCGCCGGCCATGAAAATTTCGCAGCGCTTTATTATCAACTCGCGACCAAAAATTTGCAGAAAAAATCAAAAATTCGCGAATTTGAAATAGAATTTTCGGAATCCGCTGCTAATTCAAAGGGTTGCTGTACACGTCTACGTCTACATAACAAGACGTCTACAACTACTACTACATTACCGGACGGCGCTCACGCATCAAGCACCTCAGCAACTTCACTTCCTGCTTGCAGTAGTAGTAGCAGTAATGATGTTGTTCAAGATGGAAAACCTTGCTTCGCTGAATTTTGGCGGCAGTATCCTCGGAAGGACAAGCTGGCTGGCAACCGACAAGGAGAGGCACTGCAGGTCTGGGAAGCGCTCAACCTAGAGACTGACACTGACCTGCGGCTGAAGGTAATGCAATCCTTAATCCTATTTTGTAATTCTGTGAATTGGAAACGTGAAGATGGTCGATATGTTCCCAAGCCTTCAGTTTGGTTAAGAGAATTGCGTTGGGCCAACCCGCCACCAGCAGATCGGCATGTTTTTAATCAAGATAAATGGAAAGATTGTGACTTCGAAATAGGTATGACGGTAGGTGAGCTAATGAAGAAGCAACAGGCCGGCTGAAGATGAAAAGATCGCCACCACCCAAGCAACATTCTCAAAGGACTGAAAAAATGGGGTATCCGGATTTGGCTGTGTTTGCGATCGCAGCAAATTTGCCGCAACACAGTATATTTTTGTCATGACTTCCTAGGCGGCAGAGTTCGGCCAGGAGCGGTCCCCCAAGAAACCGCTCCTTAGCGGACGTTGGCTCTGTCCCTATGATTGGTGGTTGATAAGGAGACAGGGAACAGGTAGTCTCCTACAAATGTAATGACTTAAAGTCGCTCTGCTTGTGTCCGTATTTTTGGCAATAACCCGGACGTGTCTACGTCCGAATTACTGTTGTGCGGCTGCAATCCCGAAGCACTGCTTCCTGCAATATGCTTAATCATATGAATAGCCTATGGGACACACAGTCATACTTGTCATTGGTGACGACTACGAAGATCAACTCGATAAGTTTCAAAACAGTGAACATGCTGACCCACAGAATCGGCATTGGGTAACTTGCGATGTCTTGGTGAGCACCATTAAGGCCTATGAAGAAAGACCGCCTAACGACGTCTGGGGCGATGTGAGTTTTTTAGATTGGGTAAGAAAGTCGTTCTGCATTCGAGTGCTTGAAGAACAACAAGAGCCTGATTTGGCTGGTTTGGACCGCAACGGCTGGATTCGGCTAGGTCCTGACGGCCAAGTCAGCGAATTGATTCACCGGTCCATCCCAAATGGCTTCTTTGATTTTGTTTCGTCTGAGGTTGTTGCATTTCCATTGAAGAAAGATAGGAAAGCCGCCATAGATATAGCCCGAGAGAAAGCTCGCTTAAAATGGGAATTCCGGAAACGACTGGGCATTCTAAGAACTGGAGAACAAGAACCTGAAGCAATAGATGCAGATGGTTTCACATTTACAGATTCGGCCGCAAAAAGAGACATTGACTTCGAATCAATGCGTGCAGCAATCCGTGCTGCAGCCGAAGAACGGTGGGAACATGCAGCTAACGCCTGCGGATCACAAAAATGGAAACCATTTGATGTCATTTGGGAGAAGTACAGAAAAGCCAATTACAGTGATGCAGCCTACTACGCAGCCATAAATGAATGGAGCGAGCAAGCAGCCGTCAAGGCGATTTTAGCTACAACGACGATGGATGTTTGCGATTCTCGAATCGCAGATAGAATCCGCATGGAGAAAATGGCCGCTATTGGGCTCTGGACTAATGCGACTCATGAAGCAATAGATCAGCTTGGTCTCTCAAGGGAAACATATACGAAAAAGTTCGGACTCTGGAAAATACTAGGCTACACAGACGTCATTATGCACGGGGAGCATTTGAAAGAATTTAATGAAGACCAGCTCTTTAGCAGCATCCCGGAAGAAACCATATTGACACTGGTATCCGCTCACTGTTAAGGCACTTAGATTCAACGTTGAAGCTCAACAAGTCTTAGAACTAGCGGGGAGGCGATCTTAATCGTTGAGGGTCCGCTTTCCCAGCACGGCTACTTCCGCTTAGGGTCGAACTGGGACTATCGCGGTCGATTTATCCCACTACATTTTCCAAAAGAATGGTGCCGTGCGGCATGCTAAAATCATGTCAATCGAAGGGTGCCGATGCCCCCTAATTCGTATTTTGCACTGCGTCATTTGCCAGGCCATTTTTCCATAAAAACACAGCCAAATCCGGATACCCAAAAAATGAAAATCTCAATTTCTCAAGATCAGAAATATGCCATTTCTCAAATTCTGAAAATATTCTTTTTGCTGTTTGCAGCGTTTGTTATTTTTGTTGTCGGTCATGACGCCGGGAAAAATGAAGCGCTTGACTACCTCACAGCGCCAGACATCACAGAACTGCAACAAAAACAGCAGCAACGTAAGTTAGAAATGCGCCAACTCTTTGACAAGATCACTGCAGAACTGAAAGAAAAAGAGGCTAAAAAATGAGCAAATCCAAACTTGATCAACTACTAAAAAAGCGCGAAATTGAAGTTGCCGCGCTTGCAGAAAAGGCGGGAATTCTGCATTTTTCTGAGCACGAACTGACTGAATTTTTCACAAAAATCAGTCATCAAAAAAAGCAATTTTCTGATGTTGCCACAACAGAAAATCAGACAGCCGACTGAACGCGACGGCCAAAAATCCGCTAAACCGCCGGAAGCAAAAACCGGCGGTTTTTTTACGCGGAATATTTCCCATTTTTGTGTTCAATGCGTTGCTGTAGTGCGGTGGTGACGTGCGAAGCGCTGCCCAAATCCGCCCTGCCGTACTTCGGCAACGCATGGCGGCACCGCACCACGCCCCCGCACCTCGCGGCCTTGCGTATGACCTCCGATTACGCGGTGGCCTCCACGTCAAAAGCAACGACTACGGGGTGCGGGACGCACCCCTGCGCCGCGAAGCGAGCACCGCCACGGGAGCTTCGGCCTGGACGGCCGG
>JAGTRX010000098.1 GCA_018262285.1 Pseudomonadota bacterium | reverse complement strand
ATAATATTGCAGGGAGCAGCAACATGCAGGAACAACAAGTTCGGATCATCAAAAAATATCCCAATCGACGTCTTTACGACACCAATACCAGCGCCTATATCACGCTGGGTGACGTCAAGGATTTAGTCTTGAAACAGCAGGAATTCAAGGTCGTCGACGCCAAGAGCGGCGATGACCTGACGCGCAGTATTTTGTTCCAGATCATCCTTGAAGAAGAAGCTGGCGGCGTACCCATTTTTTCCGCCGATCTGCTCTCCGTTTTTATCCGCATTTACGGCAACGCAACACAAGGCATGCTCGGGCGTTATCTCGAAAGCAGCATGAAGACCTTCCTTGATTTTCAGCACCGTCTGCAAGATCAGTCGCGCGGCCTTTATGGTGACAACAGCAAGCAAATGCAGGCAGATTTCCTGGCGCAGTTTCTCAATTTCCAGCAACCGGCCATGCAGACCATGATGTCAACCTACATGGATCAAAGCGCCAAGATGATGCAGCAAATGCAGGAAAAGCTGCAAAGCCAGACACGCAACATATTTACCACTGGATTCAATGGCGCGGGTCAGCCCACAAAAGAAGAACACTGAGCGTATGGCGGGTGTATCGCCTACTGTCGGTTTCGTTTCCCTTGGCTGTCCGAAGGCGTTAGTTGATTCCGAAATCATTCTTACCAAGCTGCGGGCGGAGGGTTATGTGATTTCGCCTTCCTACGAGGGAGCCGATCTCGTTGTCGTCAATACCTGTGGCTTTATCGACGAAGCCATAGACGAATCGCTTGATGCCATTGGCGAGGCGCTGGCGGAAAATGGCAAGGTGATCGTCACCGGCTGTCTCGGTGCCAAGGGCGATATTGTTCTGCAGAACTACCCGCAGGTGTTGGCGGTAACGGGACCACACGCTGCCGATGAGGTGATGGCGGTGGTGCATCAACATCTGCCGCAGCCGCATGATCCTTTCGTTTCGCTGGTTCCGCCGCAGGGCGTGCGCTTGACCCCGGCGCATTACGCTTACCTGAAAATCTCCGAGGGCTGTAACCATAGTTGTACCTTCTGCATCATCCCGGCGCTGCGCGGGCCGCTGGTTTCCAGGCCGGTGGGCGATGTGCTGCAGGAGGCCGAAAATCTGGCCAGGGCAGGAGTCAGGGAAATCCTGGTGATTTCGCAGGACACCAGCGCCTATGGCCTTGATGTCAAATACCGTACCGGTTTCTGGGGCGGCAAACCAGTGAAGACGCGGTTAAAGGAACTCTGCGAAGCCCTGGCGCAATTCGGCATTTGGGTGCGCTTGCATTACATCTATCCCTATCCCTCGGTCGATGACGTGTTGCCGTTGATGGCGGAAGGCAAGATCGTTCCCTATCTGGATGTGCCGTTCCAGCATGCCAATCCGCGCATTCTCAAGGCCATGCGACGGCCGGCGCATACCGAAAACACGTTGGAGCGTATCCGTCACTGGCGTGAAATCTGCCCCGATTTGACGATCCGCTCGACCTTCATTACCGGTTTCCCCGGCGAGACGGATGAGGATTTTGAGGAATTGCTCAACTTTCTCGAAGCTGCCCAGCTCGACCGCGTTGGCGCCTTTCCCTATTCGCCGGTGGAAGGTGCCGAGGCCAATCAATTGCCGGGATTGCCTTCCGCCAAGGTGCGTGAGGATAGGCGTCGCCAGTTGATGAGCTTTCAGGAAGACATCAGTGCTGAAAAACTGGCCGCTAAAATTGGTTGTGAAATTACTGTGCTGGTCGATGAAGTCGATGACGAAGGTACGCTGGCACGCTCAAGTGCCGATGCGCCGGAAATCGACGGGCTGGTTTACCTTGATGGCCATTTTGATGCTCAGCCGGGGGATTTCCTGCAAGTGCGGGTGATTGATGCTGATCATCACGATCTGTACGCCGAGGCGATCTGACGACGAGACGTCTTTTCTCTCACGCACGCGGGAGAGGGGATTTGTGTGGTGCTTGCGCGCCATCATATGGGGCACATAGTCATCATACCAATTGCCCAAGCACGGCTTTGTTCGCTATCCTCTGATTTGGGTTGAATTTCACAGCTCGATTCAGGAGGAGGATAGGAGATGGCACAGGAAATCAAAAGCAGGGCGGTGACCGGCAAATCGAAAACTTCAGGGGCAAAGGTGGCGGTAAAGGCTGCAAAATCCATCAAGACAAAGTCAAACGCGCCATCCAAGCTTGAAGCCACCGCAAATCTCAAACTCAAAGGCAGCACGCGCAAAATCAAGGCGCCACCGGTCGATCTCCATATCGAAGAATACGAACGGCTTCAGGGCATGTTGATGTATAGCTTGATGGCGCTCAAGGCGACAGTGGTTCCTTATTCCAATGAAATCGCTGAAATCGAGCGTCTGGTGGCATCTTTCAGCCCGCAAAAAGCGGTCGAAGAACTGGCGGAGCGGCAGAAATCGGCGATTAAATTCCCCACCCTGATCGAGTCTTTCGGTAAGGAACTCTTTGGTTCCGCCAAGTTTGAAGGGGAAAAGAAACTCGCCGAGAACGACCTGTTTACGCTGAACCATATCCCGCTGAAAAAAGGCGTCGAAAAACGCGCAGTCATGTTTCACATTGGCGGTTTTGTGCCCTATTCGGACAATCTATTCCGCCTGTTGCCGCGCGCCAACTTTTTCGATCACTTCATCGAAAACGGCATCGAAGTCTACGAGATGAAATTGAAGAGCAGCACGACAACCCATAACGCCCATCTGCTCGAACTGTCGATCGAAAAAATCATCGATACCGTACATGCCTTTTCCGACATTGCCTTTGCCCATTGTGGCCAGAAAATGATCCTCGAAGGCTACTGCGGAACCGGCATCAATACCTTTACTTCGTACCTGGCCGATCTTGAGGCCATGGCGAAGAAATTCAACTTGCTGCTGACCTTTGTTTCGCCACTGGATGCCCGCAAATGCACGCTTTTTGAGCAAATGTTCCAGATCCTCAATTACCTGAATCCGGCAGCGACCAGTCTTGATGGTCATATTGTCAGTTCATCGCTTGATATTATCCAGAACAAGAATTTCGAGAAAACGCCGATGGGCGCGTTGGTGCATGGCTGGAAGAACAAGGAATGGGCCAATGTCGAGAACATGATTGATCTGACTCTGCGCCAGCAGTCCGAACTGGCGGCCTGGTACTGGCTCAGTGTCAAACATGGCGGTTACTACCCGCTTTCGCGCGATCTTTACATTTTCTATACCCGGCTGTTCATGCAGGGCGTTGGCACCGACGGCGCGTTGCCCTATGAATACAAGGGCAAGACACTGAATCTCAACGATCTCAAGAAGACCGGCATTCAGGTGCTGGCCTTCCTTGGCGGCAACGATCACCTCGTGAATTTTCAGACGGCTGATATATTGAAGCCGATGCTGGGCGCGCAGTGCGAGATCGTGGTGCATGAAAAAACCGGGCACGTCGCTTACATTTTCAATCCCAATCGCTGGAACAAGGATGATGGCCGCGCTTTCAAACCCGACATTGTCGAGACCATCCTGAGCAAGTTGCAGGTTCAGGCCAAACCGATAAACAAGCCTGTTTCCCTCTCCCCCGAACCTTCTCCCGTCAGCGGGCAAGCGGGAATTAAAGGCAAAGCCACAAGCGCAGCAACGGCGGCGAAAAAACCGGTAGCGGTGCCCAAAGCCGTGACGAAAGCCAAGCCGGTGAAAACGACGACGAAGACGGTGACGGAAAAAGCCCCTGCCAAGACCAAGGCTGTGGCGAAGCCAGCCAAAAAGGTGGATGCGCCAGCCAGTGCAACGAAAAAAACCGCCACCAAAACGGCAGCGGAAAATACTGTGGCGGTGCCCGAACCCGTGACGAAAGCCAAACCGGTGAAAACGACGACGAAGACGGTGATGGTGACGGAAAAAGTCCCTGCCAAAACCAAGGCTGTGGCGAAGCCCGTCAAGAAGGCGGATGCGCCGGCTAATGCAACGAAAAAACCTGCCGCCAAAGTTGTGGCGGTAAAGAAGCCTGCCTCAGTGAAGCGAGCGGGGAGCAAATAACTCGGCGATTTCTGCAGCTTCGAAGCGGTATTCGCGGTTGCAGATTTCGTCCTGAACAACAAATTCGCCGTGCTCGGTCAGAATACGTTCAGCCTCTTCGCGGCCGAGTGACAGGATCATGTTGCGGATTTTCTCGCGATCTTCCGGGCAGTGATAAACAGCGGTGCGCGGCTCAAAGAGGCGCACCGTTTCTTCATGGAAGAGGCGGATGAGCAGGGTGGCGGCATCGAGGCTTTGCAATTCGTCCGGTTTGACTGAAGAAGCCAACTGGCAGATGCGGTTCCAGCCATCGGCATCGCGCCTATCGGTCTGCGGCAGCTTTTGCAGGAAGAGGCAGGCGGCAACGTCCGCGCCGGCAGCGAGAAAGAGGCGTGACGGCAGCTGCTCCGATTGTTCCAGATAGTGTTCAAAGATGGCGGCGATGCTGTCACCCATCAAGGGCACAATGCTCTGATAAGGCTCACGCGCCAGCGGCAGATCAAGGGTCAGTACCAGTTGCCCGCCTGCCTGTGCGCCCAGCAATTCCGAAGCGGAGGTGTTTTTTACATCGGCGATAGCGCGTGCCATGCCGCGCATCCGCAAGTCGGTGTTGCAATCGACGACCAGCAACTTGATCGGGCCATCGCTGCGCAATTGAAAAGTCAGGCGGCTTTCCTGCTTGGCCTGGGAGGCAATCAATGCTGTAACAGCAGCCATTTCGCCGAGCAGGGTAGCAACCGGCGGCGCGTAATAGCGACCGGCCTGCATCTGCCGCCAGCAATCGCCCAGATGAACGAATGCGCCACGGATGTCGAGTTCATCGAACAGAAAGCGATGAATAGTGTTGTCGGTCATTTCAGGGCTTTAGCATAAATTTCCGGGTCGAAACCGACCAGAAGTTCGGTACCGGTATCGAGCACCGGCCGCTTGATCAGTGATGGGTACTGAATCATCAAGGTTTTGGCCTTGGCTTCATCAACATCGGCACGTTCGGCTTCGGACAGCTTCTTCCACATCAGGCCGCGCCGGTTCAAAAGTGTTTCCCAGCCAGCGCGGGCGCACCAGTCGATCAGATGCGCTGCAACAATACCAGCCTTCTTGTAGTCGATAAATTCATAGGCAACCCCGTTAGCCTCCAGGCAGGCGAAGGCCTTTTTCATGGTGTCGCAGTTTTTGATGCCGTAGATTTTAAGAGTCATCATTGCAGAGGATAAATTTCAAGACTTGGGGACGTCCTTCAGGCAACAACGCCCTGAAGGATTGCTGGTTTCACAGGAGCACAATCCGGTTTTGGTCTGGGCAATCACAAAATCCCGCGTTGCCGGATTGGCACGAAAATCGGCCTTGGTTACACCAAAGCAATAGCACAAGGGGGTGTTGTCTGATAACTCCTTCACACCAATGCACGTTCGTAATTGCGACTTGAGAATGGTCGAACCGTCATCCCCGAAATAGACAATCTCGCAAGTCGGGTCGTCGCAGAAAAAGTAGCGATGAGCGCTGGCTTGCCAAGCCCATGCGTCCTTGATGTGGTGCGTGATGGTTCGCGCCGATACCTCAGAACCTTCATTCCTGCAGACCGGGCAAGTATGCTTTTTCTGATGGGCGTCGTTGCAGCAGCAATCACTCATGAATTGGCCTGCGAGAATTATTTTGGGGGGAGGATTATCCGTTTCACTTCCTCAACTTTGCAAACGCCGCTGCCATGGCTCCGCCGGCTGGTGGCGCTGATTGGCGTGGCGGTGGTGCATTGCGCTGCCCACTCGTGCGGCCTGGGGCATTATCCTGTTTGCGGGTTTGCGTCGGTTCGTCGGCCATGCGCATGGTCAGTGCAATACGGCTGCGCGGCAAATCCACTTCCAGTACCTTGACCTTGACAATGTCGCCGGCTTTGACGACTTCGTGCGGGTCTTTGACAAATTTGGTCGACAAGGCCGAGACGTGAATGAGGCCGTCCTGATGTACGCCGATATCGACAAAGGCGCCGAAAGCCGCCACATTGGTGACGACACCTTCCAGAATCATGCCGGGGCGCAGGTCTTTCAGCTGCTCGATACCGTCGGCAAAGGTGGCGGCCTTGAATTCCGGGCGCGGGTCGCGACCCGGTTTTTCCAGTTCCTTCAGGATGTCCTGTACGGTAAATAGGCCAAAGCGTTCGTCGGTGTATTTGCTGGCGTTCAGACCTTTGAGAAGGCGGCTGTCGCCAAGCAGTTGCTTCATCGGTTTGCCCAGGTCGACGATGATTTTTTCCACCACCGGGTAGGCTTCCGGGTGCACGGCGGAGGCATCAAGCGGGTTGTCGCCATTGGGGATGCGCAGGAAACCTGCCGCTTGTTCAAACGTTTTGTCACCCAGACGCGGTACTTTTTTCAGCGCCTCACGGCTGGCGAAGGCGCCGTGCGTGTCGCGGAAGGCGACGATATTGCTGGCTAGCGTGGTGTTGAGGCCGGAAATACGGGTCAAGAGCGGTATCGATGCCGTATTGACATCAACACCGACAGCATTGACGCAATCCTCAACCACGGCATCCAGGCTCTTGGCCAACTTGGATTGCGACACATCATGCTGATATTGGCCGACACCAATGGACTTGGGATCGATCTTGACCAGTTCGGCCAGCGGATCTTGCAGACGGCGAGCAATCGAGACGGCGCCGCGCAGCGAAACGTCCAGTTCCGGGAATTCTTTTGCCGCGAATTCGGAGGCGGAATAGACCGAAGCGCCGGCTTCGGAGACCACAATCTTGGTCATCTTCAATTCCGGATGCATTTTGATCAGTTCCTGCGCCAGTTTGTCGGTTTCGCGACTGGCGGTGCCGTTGCCGATGGCAATCAACTCGACCTTGAATTCGGCGCAGATCTTGGCCAGCGTGTTAAGCGAACCGTGCCAGTCGTTTCTCGGTTCATGCGGGTAAATGGTGGTGGCGCCGAGCATTTTACCGGTGCGGTCGACGACGGCCACCTTGCAGCCAGTACGGATGCCGGGGTCGAGGCCAAGAACGGCCTTGGGACCAGCGGGGGCGGCCAGCAGCAGGTCTTTCAGGTTGCGGGCAAAGACGCGGATGGCCTCTTCTTCAGCACGCTCGCGCAGGGCATTCATCAGTTCGAGTTCAAGATGGGTGAAGACTTTGATTTTCCAGGTCCAGCGCACGGTGTCAGATAGCCATTTGTCGGCCGGGCGACCCTGGTCGCGAATGCCGAAGCGTGCGGCGATGCGCTGTTCGCAGGGGTTGGAACCGGGTTTGATGCTGGCTTCATCCAGTTCGGAATCAAGCACCAGCGCTACATTGAGCACGCCTTCGTTACGGCCGCGCAAGAGCGCCAGCGCCCGGTGCGATGGCATGGTCGTGATGGGTTCGGAAAAGGCGAACCAGTCGCGGAATTTTGCGCCTTCATTTTCCTTTCCATCAACGACTTGCGAGCGAATGTGACCATGTTCGTTGAGGTATTCGCGCAAGCTGCCGAGCAATTCGGCGTCTTCGGAAAAGCGTTCCATCAGTATCTGACGAGCGCCATCCAGCACGGCCTTGGTATCGGCAAAGCCGGCCTCGGTATTGAGATATTTTTCGGCCTCGATTTCTGGCGCCAGGGTTGGGTCTTCCAGCAGCGCCAGCGCCAACGGCTCGATGCCGGCTTCACGGGCGATTTGCGCCTTGGTGCGACGTTTCTGCTTGTAGGGCAGGTAGAGATCTTCCAGACGCTGCTTGGTTTCGGCGTCCTGAATTTCTGCCTGCAATTCCGGCGTTAGTTTGCCTTGCTCCTCGATGCTGACCAGGATGGCGCTACGCCGATCTTCCAGTTCGCGCAGGTAGGTCAACCGCTCTTCCAGGTTGCGCAATTGCGTGTCGTCGAGGCCGCCGGTCACTTCCTTGCGATAACGTGAAATGAAAGGCACGGTGGCGCCTTCGTCAAGCAGAGCAACGGCTGCACGGACTTGTTCGGGACGGGCGCCGATTTCAACGGCGATGCGTTGTTCGATGGATGGCAACATTTAGGGCGGGGCAGTCAAAAAAAGAGGCCGAACTATGCGTAAAACGCGGAAAAAATACAAGCACCGGGGCTATTTTGCGTTACGGCCTTGGTGTAGGATGGCTGCCAACAGTCATAACCGAGGAGACAAATCATGAAGATTGAAACATTTCTATTTGGCGGCGTTGAAGTTGATCCCGATCGTGTCATTAGTTTTCCGGATGGCTTGCTGGCATTTGAAAGCAATAAGAGGTTCATGCTCATTCACGAAGCCGAAAAGGGCGCTCCGGTCAGCTATACTTTGCAGTCACTCGATGATTCTACTGTAGCTTTCCAGATTATCGACCCGGCAGCGCTTGGCTTCGCTTACGAACTGGAACTCAGTGACCAAGACAATGCCAAGCTTGGTGCGCCAAACCCCGATGACCTGGTCGTGATGCAATTGTTGTTCAAGCGCGAGGAGGGCGGTAGCCCGAACTTTGGTGCGAACATCCGTGCTCCGCTTATCATCAACACCAAGGCGCGCATCGGCATTCAGAAGGTGATTGAACGTCCGCGCCCGAATATCACCATCTCCAATCTTTCCAGCGCTGTTTGAGCGTTACGGATGACAATTGAACGCGGAGCTTCGGCTCCGCGTTTGCATTCAGGCGGCCGTTTGGTCAACACAATCGATCAAGGCTCGAACTGTAGTGAATTGATGCTGCGCAGCGTATTGGCATCGTTGCCGACAATGCCTTGTGTGTCGGCCACCACCGAGCGTTTGCCGTTGCTCATTACCGCCCATAAGCATTCGCCACCAGCAGCGTGGAATCCGGTTTTCTTATCGCTGATGCCGCAAGTAATAGTGGCTTTCATGCCTTTCCAGCCCGTGCCGGAAAATTGTTCAACTTCCACCGGCATTCCACGGCCAAAGGTGGTCATCCACTTGCTGCCTTGCTGTTCGAAACCAGCTTCTTCCTGCGCAACTTTTTCCAGTCCGCCGGTTTTGACATGGAAGGCGATCAGATAGTCGCTACCGGCCATATTGTGGCCGATAAGGGCGATACAGTCCTTGCCGAATGTGGCCGGGCAGGGCTTGACCTGACGATTTTCGAGATATTCGAAAGAGATTTTGAGGCGGGGATCGCGATAAGTTTTCCAACCAGCCAGGGTGGTTTTCCCCAGTACCGTAATGCGTTCTCGGTAGGCTTGGGTCAGGCAGGCGGCATCCGGGCAGCGGTTGCGCTCGGCAAGCCAGTTTCTTTGGGTCTGAACAATTTCCTTGGGAGCAGCGGCAAGCTCCAGGGTTTCCTGGTAGCGCTTGCCCAAGTCACCATCCAGATTGCTCAACGTCTTGTCGTTGCAGATGAGGCGTTCGACTTTGTTGCCGGCCTTGCTGCAATCGAAACTGGCGGCCTGCGCTGTCGTTGCAGCAAGCAGGAAAAGCAAGGCTGCTGGTGATGCAGCGTGCGTTAATACTTTCATGATTGGCTCCAATTTACAGGGCTTGCAGGCTATTACGGTAACGCGCGGCGTTTTCCACGTAATGCGAACTGGGGTAGGCGAGATAGGCCAGCTCCTTTTCGGTCAGGTCACGCATGACCTTGCCGGGCGAACCCATGATCATGACCCCTTCCGGGAAGGTCTTGCCTTCGGGAATCAAGGTGCCGGCGCCGACGATGCAGTTTTTGCCAATGACCGAGCGGTTGAGAATGATGGAACCAATACTGATCAGACAGTTGTCGCCGATGGTGCAGCCGTGCAGCATGACCATGTGGGCGATGGTGACGGCTTTGCCGATGGTCAGCGGCGTCTCGTAATCGACGTGCAGCACGCTGCCGTCCTGAACGTTCGAGTCGGCGCCGATGCTGATGCGGGCGCTATCTGCCCGCAGGACGGCGTTCCACCAGACCGAAACATTGTCGGCCAGATGCACATCGCCGATGACCGTGGCGTTTGGGGCGACCCAGACATTGGCACCGCATTGTGGATGAATTTCGCCGAGAGCAAAGA
>JAGTRX010000026.1 GCA_018262285.1 Pseudomonadota bacterium | reverse complement strand
AAAAAACTATTCACAAAATCTGTGGATAAGCTTGTGGAAGAGCTGTCACGAAACGGTCTAAGTCTTGTTCCTGCAAGGATTTTTCTTGCTCTGCCAAAAAAGCAGGCAATATAGTCAATTCCCTTATTAATTAAAGAGTTATGCATTCTCAAAAGCTGTCAAGAAGAGCGTAATCATTTTTTTCAAGGTAAAATTTCGGCCATGGAAAAACCTGGCATTGCCGCCGAGTACCCGCTCACTCACCTGCTCACTGTCTCCGACCTTAACCGTCAGGTGCGCGAGCAGCTGGAAGGCGCTTTTGCGCTAACCTGGGTCACCGGCGAGATTTCCAACCTGACCCTTGCCGCTTCCGGCCATATTTATTTCGCGCTCAAGGACGATGGGGCTCAGGTACGCTGCGTGGTCTGGCGCAACAAGGCGCAAATACTGGGCTGGCGACCTGAAAATGGCCAGCGTGTCGATGTGCGCGCCCTGGTCACACTCTACGAACCGCGCGGCGACTATCAACTCAATGTCGAAACCATGCGGCGTACCGGCCAGGGCGAACTGTTCCGGCGTTTTCTGGAACTCAAAGCCAAGCTGGAAGGCGAAGGACTGTTCGACCCCGCCGAAAAACGACCCCTGCCGGCTTTTCCGCGTCGTATTGGCATCATCACCAGCCCGCAGGCCGCCGCCCTGCACGATGTGTTGACCACCCTGCAACGCCGCGCCCCGCACGTCAATCTGACGCTTTACCCAACACCGGTGCAGGGAGACGGCGCCGCCGCCAGTGTCGCCAAAGCCCTCGCCATTGCCGGGCAGGATGGCAACGATCTCCTCATACTCTGCCGTGGTGGTGGCAGCATCGAAGATCTCTGGGCTTTTAACGAAGAAGTGGTGGCACGCGCCCTGCACGCCTCGCCCATTCCTGTCATCTGCGGTATCGGCCATGAAACCGATTTCACCATCGCCGACTTTGCCGCCGACTGCCGCGCCCCTACTCCCACCGCCGCCGCCGAATTGGCCAGCCCGGAGCGGGACGCCCTGCTGGCTCGGCTTGATCAGTTGAAAAAGCAATTGAGCGCAGCTGCATTACGACGGCTGATGGATGCAGGACAGCGCCTCGACTGGCTGGCCGGTCGGCTTGTACACCCAAAGGATCGCCTGCTCCGGCAGCAAGAGGCACTCGACCGGCTGCAGGCCAGAATGGTGGCCGCTTTGATTCGGCAGGCCGAGCAACGCCGTCATCGCTTGCAATCCCTCGCCCTGCGCCTGTGTCACGCCAGCCAAAGCGTGCTGACCCTGCCGACCCGACGACTCGAAAATCTCGCTGCCAGCCTCAAGCAACTCGATCCACTCGCGGTTCTGGAGCGCGGCTACGCCGTGGTGCACAGTGAAGATGACAATATTGTGCGCGATGCGTCTGTTTTAAGCTCAGGGCAAGGCTTGCGCATCACTTTGGCGCGCGGAAAAATCAAGGCAACAGTCAACGCTTGTAATAGCAGTGCATGACCCCAAAGGATCTGGAATCGCTGGTTACTGTGGTGATGCCCTACGGCAAGCACAAAGGCTGCGTGATTGCCGATCTGCCCGGCAACTACTTGAACTGGTTCGCTCGCGAAGGCTTTCCGACAGGCGAGATCGGGCGTTTACTGCAGTTGATGCAGGAAATCGATCACAACGGCCTGAAGTACTTGCTGAACCCCCTGCGACCGAATAGATAGGAATAATCCCCATGCAAGACAAAATCAATGAACTGGAACTGAAATTAAACGCCAACGAGGATCAACTCGATGCGCTCAACCGGACGGTCTATCGTCAGCAGCAACAAATCGATGCGCTGTTGGAAGCCATGCGCGCGCTTCAGAATCAGGCTCGACTTAACCAACCCGCCGAGCCACTCAATTTGCGCGACGAAATTCCGCCGCACTATTGAATTTCGCGGCTATTCGGCACGACTCAGGATGGCATCCGCCATGCTGGCGCTCATTCCCCGCCTGGTGAGGTGATTCACCGCCTGCCGATAAGTCAGGACGTTGCGCTTGAATTGACTGAAGATTTTTTCGATTGACATGATGTTCTCCCCCTCGTTTTGATTAACGGATCGCCATCACCAAACTGTAAAAACTTTTTATTCAACGCCTTGGCCGCCGGTCACGTCGGCCATCATCATGCCTGTGGTGATGGGTTGGATCGCGGCCTTGAAGTCGGGGTTGCACCCGGTGATGACGATCACCACCGTGCCGATAGTGCGGCACAACAATAATGGGTTGCGGGTAATACACCGGATCAACCACACTCGGATAAGCGTATTCCGCCGGGGCGTAATAGCCGGGCGCGTAGGCCACACAGCCGCTCAATAAAACCGAAAACAGCACGAGGGCAAATCCAGTCTTGCGTGTCATGATGCACCTCCCTTCCAAGCTGACTTCAGCCTAGCAAAGAGGTGTAACGCCAACATGTCTGCGCCGACTAAATGTGTAAGCGTCTATTTCTGTTGGAGAGAATCTGTCAGGTTGAAACCCGACCTACGCGGATTCTTGCTTGGGGTCGCGCGCCATGAGTTGTTCGACCGCCTGATGCGCCGTCAAGCGACCGGCCAGCAAGGCTGAAACCGCCGCACAGATGGGCATATCAACCCCCAGTTGCGCCGCCAGCCGCTCCACTTCACGCGCCGTATGGACACCCTCGGCAACATGGCCAAGGGCGGCAACGGCCTGTTCAAGAGTTTTACCTTCGGCCAGCGCCAGACCGACACGCCGATTACGGGAAAGATCGCCCGTACAGGTCAGAATCAGGTCACCCAGCCCGGAAAGCCCCATGAACGTATCGCGGCGGGCACCCAATGCTTCGCCCAGACGGGCAATTTCAGCCAGTCCGCGCGTCAACAGCGCCGCCCTGCTATTGAGCCCCAGACCAAGCCCATCGCAGACACCGGTGGCGATAGCCAACACATTTTTGACCGCACCGCCAACTTCGACGCCGACCAGGTCATCGTTGGCGTAGATGCGTAAATGCGTGCCGTGCAGTTCATGCGTCATGCGGCGGGCGAAGTCGGGATTGTTGGCAGCCAGCGAAACCGCCGTCGGCCGACCAGCAGCAACTTCCTCGGCAAAGCTGGGGCCGGAAAGCACGCCATACACTGCATCCGCCGGCAATTCCTGTGCTGCCACCTGATGCGCCAGCAGTCCGCTGCCCGCCTCGAAGCCCTTGCACACCCAGAGCACAGGCGTCACCGTAGACAGGGCGCGCAATTTTTTCAGAAGGGGACGCAATCCGGCGAAGGGCGCGGCGATAACTAACAATTCCGCCCCGGCAACGGCCTGGTCAAAATCCGTCGCGATTTCAACCCCCTCTGGCACGCGATGACCGGGTAAATAACGCCGGTTCTCGCGCCCTGCCATAAGGTCGGCGGCGACCTCCGTCTCTTGCGTCCATAAGACAACGCGATGCCGTTCGCTGAAGGCAATGGCCAGCGCCGTTCCCCAGGCGCCGGCAGCAAGAACGCTGAGTTTCATGCTTTCGGCTTTTACAATCCCCAGACCTGCGTGGACTTCACATACCCCATCGCCCCATCGCGATGCTTGACCTTCGCCCAGCCGGATTGCGCAGGTTCGACCAGTTCCAGCGCCACCCACTTTTCGGCTTCAAAGACCAACGCCGCTTCGGCTGCAGGCGATTTGCGGATTTCGGCCGTGCTGGCAGTCACCACGACCTGCCGCTTGTCGGTCAAAGCCGCAGCTTCAATCCAGCCCAAAGAACCCTCGGCATCGCGCACCTTGACCCAGCCCTCGATGCGGACAATCACTTCAAGGGGGGTTAACCGACGCACAATGTAAAGTTTCTTGCCCTTTTGCGACGGTGTATCGAACAACACCGCCGCCGGCGCCTCGACCGCCCGATATTCGAGGGCGAGGGCCGAACCTGCCGCCAGCGTGACGGCCAGCAGCACCATCAAGCGAGCCAGGGCGTTCACTGCAGTGTCGCCTCTGGCGCTGCACCGACGCGCTTTTCTTCTTCTTGGCGCGCCATGTAGATCGCTTCAAAATTGACCGGCTGCATGACCAGCGGCGGAAAACCAGCGCGGACAACCACGTCGGAAATCACTTCACGGGCATATGGGAAGAGAATGTTCGGGCAGGCAACGCCAAGCAACGCATCGATTTGCTCTTCCGGAATATTGAAGAGGCGGAAAATACCGGCCTGACCAACTTCAACCAGAAACACCGTCTTGTCCTTGATTTTGGAAGTCAGCGTAATGGTCAACACCACTTCGTAAGCGCCATCGCCCAGCGTACTGGTGGCGTTGTTAAGCTGAACCTCGACCTGGGGCGGCTCCTGTTCGAGAAAAATCTGCGGTGCATTCGGAACCTCGACCGAAAGATCCTTGACGTAGATCTTTTCGATGCTGAAAACGGGATCCTGGCTGGTTTGCTGTTCTGCTTGCGGGTTCTGTTCCATTATTTCTTCTTTCAGGTTAAAAATCAGTTGGTTGCAGCCAGCAACGGGGCAAGCCCGCCGGTTGCATCGAGGGCAACAAGGTCATCACAGCCGCCGACATGGGTTTCGCCGATGTAGATTTGTGGCACGGTGCGTCGACCGGTATTTTGCATCATTTCTTCACGCCGTTCGGGCTCAAGGTCGATCCGAATCTCCTCAATGGTCTCTACCCCACGCGCCAACAACAACTGCTTGGCGCGAATGCAGTAGGGGCAAACCGCCGTCGTGTACATGCGGACTTTCTGCATCAACGCGTTCCTTTCTTGAGGGGCAGACTGGCCGCACGCCAGGCATCGATGCCGCCGGCCAGATTATGCAGGCGCGAGAACCCGGCCGCCTTCAACTGGCCGCAGGCCGAAGCCGAACGCATCCCGGTTGCGCAACAGACAATGAGCGGGCGCTCCTTGAATTTTTCCAGTTCGGCCAGACGTTCCTTGAGCGCCTTGGCCGGAATATTGCGCGCTTCCGGCAAATGGCCGGTGGCGAACTCTTCGCTTTCGCGGACATCCAGGATCACCGCATCCTCACGGTTGATCAGCATGGTCGCCTCAGTCGGGCTGACCGCCTTGCTACCCGAAGGCCGCAGCATCGGCCACAGCAGGGCGATGGCGCTGGCCAGAGCAACAGCGACGAGAAGAATGTTGTGACCTTGTTGCAGAAATTCCATTTAATTGCCTTTAGTCGGTTTTATCCAGATTACAGAAGACCTCGCGCATCATGCCGACGAGTTGCAAGGTGCGCGTATCGCCAACCCGATAGTAAACGCGATTGGCGTCCTTGCGGGTGAGCAGCACTTCTTTGTCGCGCAGAATGGCCAGATGCTGTGAGATGTTGCTTTGCGTCGTGCCCACCGCAGTGACGATTTCCTGCACACACACCTCCTGGTCGCCCAACACGCAAAGAATCTTGAGACGCAAAGGATGGGCGATCGCCTTCAGAGCCCGTGCTGCCATCACGATGTGCTCCTGATTCTTGAGCAGAGCCTGCGCAGATTTTTTCATTAACTTTCCCCTCCTGACGATTTTTTGTTCGTTTCATTTTTTGAGCCAAAGAAGCATTATAAAATACAAGGCTGTCCTTAAACACTTTCTTTCCACTATGTACAAAATTGTCTTGTTACGCCACGGCGAGTCCACTTGGAACAAAGAAAACCGTTTCACCGGCTGGACTGACGTCGACCTGACCGAAAAGGGCGTCGAAGAAGCCCGCCAGGCCGGCCGTTTGATGCGGGAGTCCGGTTTCGTTTTCGACCTCGCCTTCTCTTCCCTGCTCAAACGCGCCATTCGCACCCTTTTCATCGCCCTCGACGAAATGGATCGCCTGTGGATTCCGGTGCAGCGCTCCTGGCGTCTGAATGAGCGCCATTACGGCAATCTGCAAGGATTGAACAAGTCGGAAATGGCCGCGCAATTCGGCGAAGCACAGATCCTGCAGTGGCGGCGCAGCTACGATGTGCCGCCGCCACCTCTTGAAATCAGCGACCCGCGCCATCCACGCTTTGATGCGCGCTATGGCGATATTGCCCCGGCTGCCCTGCCCGCCACCGAATGCCTGAAGGACACCGTGGCGCGCGTCAAACCTTACTGGGAAGATGTTCTCGCCCCGGTCATCAAGAGCGGCCGCAGCATTGTCATTGCGGCGCACGGCAACAGCATCCGGGCGCTGATCAAATACCTTGACAACATTTCCGACGAAAAAATTGTTGGGCTCAACATTCCGACGGGAATCCCTCTGGTTTATGAGCTGGATGCCGATCTCCAGCCACTCCGGAGCTATTACCTCGGCGACCAGGAAGCTGCCAAAAAGGCGGCAGAAGCCGTTGCCAATCAAGCCAAAAACAAGTAACTGGCACTTGCCGGCGTGGCTGGGCGTGGCGCTGATTGGCGCCACCCTGGTTTTTTCTCCCGGCGCCGAAGCCCGCTCGAAACGACGCGCCAAGCCGGTCACGCCTGAAATCGCCGAAAAGCGCGCCGATCTGAAAGAACTGCGCGACCGTATCGAAGCCTTGCGCAAGGAACTGGCCGCCAACGAAGGGCAGCGCAGCCACGCCAGCGACCAATTACGCGCTTCGGAACGCGAAATTTCCAAGCTGCAACGCGAATTGAACGACCTTGCCGCCGAACGCGAAGACTTGCGCAGCACGCTCAACAAACTGAACCGGCAATCGGAAAATCTCGGTAAAACCCTGATCCAGCAACAATCAAGACTGGAACAATTGATTTACCGGCAATACCTGCGCGGCGCGCCGGACACCCTGCAACTCCTGCTCAACGGCGACGACCCCAACCAACTGGCGCGTGATCTGTATTATCTGGCGGCAATTGCCAAGGCACGCACCGTTTTGCTGGCCGAGATTCGCGACACCCTGGCGCAAAAGAAAGCCCTGGCCGAAGAAACCCGCGAGGAGGCCGCAGAACTGGCCGAAATCGAGGCCGAACAAAAAGAGCGTCATGCCGAACTCAAGCATCAGCGCCAGCAACGGCAAGCCGTCCTGGCCGAAGTCACCAGCCGCATCAGCCAGCAGCGCAAAGCCATCGGCAACCTGCAACAGGACGAAAAACGGCTGACCCAACTCGTCGACCGCCTTTCCAAGTTGCTGGCAGCACGCGCTGCCAGTCGACCCAAAGTAAAACCGAAGGCCACCGAAACCGGCATTGCCAGCCGGGAACCCGCCAGCGGCAAAGCGGTCGAAATCGACAACGCGCATGTACCAAGCGAAAGCAGCGGTGCTTTTGCCCGCCTCAAAGGCAATCTGCGCCTGCCCCTCAAAGGCACGGTGAGCGGGCGTTTCGGCGCCGGACGGGAAGGTGGTGGGGTGTGGAAAGGTCTCTTTATCCGGGCTGGCAGTGGCAGCGAGGTCAAGGCCATCGCCAATGGCCGTATCGTCTTCGCCGAATGGATGCGCAGTTTCGGCAATCTGCTGATCATCGATCACGGTGATGCCTACCTGTCGATTTATGGCAACAACGAAACCCTGCTCAAACAAGTGGGGGATGATGTAAAAGGTGGAGAAACCGTCGCCCGCGTCGGCAATAGCGGAGGCAATGCGGAATCCGGTTTATACTTCGAACTCCGTCACCAGGGACAACCCGTCGACCCGATGAAATGGGCAAGCTTGAAATGACCAGATTAAAAAAATTCAGCCTCGTGCTTGGCGGCTTTGTTGCCGGCATCCTTATCAGCCTGCAATTGCCGGCCTTCGCCGAGAAGGACGTCAAAGCCGGCCTGCCGATTGATGACCTGCGCACCTTTGCCGAAGTCTACAACGCCATCAAGCAGGGCTACGTTGAACCTGTCGAGGACAAAAAAATGATCGCCAACGCGATCGCTGGCATGCTCTCCAACCTCGACCCCCATTCCAGCTACCTCGACGCCGAAGCCTTCAAGGATTTGCAGATCGGTACCCAGGGCGAATTCGGCGGCCTCGGCATTGAAGTCGGCATGGAAGACGGCCTGGTCAAGGTCATTTCCCCGATCGAGGACACGCCCGCCTTTCGGGCCGGCGTCAAATCAGGCGACCTGATTTTCAAGCTCGACGAAAAAGCCGTGAAGGGAATGACTCTGCCGGATGCCGTCAAACTCATGCGCGGCAAGCCAAAAACCCAGATCAAACTTTCGATTATCCGCAAGGGTGTGGACAAACCCGTCGAAATCACCCTGACGCGTGAAGTCATCAAGGTGAAAAGCGTCAAGTCAAAAATTGTCGAACCGGGCCACGCCTGGCTGCGCATCACCCAGTTCCAGGAAAACACCGTTCCTGAAATGGCACTGCAGATCAATGAGCTCTACAAGCAAGGCAACCTCAAAGGACTCATTCTCGACCTGCGCAACGATCCGGGCGGTCTGCTCTCCGGCGCCATTGGCGTCTCGGCCGCCTTTTTGCCGGAAAACACCAAGGTTGTTTCCACCGATGGCCGCACTCCCGACGCCAAGCAGGAATATCTGGCACGACCCGCCGATTACCAGCGCCAGCGTGGCCGAACTCGTGAAGATGCCTTGAAGGATTTGCCGGCAGCCATCAAAACCGTTCCCATGGTCGTTCTGGTCAACAGCGGCTCGGCTTCGGCTTCGGAAATTGTCGCCGGCGCCCTGCAGGATCACAAGCGCGCCATCATTTTGGGCACGCAAACCTTCGGCAAGGGTTCGGTACAAAGCGTGCTGCCGCTGCCCGGCAATACCGCCATCAAGCTCACCACGGCGCGCTATTACACGCCCAACGGTCGTTCCATCCAGGCTAAGGGTATCGTCCCCGACATCATTGTTGAAGATACCCCCAACGGCAGCTCGAAGTCTTTCCGCCAGCGCGAGGCCGACCTTGAGCGTCATCTGATCAACGAACAGGAGAAGGACACGGCCAAGGAATCGGCAAAGGAAGCCGTCAAACCTGCTGCCAAAACTCCGGCCAAACCGGCCGCCGGCAAGGGCAAGGAAGGTCGCGAGGATGGCGAAGAACCGACGCCCGCCCGCCTTGAGTTTGCCAGCAAAGACGACTACCAGTTCCAGCAGGCACTCAATCTGCTCAAGGGCGTGCAGATCATGCAGCAAAAGACGAAGTAATTTACGCCGGAATTTGACGGGTATGACTGACGGACAATTTCACAAACACCGGGAAATTTTCTTCGCCGAATTCCCCCCCAATCAGGTGCCAGACGCCGCCGAGCAGTTGCGCTCGCTGGAAGAGGTTACCGTCGAACTGGTGCAAAAAAAGCGCGCTGTCGGAGTCGATTATGACCTGACCGAACACACTCTGCAGGAACTCGAGGATCACCTGACCGAACGCGGTTATCACCTTGAAAACAACCTGCTCAACAAACTGGTACGCGCCCTCATCCATTACGTTGAGGAAACCCAGTTGCACAACCTGGAAGCCCCGCAAAAACCGCAGGAGCACGCAAAACAGGAAGCCTATGTGACGGAATGGGAACACCATCCGCATGGTGATCATGACGACACGCCGCAAGAATGGCGGGAGTACAAGTAAAGATCAGCGTCTACACAAAGCGCGCGACAACCCGGATGTCTTCCCCAATCTGGCGAATATCCATCACTTTCAGCGCGCATTTTTCATCCAGATTGCTCAGTTCTTGCGATTGAAACAAACCCTGTGCTGCATTACCAATCAGGCAAGGCGCCAAATAAAGCAGCACCTCATCGACCAGCCCGGCCTGCAACAATGCGCCGTTAAGCCCGGCGCCGCCCTCGGCGTGCACTTCGTTGATGCCGCGTTTCGCCAATTCCTGCAGTAACAAATTCAGGTCGACCTTGCCTTCAGCATTGGGCAGGCGGATGATTTCCACGCCGCGCGCCTGTAATTCGGCGGCTTTACTGACATTTTCCTGCGCCACCGCCAGCAATAGTGGCGCGCCTTCAATTACCCGCGCCGTCAACGGCAATTCCATGCGGCTATCGACGACGATTTTGAGCGGCTGCCGTTCAGTATCGACGCCGCGTACATTCAACTGCGGATCATCACTTTTGATGGTGCCGATACCAGTGAAAATGGCACAGGCGCGGGCACGCCAGCGATGGCCGTCCAGCCGCGCTTCCGCGCCGGTAATCCACTGACTTTGTCCATTATTGAGTGCTGTCTTGCCATCCAGACTGGCCGCCGCTTTCAGCCGCAACCAGGGGCGACCGCGTTGCATGCGCGAGACAAAGCCGATATTGAGTTCGCGGGCTTGCGCTTCCAGCAGGCCACAGGCCGTATCGATGCCCGCCGCCCGCAGTTTTTCCAGCCCATGCCCCGCCACTTGCGGATTGGGGTCGGCCATCGCCGCCACAACACGCGCTACACCCGCCGCAATCAGTGCGTCAGCGCATGGTGGCGTCCTGCCATAATGGCAGCAGGGTTCAAGCGTGACATAAGCCGTCGCACCGCGCGCCGCTGTACCAGCAGCCCCCAGCGCATGCACTTCGGCATGGGCTTCGCCAGCCCGTTCATGCCAGCCCTCACCGACCACCACGCCACCTTTGACCAGCACGCAGCCAACGCGGGGGTTCGGCGAAGTGGAAAACAAACCACGCTCGGCCAGACGCAGTGCCTGCGCCATAAAGGCGTGATCCGCTGCCGGGAACATCACTTGACCTCTTTGATTGCCCGCGAAAAGGCGCTGACATCCTCAAAATTACGGTACACCGAAGCAAAACGGATGTAGGCCACCTTGTCCAGACGCTTCAATTCTCGCATCACCAGCTCACCAACTTGTTGCGAGGTCACTTCACGCTCACCCAAGGCCAGCAATTTTTCTTCAATGTCGACAACGGCAGCATCAACCGCTTCGGTCGTCACCGGCCGTTTTCTCAACGCCAGATCAAGACTGGCACGCAACTTGTCGCGATTGAACTCAGTGCGCGAACCGTTTTTCTTGACCACTTGCGGCAGGCGGATTTCCGGCCGTTCGTAAGTGGTGAAACGCTTGTCGCAAATTTTGCAACTGCGGCGCCGGCGCACGATATCGCCTTCGTCGTTGATGCGGGTATCAACAACGGCAGTATCCTCGGCGCCGCAGAAGGGGCATTTCATGCCGCATCAATTTCCATAAACCGGATATTTATTGCACAAGGCTGCAACTTTTACACGCACACCGGCAATAACCGCCTCGTCATTCGGCGCGTCGAGCACGTCGGCGATCAGGTTAGCGACAGTGGCCGCTTCCGTCTCGCCAAAACCGCGCGTGGTCATAGCTGGTGAGCCGATGCGGATGCCGGAGGTGACCATCGGCTTCTGTGGATCATTCGGAATGGCGTTCTTGTTAACAGTGATGTGCGCCTTGCCCAAAACCGCTTCGGCTTCCTTGCCGGTGATGTTCTTGGCACGCAGATCAACCAAAAACACATGGCTCTCGGTGCGACCGGAAACGATGCGCAAACCGCGCTCGGCCAGCACCTTCGCCATCGTGCTGGCGTTGATCATCACCTGCTGCTGGTAAGCCTTGAATTCGGGCGTCGCGGCTTCCTTGAACGCCGCAGCCTTGGCGGCGATGACGTGCATCAGCGGGCCACCCTGCAGGCCGGGGAAAATCGCCGAATTGATCGCCTTCTCATGCTTTTCCTTCATCAGGATGACGCCGCCGCGCGGGCCACGCAGGGTCTTGTGCGTCGTCGAAGTCACCACATCGGCATGCGGCACCGGATTTGGATACAGCCCGGCGGCAATCAGGCCGGCGTAATGTGCCATATCGACCCAGAAAATGGCGCCGACTTCAGCGGCGATCTTGGCAAAACGCGCCCAGTCAATCTTCAGGGCATAGGCCGAAGCACCGGCAACAATGATGCGCGGCTTGTGCTCGCGCGCCAGCGCTTCCATCTTCTCGTAATCGATTTCTTCCTTGTCGTTCAGGCCGTAGGAAACCACGTTGAACCACTTGCCGGACATGTTGAGCGCCATACCGTGCGTCAGGTGGCCGCCCTCGGCCAGACTCATACCCATGATGGTTTCGCCCGGCTTGGCAAAAGCCATCAGCACCGCCTGATTGGCCTGTGAGCCGGAATTGGCCTGGACATTGGAAGCATCGGCGCCAAACAGCGCCTTCAGGCGATCATTCGCCAACTGCTCAACCACATCCACATACTCGCAGCCACCGTAATAGCGCTTACCGGGATAGCCCTCGGCGTACTTGTTGGTCAGTTGTGAGCCCTGCGCCTGCATGACAGCATGACTGACGTAATTCTCGGAAGCGATCAGTTCGATGTGTTCTTCCTGGCGGCGGTTCTCCGCTTCAATCGCCTGCCAAAGTTCCGTATCAACGTGTGCCAAGGTGTTTTTCGCGCTAAACATGGGATTGCCTCAAGCCTTTGAAAAAGTGGGAAATTGTATCACGCAGAGCGTGGGCATTCATGCTCATCAAACACCGCAAATTGGGGGGACAACAGCACATAAAAAACCGCCGTGCAATGTACGGCGGCGGTGAAACACTAGGTAGCGACTGGCGCTGCTATTGACAGGTTCAGAAGCTGTGTGAAACCCCCAAAGAGAATTGGCGTTGCGATTCGCCAGCACCCGAAGCGGAGCCGCCTTGGAAACTGCCACTATCCGCAAATTGATAAAATCCGTTGGTCTTGTTCTTCAGGTGACTGTAGTAAGCGCCCACGGCAGTCCGCTTCGACAGGGCATAGTCGTATCCCAGCACCCAGTTACGAGCACCGCTGTCAATGATCCCATTCGTATTGCCGGCTTTGCCGTAGGTCAGATGAACGACATGCGAACCGAACTTATAACTCACCGGAATCATCCAGGCGGAGCGCGTCGCATCTCTGTTCCCCACCGCAGCTCCACCAATGGCACCGGCCGCAGTGACAATATTCTTGATCTTGGAACGGTCGTAATGCAAACCAATCGACAAGCCCATCGGGAAGCGATAATCAGCGCCCAACTTGTAGGAAACCTGATCCGCTGCAACGCCGCCGACACCACCACGCCCTTCAATATCGTACGTCCAGTAGCTGGCATAGACATCGACAGGACCATTGGCATAACGCGCAGCTACATTCCAGGCAGACCCTTTGTTATAACTGGGATTACCGGCTGCATATAGCCCTTCGTTGCCAGCCGGATTAAACGAATACGCCAACTTGCCAGAGAAGCCATTCCATTTCTGCGTATCGTACTTGATCACGTTCTGCGCCCGGCTGACGAAGGCGATCTTGTTGTTTTTACCGCCGCCCACCACAGCCAAAATATTCTTAAAAACCGCCTCCTGGTTGGAACCGGCGAGGTATTTTTCACCCCTCACTTCATTAAAGTGCAGTTCGTACTTGCCAAAACCAATCTGCCCCCAACTTTTACCGCCAATGCCGACGTAGGATTCACCGTCCGCCAGGAGCGCTGCCACTTCCGGTACTGCATCCCGCTTCGGACGTGCGTCAGCCTGAAAGCGATTCTCAATCTGGAAATAAGCATAAGTGCCACCACCCAAGTCTTCCTTACCTACCAAACGAAAGCGCGATGAATTGTCGTCCAGGCGATTTTCTGCAGCCATGTTGGCGCGGATTGTATTACCCACCTTATGGTTTTTGTAGGACATGGAAATCTTGCCCGAAATCGCCACATTCGATTGCGCCAGCACCGGCAAAGCAAAGACACTGCCAACGGTCAGCACCCAAATCTTTTTATTCATGATTACTCCAAAGGAAAGAAAAATTGTAGTCAAGGCATATCACCGCTTTTCCCAGCTGCCTTAGATATTTTCTCTAACCAAAATGACCGCTTTGTGACAAAGCAATTTCAGTCTTGCTTTCAATTCGGTCAGAAGCATCCATAAACGACAACGACCACCCGAAGGTGGCCGTTGAAAGTTCTAATTTCAGTGAATACTGGATTAGAAGAAGTGCGTGACGTTCAGGCTGAACTGACGACCCTTTTCGCCGGCAACACCGCCGAACAGACCGCCCATTGCCGAACCACCCAAGGAGCTAGCACCAGCCAGCCACGGGTTGTAGAAGCCGTTGGTCTTGTTCTTCAGCTGCATGTAGCTGGCGCCAAGATAGGTGCGACGGGAAAGGGCGTAGTCATAGGCCAGAACCCATTTCTGTGCGCCAGAATCCGTGAAGCCAACACCCTTAAGATTGCCAGCCTTGATGTAGGTCAGGTAAACCCCATGGGCGCCGAAGTTGTAGCTGATCGGCAGCATCCAGGCGCTACGCTTGACGGCCGTATCACCACCACCAGCGATGGGGCTAAACAGGGCAGGCACAGCAGAGAAACCAGCGTGGGCAATCTTGGAATGGTCATAATGCAGACCAACCTTCAGGCCGAACGGGAACTTGTAGTCGCCGCCGATCTTGTAGGAAGTCTGGTCAGCAGCCGTTGCGCCATTGCCTTCCATGTCATGCTTGAAGTAGCTGGCATAGACATTGATCGGGCCTTGGTAGTAACGCACTGCCACATTCCAGGCACTGCCCTTGTTGTAGTCGGGATTAGCTGCGTTGTACAGACCTTCATTACCAGCCGGGTTGAAAGAGTAGATCACCTTGCCGGAGAAGCCATTCCAGTTCGGGGTATCGTACTTGATGGCATTCTGGGCACGGCTGTTTTGAGCGATGAACCAGCCACCAACGGCGCCCATCAGGTCAATCGAGTAGTTCTGCGTATTCATCGCACGGTAGGACTCGGAATAACCCAGAGTTTCATGGTAGTGCATGGCGTACTTGCCGAAGCCAAGGGAGCCGATGTTGTTGTGCTTGATGCCGACGAAGGACTCGCCATCAGCCAGACCCGTGGCATTACCAAAGGTACCGGAATTGTCACGCTTGTCGCGGCTATCCAGGCTGACACGGTTCTCGATCTGGAAGTAAGCGGACATGCCGCCGCCCAGATCTTCCGTACCCTTCAGGGTGAAACGGGAAGTCTGGTCATCCAGACGGTTTTCAGTCGACAGCGCTGCGGCACGAACTGCATTCGGGCTGCTGACCTTGTAGTTTGTTGCGGAAACAGCAGCAATACCCGTGATCTGGACATTGGTCGTTTGAGCGAAGGCGGGAGCGGCAACCAGGCCGGCAACTGCCAGAGCAATAATCTTCTTTTGCATTGATTTCTCCTTGCGTTTTGGGAACCAGCCTTGCCTGTTAATGTTTGACCGGCAGGACTGAAAAAGCTCTCTAAACCGAGAGACTGGTGCCATTGTCCGTGATGCCGATGGTGCAGCGCAACGTGAAATCCACTTTTCGCTTTGGGAAAACGCCTTGATGTTGCAGGGCTGCAACAGGCAGACGGGGGGGAAACATCCCTCTCCCAGTCGCACGCCCTTCCTCCAGAATGTCTTCCTTTCCGAACCGAGCAAACACTCAGCGTATTGTTTCGCTAACGAATCCGCTGCATGGCCAGTGCTGACAATTCGGCATTGAGCGTGCCGGTGGCCAGCGCCTGGCGGAAGGCATCGCGCGCTTCAGGATTGCGCCCGTCGCCTTCGAGCGCTACGCCGAGTCCGAACCACCAGCGCCCTTCGCCGGTAGCCAGCCGGGCGGCGTTTTGATACAGGACGACAGCTTCGCGGAAATGGCCAAGGCGGTAGTGGACATGGGCATGAAAACCGGCATATTCGGCATTGCCGGCGGCGTGGACTGCAAAACGGGCCAAGGTGCGCTCTGCTGCAGCCAGATCGTTTTTCTCTACCTGCAGACGCGCCAGCGACATCGCCCAGGCGGTTTGCCTGGGTTGATGCTCCAAGCCTTCTGACAGCACGGCCATCGTTTCGTCGATACGACGCTGCTCCAGCAATTCACGAATCAGCAGTTGGCGTGCCGGCGTGTATTCCAAGTCATGTTTCAAGGCTGAGCGCAAGGCATCGACCGCCTCGGCCGAGCGACCGCCCGACAACATCGTCTGCGCCGAGCGGTAGTCGGCTTCGGCACGTTCACGCGGCGTATGGGCGGCCGTTTTGACTTCAATATTGGCAGCGGGCTCGCCTTTGGTTTTACCCACGGCTGATGGCTTGACCGGCTTTTCCACCACAACCGCCGAAGGCAATGGTTCGATGACTTTAGGTTTTTCTTCGCGCGTTGACGGGGTGACAGGAACTGCCTTGGCAAGCTTTTCCGACGGCGCGGGGGAGACAGGTTTGACCTGCATCGGCAACGTTGTCGTTGTGGTGACAGGTAATGTTGTGGTCGTTACCAGCCGGATTGTCGAAGTTGTCGCCGGAGCTGTCTCTGCCAGCGTTGTGGTCGTCGTTGCCGCAGTCGTCATCATGGTGGTCGTCGTGACGACCACCGCCGCCATCGTCGGCCGGGCGGGTGACGGCATGAACCACCAGTACGCCACAGCTGCCAGCAAAACAATAAGGACAACTGTCGTCAGTAGTGGCACCACCAATGAGCGCTGCGGCACGGCGGGCAGAGGGCGGATTTCGCCTTGCAGATTCTGCCTTTTGATTTCATCGGAGCGGCGCGTTTCCAGGTCGCGCAGCATGTCGTTGATCAGGCTCATTTCCTCACCACCATCGCACCTTGCGCGCGCCCTCGGTGTCGGCAGTCGCTTTTTTGATGTGCTTTGCCTTGACCAGATGCTTGCCCTCGCCAAAGACCGATAGTAGGGATTTGTGCGCCAGAATATTGACCAGCCGGGGGGTGCCGCCGCTGGCCTTGTAGAGCATCCTTACCGCCCCGTCGCTGAAGACCGGGTCGCCGCGATAACCGGCGACGCGCAGACGGTGCGCCAGATAATGATCAAGTTCGCTACGCGCCAGACCGCAAAGCCGGTAATGAAAAGTGATGCGTTGCAGAATCTGGCGCACCGATGGCGAGGAAAGGTGCTCGTCCAGTTCTGGCTGGCCGAAGAGGACTATTTGCAACAGCTTGCGCTTTTCGGTTTCCAGGTTGGACACCAGCCGCAACACTTCCAGCGTCGGCAGCGGGATGGCCTGCGCCTCGTCGATGCACAGCACGACACGCCGATTGCTTTTCGCCATGTTCAGCAGTGCCATATTGATACGGCGTAGCAGGTGATATTGATCGAGATCGCTGGCGTCCTCGATGGCGAGTTCATCTGCCAGCGCCAGCAGCAAGGTTTCCGGTTCGAGGCTGGGATTGGGCAGGTAGGCGGTGACCCAGCCATCGGTCAGGGAGCGCAGCAGGCGGCGACAGAGCAGGGTCTTGCCAGTGCCCACTTCGCCGGTGATCTTGATAAAACCCTCACCGTATTGCAGCGCCACCAGCAGCGTATTGAGCGCTTCCTGGTGCGACTGTGTAGAAAAGGCAAAGCTGGTATCGGGCGTAATGCCGAAGGGTTGTTCGCGCAGGCCAAAATGTTCGAGATACACGTTTGACGATTACTGGGGCTGTTTACGCGGATCAAGACTCTGGACGCGAATCTGCGTTTCCATCAAATCCTGACGCCAGCTATTTTCACCCTGAATCACGGTCGGCTTGATCAGGATGACCAATTCGCGCTTGCTAAAGGAGGCCGATTTCTCGCCAAACAGCGCTCCCAGGAAACCGGGTGCCCGGCTGACCACCGGCAGGCCGCTGCTGTCACGCCTTTGTTCCTGGCTCATCAGGCCGCCGATGGCCACGATATTGCCATCTTGCACGCGCACGATGCTATCGGTTTCGGAAACTTCGCTGGACGCCAGCGGCAAGGTAACGTTGCTGTATTCGCCGCTGCCCAGACTCAACACCTTGGTTTTTTCCGTCACTTTGCTGACCGTGGGGTGAATATGCAGGATGATGTTGTTGTCCTCGTCGATCTGCGGCATCACGTCGAGCGCCACGCCGGAGAAGAAGGGTTGCAGGGTGACTGACGGCGGCGTGTTGGTACCGCCCACCGTATTGGTCGACGTTCCCAGTGTGACGCTGGTAACAAAATAATCATCCGTTCCCACCTTGAGGACAGCCTTCTGGTTGTTGATGGTGGCGACACGCGGGCTGGACAGTACCTGGACATTGCCCTGGGTTTCCAGGAAGGAGAGCAGTGCAGCAAAATCCTTGGCCTGGAAAGCCAGGCCAAAAAAGCCTCTGCCCGCCGCCGCAATGGAACCGAGCGCCGCGCCCGGAGTGATTGTTGCCGACGAACTGGTGAGATTGCCGGTTGCTCCCAGATTTGTGCCCGGCAGCACATTGCCCACCGCCCATTTCTTGCTGTTGCCACCAAAACTCGCCCAATTGATGCCGCTCTGAGCGCCTTCACTCAATTGCACTTCGACGATTTTGGCTTCCAGCATGACCTGTCGCTCAACGATCAAGCGGGTGGCCTTGAGATAATTTTCCACCTGCCGGATTTCGCTCGGCATGGCCTTGACCAGCAGCACACCGGAATGGGCGTTCACAATGACGGCGCGGCCGTCCGCCGTGCCGACCAGCGCCGACAAGGTGGTGTTGAGATCGCGCCAGAAATCACTATTGGTCTGTGTGGAAATGCGGCTGCTTTCGGTGCCGGAGCTGGTGGTGCCGCCCGTTCCCGTACCCGGTGACGGCGCGCCGGTTGAACTGCCAGTCGTTTGCCCGCCGGAAACGCCCGGCGAAGAACTCGACAACGCCGCCGAACTCGAAGTCACCCGCACATCTGACCTGCCCTGGCGCTGGCTGGCCAGATAGTTGATCTGGAACATACGGGTTTGCATGGTGTTGGGCTGGATGAAAATGCGGTTGCCCTTGAAGCTGAACTCGAAGCCATACATTTCGCGGATCGCTTCCAGCGCCTCGCGCACGGTAATGCTCTTGAGGTTGATGGTGATACTGCCCGTCACTTCAGGCGGAATCAGCATGCTGTATTTTGTTCCCGATACGAGTGCGGCAAAGACCTGCGCCGCCGGCGCCCCCGTCACGGCCAAGTCAAAACGCGGTTCCGCTGCGGCGACCTGCTTCGGCGACTCGATCTGCAAAGGTGGCAGCATGGCATTATTGAGCGCATCGTTCTTGTGCGACTTGGCCTTGCTGGCGGCGGCTTCCTTCAACTCCCGATCGATACGGTCAAAAGTTTCGCCGGAAGGCACCTGCAACTGGGCGCAGGACGCCAGTAGCAGGAACAGGGGCAATATCCAGTAACGATTCATGGCATTTCCTTCTTGCGCGGGCGCGTGACTTTGGTCAGCACCGGTTTCTTGATCACGTCTGGCGTCAAACGCAGGGTTTCACGGCCGGCGGCGCTTTCCAGCACCGCCTCGGTTTCAGTCAGGCGGACAAGGCGCGCCTCACCCAGTTTTTCGCCCAGGCGAACGACCTGACCATCGATCACCGCCGTTGGCCTGCCGCCGCGCCGGGGGATTTTAACTGAACGCAGGCGCCCACCCGCCTCGGTCACGCCAGTTACCGTTGTCGGCGTGGCAACAAAAGTAGCCGGCGGCCGGGTTGGATCGTTGATGGACGTTGCCACACCCTGCGCTTGCGCCAGAGTAGAACACAACATTAGCAGGAGTGCCGGTTTTACAGAGAGAGCCATGCTTTATCCACACTCAGGGTATAAACCACCAAAGTCATTTCGGCTTTGGGGTGAGCGATCACCTTCAGCCGCACCTCGCCCCACAGCAACTTTTTCTGTTCGAGTTCGAGTTGCGCCAGATAACCATAAAGGTCTGGGTAACTGCCGACCAGTTTGACCTCGACGCCATGCCGGTAAATATCGAATTCCTTGGCCTTTTCTGCCGGTTTGTCAGCGGGCTTGTCAGCCGCCGCTGCGGGCGCACCAGTGCTGGTAGCAGGTGCACCACTCTCGGCCGGACGCTCGACAAAACTGGTGGGCGGCAGGGTGCGCAGGCTGACAAGTTGCAAGCCGGATTGCCGCGCCAGAATGCGTTCGAGCATGATATTCATCTCGGCCGGTGGCACCAGCGCATCATTGGCCTTGGTCAGATCGGCGCTGATTTGCCGTAATTTGGCGCGCAGGCCTTCAAGTTCCGCCTTGATTGCGGTATCCGGGTCTTGTGCCAACTGCCCCTGCAAGGCCGTGAACTGTGCGTTGAGATTTTTCATGTCGTTGCGTTTCTTTTCAACGCTATTGCGCACAATTTTGGTCTTGGCGCGCGCCGGTTCGACAAAAACCGTGCTGCCGACCATGGCAATGCCAACCAGCACGGCAATGCCGATCATCGCCCGTTCGCGCCGCGACATGGCGATAAAGCGTGCGCACCATTTTTGCCAAAGCGCCCGGATTGCGTCCATATCAGCCCCCTGCGCCGGTTTTGGGCGCTGCCGGCGTACTCTGCAGCGTAAATTCGGTGTAACGCGGCAACAATGGCGCTGCCGTTGTCGTTGCTGCCCTGGCGGCGCCGGCTACAGCGACAGCGGCTGGCGCAGGCGCTTGCGCCTCGACCGCCTTCATTTCCAGCGTGGCAAAGTTTCTGCCCTGAAAAGCTTTTTCCCCATTCAGGCGACGGATATAGGCCGGCAACAGGGCAGGATCGCTCAGGCGGCCACGGATAAGAATTTCAGATTTGCCAATGAAAAACTCGGTCAGCCAGACACCTTCCAGTGCTTGCTGCGCAAAGCCGCGCCAGTAGGCGCCAAAGCCGGCATCCTGGGCGGAAAACGCCTTCAGGCGCTGCACTACTTCCTGACGCGGCGCCAACATGGCGCGCAAGGTGGTCGCCTGACGGGCTAGATCGGCATTCGGCTTTCTTTCCGCCACCACCTTGGCCAGCGTTTCAACCTGAGTCTGCAAGTTCTTGGCCTCGGCCGTCAGCGCCGTTTCTTCCTTCAGCAAAAGCGTGCGCTCTCTGGCCGCAAGCCCATAAAACAAGGCCAGCACGGCAACAATGGCGACCCCCAGCCCGACCACCAGCGGCAGCGCCAGCCAGTCGCGCGAAGCCCGCAGGCTCGGGTTGAGCAGATTGACCTGATGTTGGCCGCGCTCGGCTGATTCGTCCCGCAGTGCCGCACCGATGACCTGCAAGCGCTCGGCCTGCAGATTGGGATTGCTGATTTCCGGCACGCCATCGCAATCGATGACCGTGGCCAGATCGGCCGCGACAATCGGAATGTAGACATAATCGCGCAGATACTCGACCAGCCCCGGTGCCGAAGGACATGGTCCGACCACAATTTTGGAGACGGAAATACTGGTGTACTGGCGCTCGAAATTATCGATCGAGCGTTGCAATTCCAGGCCAATGCGCTCAAGCAAGGCGCTGCGGCGGCTTTCATCGGCGGCTTCAAGCTGCTTGGTCGTCACCTCAATGTGGCGCGCCACGCACAATTCGCCACGATAAGTGAAGGTCAGCATGCCGCCGGATTCGTCCAGCCCGAGCATGACCAGACCGCGATTCTCGTCCTCGAAAAGGGCGGCGATGTTGCGCTGCGCTTGTTCGGCAATATCGACCGCCTGCAAATCGAGCTTTGCCTTGTCGAACGCCGCCATACGCGGCGCCAACGCGGTGTTGCTGACAATTGCCGCCAGCAGGGTAGGCGCGCGACCCGCCATCTGACCCACCGGTGAAGGCAGCACATCCAGCATTGCCGCATCGACCGGAAAATCGACCATGTCCTTCAGGCGCCAGCGCACGCCTTCGCGCAACTCCGCTTCGGGAACATCGGGCGCATCGACCGACAACAACTGATAACTGTCATGCGCCAACAAGGTGGTGATGCGATAAGCCGCCAAGTTTTTCTGTTTGGCAAGGGCAGACAGGGCGGCGGCATCATCGCCGGAACGGGCGTAGGATTCAAGCCGGACAAGGCGCGGACGCGCGCCGGCAGGCCGCTCGACATGAGCGACATCGATGCGGTCGGCAAAAAGCCCGACGGCCAGCCAGCCCTCCTTTTTCTTTCGCGCCAATCCAAACATGATCGAATCCTAGAAACTGGCTAAATTCTACCCTATAACCCGTTAATAACTCAGGACTTTGTCACAAATTCTTGTTGTCGGCAATAGTGTTGTTTTGAGGTAACAAAAAAGCGATTGAGCAGAAAAAATGCTGAGCAAAAAGGCAAGTCAGACGATTCGCAGCATGTAATACGTCCACCTGCTTTGCACTTGCAAACCCGGCACGCCGATGCGAAGCGGGTTGCAGAAAACAGGCGAAGCTGGTTTTGCACTAGAATGAAAGGCGAACATGGAGGGGGGCGACATCGTGAAAAACAAATTTAACAATGCTAGTCTGTCTCCTATTGCTCACTGGATTTTTGGGTCAATCCTTATTTTGTTGGCCTTTTCTGTCCAGGCACAGACTTATGCCTATAAAACGGAAGCTTTCAATTGGGTGACGCCTTCTGGCTCGGCAACAGCCGTGGCATGGGACGGTACCTGCACTAGTTATGACGGAGGCGATGACGATAAGGCCGTAGCCAATTTTCCCGGAGGCTTTACTTTCCCGTTCGCTGGAACGACGTATAGCCAGGTACGGATCATGTCGAATGGCATGGTTCAGTTTGGCGCGGACGCCGGATTGCACAGAACCTTTACCAATACGACCTTGCCAATCGGAATGCCAAGCAATTATGGCGGCGGATGTCCAAGGTCAGTTCCGGAAAATGTGTTGGTGGTTTATTGGCTGGATATCAATTCATCGCCGAATGTGGCCAATGCGCCAGTCTATTATGAGTTGATTGGCAGTGCGCCGAACCGGCGTTTTGTCGTGACATGGAACAATGTGGCCTTGTATGGCAATACCTCCAGACGCTATTCGTTCCAGGTGATTCTTAATGAAGACGGGACTTTTGTTTATCAATATACTACTGGTGCCTCGGACGGGTCGGATGGCACGATTGGTGTGCAGGTTAACTCCACGGATTACACACTTTATGCCTACGAGCAGCCTTTCATAGATCCAACCTCTGGCACAGCGATCAAGTGGTATCGCGCTGATCAGGCTCAGCCCAAGACTGCCGAATACTACTTTGACGAGGCGAGTTGGAATCCTTCACCCAGCACCGATGTCCGCGATGCTTCCGGCAATGGCCTGCATGGCATGCGCATCGGTAGTGCCCAGTCTTCGAATACGCGATATCGCGTCTGTCGTTCGGCCAATATTCCGAACAATACGGCGGCCGCCACGCAGGATGCCATCTCCATTTCCTATGTGCCGGCGTCTGCGGGATCGGTCAGCTTCTGGTATTACCCGCTGGACAATAATGTGGCCATGCTGTTTGATGCGACAACAGTTGCCAATCGTCCCTTTTACCTGATGAAAACCTCCGGACGACAGATCAGCTTGCGCGTGACCGATACGGCGGGGGCTTCGGTTACGGCAACAACCACACTATCAACGGCGCAACGCATCAGTTCCGGTAGCTGGAGGCACATTGCGGCAAGCTGGTATATGCAAGCCGGCACCAATCAGACCGTGTTGCGCATCTATATCGATGGCGTGCTGAATATAGTGGAGCGCGATACGACGAACGGCGTGCCTGGTTCCGTTACCAACGCCTATATTGGCGACAACCGGACATCCGGGGTGACGCCGAGCGGAGGAACGGTCAGTTCCGCCGATGGTTACATTGACGAGATGAAAATTTATCCCTTTGATATGAGCAACGCCCAGGCAGCGCGCGACATGGAGTTGCGTAGCGGCTGCTCGTCGCTCGACCATTTTGATGTGACGGTTTCGCCGGCTTCGGCGCTGACCTGCGAGTGGGCCGGCGTGACTATTACCGCACGCGATGCTGTCGGAGCGGCGGTGCAGAGCAGCGCCACCGTCAGCCTGACCAGTTCGAGTGGTCATGGCGACTGGCGTCAGGGATCGGCTACCGGCGTGTTTGCTGCCGGTGCGGCTGGAAGCGGCACGGCGACCTATACCTTCAATAATGAGGCCAGCGTCACTTTGCTGTTCAATACGCGCTATGCAGAGACGACGACTCTGACTGCGACGGCGACGCCATGGGCCGGTTCGGGTAGCGCGATCTTTGCCCATGCCGGGTTCAAGTTGGTGACGGCGAGTATGACGCCGGCGACAATCAGCAAGAAGGTGGCTTGCGTTGATTCCAACCTGGGTTATGGGGGTTCGCCAGGGCAGACAGCGCAGACGCTTTATCTGCAAGCCTGGAAGAGTAATTTATCGACTGACGGTTACGTTTGCAGCGCAGCCAATCAGGATTTCCAGAATGGTCAAACTGCTGCAGTCAATTTTTCGATGCAGTGCGTCAATCCGACGACCTGCGTTGCCGGAACCAATGCAACTGTCAATGGAACTCAGATCGGCTTGGCGCCAACTGCGGCCGGGCGGCCTGCCAGCGGTGACTACAAGCCGGTGACGCTGACCTTTGGCGCCAATGCCATGTCGCCGGTCAGATTCAATTATCCCGATGCCGGACAGGTGCAATTGTGGGCTAGCTACAATCCTGCCGGGGCGCCCAGCGACCACATGAATGGGGTGAGCAATCCCTTCACGGTGGCTCCAGCCAGCTTTGCCATCACTTCTGTCACTAATTCTGGCGGCGGCGCCAATCCTATTGCCTGGCCTTCGGGATCGACGCCAACCCTGGCGACCACGGCCTTTACTTTTGCCGGCGATCCGTTGTCGGTGATGCTTCAGGCACGCAATGCCTGCGCGACACCGGGGATCACTGCCAATTTCGGTAATGAAACGCCGGCAGAATCGCGTTATGGCGGCGGTGCTTTTGCGTTTGCCACCAACGTTTCGACGCCGAGCCTCAACAGTCCGGCTCCGGTCATGATTACGGCGCCGGTTTTCGTCAATGGTGTGACCACCGGGGCGTCAGCCTCGCCGGCGAGTGTCCGCTGGAATGAGGTCGGCGCTTTGAAAGCTACAGTGACTCTTTCAGAATATTTTAAAGATGAAGACAATAATTCAATAGGCCCTGTTTCCGGAACCAGCGACTGGATCGGTCGTTTCACCCCGCATCACTTCGACATGGTGATTACACCAGTGACCGGCTGCACGGGGTTTGCCTATTCGCGCCAGCCTTTCAAGGTCGAAGTAACGGCCAGAGCTTTGGGCGGCGGGGCAACGCAAAATTATCATGCTCAAACGGATGGCTTTGCGAAAAATGTTTCTTTGACCGAGGATAGCGGCGCTGCCGGCGACTTGTACGTTGGTACAACGGCTGGCGGTGGCAATGCGTTGCCGGATACGGTTTTTACTAATGGGGTGGGAACGGTATCGATCAGCGCAGCCAACCCCATTTCCTTCCGTTTTACAGCCGAACCGACGGCGCCAGCCGAGATCAAGGTGCATGCCGAGGATGCCGACACATTGCCGAGCAAGGCGACTAATGGCGGTACGAATGGCAGCATCAATATTTACAGCGGCCGCCTCTGGCTGGGCAATGCTTATGGATCGGATAAGAAAGACCTGACTGTGCCCTATGAAACCCAGTATTGGAATGGCACGGCTTTTATCAAAAACACTGCGGATAACTGTACGGCGCTGGCTACCGCCAACTTCAGTCTCGGCAATCAGCAAGGCGATCTTGCTGTCGCACCGATTTATGGTGTCAGCAATCT
>JAGTRX010000097.1 GCA_018262285.1 Pseudomonadota bacterium | reverse complement strand
CTGGCCTGCTGCCGAGAGGGTTGATTCCTGTTTGGCGAAGCAAAAGCGAACAACGTGGTCGTCGTGACCGTCCTGATAGAAGGCCGAAACCGGAATGACGGCGACGCCGGCCTCGCGGGTCAGCCATTCGGCAAATTCGCGGTCGGGGCGGGAAGAGATGCGGCCATAACGGGCCAACTGGAAATAGGTGCCGCGACTGGGTAGCCATTCAAAAGGCGTCTCCAAGACCTCGCGCTGGAAGAAATCGCGGCGGGACTGGTAAAAGGCGGAAAGTTCCAGATAGTGCCGGGAATCCTGCAGATACTCGGATAGCGCTACCTGTGCTGGCGTGTTGACGCAAAAGACGTTGAACTGATGCACCTTGCGGAATTCCTGCATCAACAATGCTGGAGCAACAACGGTACCGATTTTCCAGCCGGTCACGTGATAGGTTTTGCCGAAAGAGGAAACGATCACGGCGCGTTCACGCAGCAGCGGATGCGCAGCAGCACTGGCGTGCGTCTCGCCGTCGAAGACCATGTGTTCATAGACTTCGTCGGCCAGCAGGATGATGTTGGTGGCGTCGATAAGACCGGCCAACTGGTCGAGATCGGCGCGGGAAAGCAGGCTGCCGGTCGGATTGTGCGGCGAGTTGATAATGATCATGCGCGTCTTCGGCGTGATCAACTGCCGAACCTGATCCCAGTCCGGCGCGTAATCGGGGAAATGCAGCCGAGCCAGCACGGCGCGCCCGCCAGCCAACTCGATGGCCGGGATATAGCAGTCATACACCGGCTCGAAAACAATGACCTCGTCACCCGGATGAACCAGCGTCGTAATGGCCGTAAACAGGGCTTGCGTGGCTCCTGCCGTGACGGTGATTTCACTTTCGGGGTCGTAATCGGTGCCGTGCAGTGCACTGATCTTGGTGGCAATGGCTTGGCGCAATTCTGGCAGACCGGGCATCGGCGCGTACTGGTTTTTCCCCTGCTGCATGGCACGCGTCACTGCGTCCAGCAAAGCCGGGTCGGCCTGAAAATCAGGGAATCCCTGCGAAAGATTGATGGCGCCGCATTCGGTCGCCAGTTTGGACATCACTGAGAAAATGTTGGTGCCGACCTGAGGCAGGCGGGATTCAAGGGTGAACGGCGTGCTGGGCATGGGTCAATTGAGCAATTTGCTCGTTATTATTGCTGAACTTCCAAATTCTTTTCGGGCGCTAAGAGCCATCACCCCGGCGAAGGCCGGGGTTCAGTTCTTTGCTTTTCCTGGAAAAAATTGAAATGCGGACTTAGCCGAAATTGCTTTCAGCGAACGACCAGTTGGCCAGATTATTAAGGAAAGTTTCGACAAATTTTGGCCGCAGATTGCGGTAATCAATGTAGTAGGCGTGTTCCCAGACGTCAATACAAAGCAGCGCCTTGTCGCCCGTCGTCAGCGGTGTTCCGGCCGGACCCATGTTAACGATATCGACCGAGCCGTCGGCCTTCCTGACCAGCCAAGTCCAGCCGGAGCCGAAGTTGCCGACGGCCGAGGTCTGGAAGGCTTTCTTGAATTCGTCGAAAGTTCCCCACTTCTTGTCGATGGCGGCCGCCAGGGCGCCGACCGGAGCGCCGCCGCCATTTGGCTTGAGGCAGTTCCAGAAAAAAGTGTGGTTCCAGACCTGGGCGGAATTATTGTAAATGCCACCGGCCGGGGCTTTCTGGATAATGGCTTCGAGATCAAGGTTTTCGTATTCCGTGCCCTTGATCAGGTTATTGAGGTTGGTGACGTAGGCCTGATGATGCTTGCTGTAGTGATAGTCGAAGGTTTCGGCAGACATGTGGGGGGCGAGGGCGTCTTTGGCAAAAGGCAGTGCGGGCAATTGATGTTCCATGGTTTTCTCCGTTTTTGTTGGGGTACATTTGAAAATTCTAGCAGGTGACAGTAAATGCTGTTGGCCGTTTGAGCGCATCTCTTCAATTAAGTTGCGCAGATTGGCGAATCAAATCATGTCCCGGCAAAGCCGTTCTGCCGCCACGCTTCATAAACCGTTACTGCCACGGCATTGGAAAGGTTAAGGCTGCGCTGGCCGGGCAGCATGGGCAGGCGCAGGCGGCGTTCTTCGGCAAATTCGTCCAGCACTTCGGGCGGCAGGCCGGCAGTTTCACGGCCAAAAACAAAGACATCGCCAGGCTGTAGAGCCGTAGCAGCAGGGTGCGCCAAGCCTTTTGTGGTGATGGCAAACAAGCGCCTTCCCGTCAGTGTGTTTTTACAAGTCGTCCAGTCGGCATGGCAAATGAGCGTGGCAAACTCGTGATAATCCAGACCCGCCCGGCGCAAGGCTTTGTCGGAAATGTCAAAACCCAGGGGTTCGACCAAATGCAGTTCGGTGCCGGTATTGGCGCACAGACGAATGATATTGCCGGTGTTGGGCGGAATTTCCGGCTGAAAAAGAACCACAGCGAACACTTGTCAGTCCAGGTAAAAAGCGTTAAGTTGAAAACATTTGCCGATTCAATTTGTTAACGCAAGATGTTAAGGTTTTTTCCAGGAGATCGGGATGCCCCCCCCGCAAAAAGTACGACTCGGTGATCTGCTCATCCAGCAAGGTTTGCTGACTGACGAGCAACTCAAAAAGTCGCTGGAAGAGCAAAAACTGACTGGTCGCAAACTTGGGCGTATTTTCGTCGATAGTGGCTATGTTACGGAAGAAGGAATTTCGCAGGCGCTGGCGCGCCAATTGCGCATCCCCTTCATTGACCTCAAGCAATTCGCCCTCCAGCCCGAACTGATCAAGCTCTTGCCGGAAGCACCCGCACGGCGCTACCGGGCGTTGGTGCTGGCCGAGTTGCCGGGCGGGCGCCTGCAAATCGGCGCCTCCGACCCCACCGACCTGCAGGCCTACGATGAAATCACCCGTATTGTCCGGCGCGAAATTGATTTTGCCGTCGTCACCGAAAGCCAGTTGCTCTCTGCCATTGACCGTGTTTACCACCGTGGCGAACAAATTACGGGTCTAGCCAAGGAACTCAAGGAAGAACTGGGCGATGTGCCCATCGAGTTTGGCGAACTGCTGGGCCTGACGCCAGGCGCTGAAGATGCGCCGGTGGTGAAGCTGCTGCAGACGGTGTTTGAGGAAGCCATGCGCATGCGCGCCTCCGACTTGCACTTCGAGCCGCAGGAAAAAGCCCTGCGCATCCGCTTCCGTATCGACGGCGTGATGCATATTCAGACCGAGGCGGATGCCAAAATTTCGTCGGCGGTGTCGCTACGCCTGAAACTGATGGCCGGGCTCGATATTTCGGAAAAACGGCTGCCGCAGGACGGGCGCTTCAATATCAAGGTGCGCAATTCCTCCGTCGACGTGCGGATATCCACCCTGCCGACGCAGTATGGCGAATCCATCGTCATGCGTTTGCTCAACCAGAACACCGGCTTGCTGGTGCTCGACAAAATCGGCATGCCAGTCCATGCGCTGGATCGTTTCCGCCATGCCCTGAAGCGGCCATCCGGTATGGTGCTGGTCACGGGGCCAACCGGTTCGGGCAAGACGACAACGCTTTACGCGGCTTTGAACGAGCTCAACAGCCCGGAAAAGAAGGTCATCACGGTTGAAGACCCGGTCGAATATCGCCTGCCCGGTCTCAATCAGGTGCAGGTGCACGAGAAAATCGACCTCTCCTTCTCGCGCGTGTTGCGCACCGTGTTGCGGCAAGACCCGGATATTGTGCTGGTGGGCGAAATGCGCGATCAGGAAACCGCCGAAATCGGCATGCGCGCTGCCATGACCGGCCACCTGGTGCTGTCCACCCTGCACACCAACGACGTGGTGTCCACGCCGATTCGTCTGCTCGATATGGGCGTGCCGCGCTATATGGTGGCGCTATCGGTGCACATGATTATTGCGCAACGTTTGGTGCGCATGATTTGCGACAACTGCCGTGAGCCCTATCAACCCAACCCGTCCGAGCACGAATGGCTGCATTACGAACTGGCTGACAAGGTTGACGCCCATACCTATCAGCATGGCCGGGGCTGCAGCCACTGTGGCAATACTGGCTACCAGGGGCGCTCCGGCGTCTACGAATTTTTGGAAATGAGCGATACAGTGGTCGAAGCCATCAATCATGGCGATCCTGGCGTCTTCATGCAGGCTGCGCGCAAGCAGATGAACGGCGAAACCCTGCGCCGCGACGCTGTGCGCGCCGTGTTGTCTGGCCGGACAACCATCTCCGAAGCCATGCGCATCAGTAACCAGTTTGAGGAATGAGCGCGTAAATGCCCAATTACGCTTATAAAGGCCGCAGTTCCGGCGGCGCATTGATGGAAGGTGTGCTGGAAGGCGCCACTTCCGGCGCGGTGGCCGACACGCTTTTAGCGCGCGGGCTGACGCCGATTGAAATCCGCGAAACCCGCCAGCAGGCAACAACCGGCGCAAAAAGCAGCGGGTTTGCTCTCTTCAAGCCCAAGGTCGGCCATCTTGACCTGATGCTCTTTTCGCGCCAGATACACACTCTGCTCAAAGCCGGCGTTCCTATCATGCGCGCCCTCAATGGTTTGCAGGATGCCGCCGTCAACCCGGCGATGAAAGAAGTCATCGGCGACGTGCGCGAAAGCCTGGAAGCCGGCCGCGAATTGTCGGCAGCGCTGGCGCGCCACCCCAAGGTTTTCCCGCCCTTTTACCTGTCGATGGTGCGGGTGGGTGAATCCACCGGCATGCTGGACGAAATTTTCATCCGCCTCTTTGATCACCTCGATTTCGAGCGCTTCATGTCCGAGCAGGTCAAAACCGCCCTGCGCTATCCGAGCTTTGTCATTATCGCCATGGGGTTGGCCATGGTCGTCATCAACATTTTTGTTATTCCGGCCTTTGCCAAGGTATACAAGGGTTTCAATGCCGAGTTGCCATTTTTAACCCGCCTTTTGATCGGCTTTTCCGACTTCATGTTGGCGGGGTGGCCTTACATGCTGGTGGCGCTGGTCGGTGCTGTCTTTGGCTTCCGTGCCTGGGTGGCCACACCCAAGGGGCGCTATCAGTGGGATGGCATCGCCATGCGTTTGCCGATTGCCGGCAAAATCGTCCGCAAGGCGGCGCTGGCGCGCTTCTCCCGCAGCTTTGCCCTCGGCATGAGGAGCGGCGTTCCGATCATGCAGGCGCTGACCAATTCGGCACAGACTGTCGGTAATGCCTACATTACCCGTGCTATTGAAGGCATGCGCGAAAATGTCGAGCGCGGCGAAAGCGTTTTGCGCGCCACCATTGGCGCCGGGATTTTCACGCCGGTCGTCATGCAAATGGTGGCGGTTGGCGAAGAATCAGGCTCGCTGGACGAAATGATGGAAGAAATCGGCCAGATGTACCAGCGCGAGGTCGAATACGAACTCAAGACTCTCGGCCAGCAGATCGAACCGATCCTGATTGTCTGCCTGGGTGTCATGGTGCTGATTGTCGCCCTCGGCATCTTCCTGCCCATGTGGGATCTCGGCAAGGTAGCGTTGAAGAAGTAAAGGAATGAAAACCAGAATCAGCAAAGCCATAGATGCCGTCATTGCGAGCGTAGCGAAGCAATCTCACTGCGTTCTCAGTGGCGGACGCACGCCTGGCATTCCCCCAAAAACTTTCCCTCTCCCGGCCTGCGGCCACCCTCTCCCGACAGCGGGCGAGGGAAGATAGCCGCCTCATGCCCATTCAGGCCGAACGCTTCCGCTTCACAGACTACTACCAAGGGTCGCGCTGGTTCCCTGGCGGCGTGGCGCTGCTCTTGATTCTGCTTTTTGCGCTCTGGTTATTGGCCTCTCTGGCGGAAATGCAGGAACGTTCCGAGAAACTAATGGTCGAATTGACGATACGCAATGTCAGAGTCGGCTTGAAAGTGGCGATGGTGCAAGCCATGGCGCACGGCCAGGAGGGCGAAATCAGGCGCTGGGCAGGTAGAAACCCCCTGCTCTGGCTGGGGGCAATACCGGAAGGCAACATGGACATTGCAAAAGCGGAAAGCAATCTGACGGTAATTCCTGACGGTTACGGTGGCAACTGCACACCGCAAGAAATGCGCGAATTAGCAGGCGGCAGTTGGTGTTTCGACCCGGATTCTGGCGAACTGGCTTATCGGCCCAGAAATGATCGACATTTGCGGTCAATCAGCAGCGCCGAACAGAGCAAAGTTTTACGCTGGAAGGTGGTAGCATCGGGTGATGGGAATTTGTTGCAAAACCCTGCCTTTTTAGGGGTTAACGTGCAATTGTTAACCCCATACATTTGGTTTGGTGATTAAAATAGCTTAGTGTGCACTCAAGTTGCGGTTGGTGTGGCCGTTATGTATTAGGATGTGCTGTTTTGTTAAGGATAATGTGATGAGGCAAAGGCAACACGGTTTTACGCTGATCGAACTGATCGTCGTGATCGTGATACTGGCGATACTGGCCGCTGTGGCCATGCCGCGCATGGTTGGTCTGACGCGTGACGCCCGCATTGCCAAGCTCAACGCTGCCCGTGGTGCCGTGACGGCAACCGCCTCTCTGGTGCATGCCACCATACTGGCGCGCAGTGGTGTCGCCGATACCGCCGTTTGCGCTGACGGGATAACCGCCAATAATTCGTCCGGCGCTTCCGGTACGGTGTGCACTGAAAACGGCACAATTCATGTCGTTTGGGGCTATCCGGACGTCACCGGCATCGGCACACCGGGTCTGCTTTCTGCCGCTGGCCTGACCACAGTTTTTAACCCTTCCGAAGTCGATCTGGCGGCGGAAGGCTATACCTACGCCGCCACCGCCAACGTCGCCACTTTTGGTGTCGTCGGCGCACCAACCCCCGCCACCTGTTTTTTTACTTACACCGAAGCGTCAGGACCCAACCGCGCAGCGGAAATCAGTGCAGTCACCACAACCGGCTGCTAATTTTTTCTTGAAGGAGACTATTGTGCAAAACACCAAGCAAACCGGTTTTACCCTGATCGAACTGATCGTCGTGATTGTCATTCTCGGCATTCTGGCGGCAACGGCGCTGCCAAAATTTATTGATTTTAAGGGAGATGCTGAAGCGGCCGCAATTAAAGGTGTTGCTGGTGCCGTGAGTTCGGCCTTTGTTGTTAATTATGGTGGATATGCTGTTGCCAAAGCCACCAAGGGGGCGGTTCAGCTCAGTGGAACAGTGGTTCCTGCCGATGCAGCAAACGCTGTGCTTACCGGTGGCCTACCAGAAGGTTACACGATAACCCCTGCCTCCGTGACTTGCGATGCTGCCGGCAAGGCTATTGGCATAAGCGTTACCAATTCTACTTTTACTGCACCAAATAATGCCGCTGATGCAAGGCTAATTTGTACGGGTTAATTCCATCATCTGCATTAATCGCACGCCATGCGTAAGCATGGCGTGTTTTTTTTGCCTGATACAAACGAGCGTAAACTCTATAGGCGAATGTAGCGTGCGTGGTGCTGTGGCAAAAATAGGCCAGAAATGCGGCTTAAAATCGCCTTCAGAATTCAACAAACCCGCTGATCTGGCGCTCGGTATAGCTGATTCCGCCGACAGTTCCGCCGCTGCTGGCGGTCGATTCAATCCAGTAAATGGTCTTGCTGTCAGCGTCTTCAGCGTAGGCGTTGGCCGTGCAACTGACGCTGACGGTGAAACCATCCAGCGTCAGGGTGGCGGCCGGTGACCAACAGGGGGTGGCGGCAGCCGGCGGTGAGTATTTGAGGCTGCCGATCGCCCATTGCATACCGCCACGTGCTGCCGCAAGGGCGCGTGAACCCTGGATGTCCTGCGCCGAAGAGACTTGCTGGGTGTTGGAGAAGGTCAGCATGAAGGCCCCGAGCGCCACCAGCACCATCAGCAGAAAAATCGCCGACACCAGGGCAAATCCTTTGGGCTGGCTTGCGGATCGTACGGTTCGCGAAGGTTTCATGGCGTGTTATTGACCTGAATCTGGTGGTAGAGCTTGACGCTTTCGCCAGCAGCATCGCCCAGCACCAGCGAAACGGAAAGAATGCCGTTATCGCTCAATCCGGTGCTTGATCCCGGAGGATCATATTTAAGGCTGCAGGTCATGTTGGCTGCTTGTGCCAGACGGGATGAGGTTGCCCCGCCAACCATCGCCGCGCAGTCCATCGGTTGCGCCCAGGCAGCCGTCAGGGTGCGCGAGTAGCGTCGAAGAACACCGCTGCTGCAGGCATAGGCGACGACGTGTTCTCCCGCCGGCATGACGGAAAACCGCCTGGCGGGTGATTCCGCACCCAGTTGTTTGCGGTTGAAGGGCGTAGCCGTTGCGGTGTCGACAAAGGCAATGTTGGTGGTTTTTCCGGGCACATCCGGCGTCAAACCGGCAATCTGAATCGCATTGCTACCAGTATAGGCGTCGCCACTCGCACTGCCATCGTTAAAAACTGCAACGACGTCGCCGACAGCTACCCGGTTGGCTGCAGGCAGGTCGTTGTTAAGCCAGAGCATATCAAAGGCGCCATCCACCGCAGTAAAGTCGAGCGGATCACCACTGCCAGTGGAATCCGGCAGCGCCCGATAACGGGCGCCAATCTTGGTCGGGATAAATTCAACGCACTGATCCGAGCCGTCGGCGGGATTGCGGACACTATTCGGCAAAGCCAGCCGGACGTCGCGCGCCAGTCTGCGGACGGCAGTGTCGGCAACATCGGTTAATTCGGCACGACGCGCAGCATCGAGATAACCATCTACCGGGGCGCGCAGGAAAACGGCAATCATACTGGCAATGATGCCGGTAATGACGATAACCGCGATGGCTTCGATCAGGGTAAAACCACGGCTGGCGGAAGGAAGGCGAAGTTTGGACATGGTCGTCAATAGTTGGCGCGGTAGCCGCTGAGTTGCACTTCTTCCCTGCCGCCACTGGCCGTCACGGTGATCTTTTTCATAGCCAGACCATTCACGGTAACTGCTTCAATCTTGACGGTAGCCGTGTAATCGGAAAGATCGGCAATAGAAGTTGCGCCCAACGTATCGCTCCCCTTGATCACCGCAGTTGCCGGCGCCGCATCGAAGCAATTGTAATCGTCGACGCCGACATAAAAGCGGCGGTTGGCACAGGTGTTGAAATCGGTTTCCGGCAGGGTTTCGCTGTAACTCTTGCTCAACACCTCTTCGAGGACAGCTTCGGCCATCGCCGCCGCCTGTTTTCTCAGAACGGGATTGGCGCTCGACAAGATGGTGACGTTCATAACCGACAGGATGCCGACCAGACCGACGCTGATCACGACAATAAAAATGATCAATTCGATCAGCGAAAATCCGGATGGCCAAGGACGGGCACAGGGTTTAAAAGACATAGCCGGTGACCTTGTCTACGGTGATTGTATCGATGCTGCCAGTAATGCTAACGCTGATGTCGGTTGCCAGGTTGGTTCCTCCATCGGGTTTGAAGCTGAAGCCGCCAACTGGATTATTGCTGGCGTCTTTCGCGCTCAGTCCGGTACCGCCACGCGGGGTGTTGGCCAGAGTCAATGCGGTATTGCAGGCGGCCGCAGAACCGGGGCTGCTGGCAATTTCCAGCTTGACACCGGCGGCTTCAAGGCTGACACAGACGTTGCGGCGCTGAGCAATCGCGGATTTTTGGGCAAAACGCAGCAGCGCCAGGGTTTCATCATGAAAGCCGCGCGCCTCGAAAGCCGACTGATCGGCAAAGCGCGGCACCGCAATGACCGCCAACACGCCCATAACGACCATGACGACAATCAATTCAACCAAGGTAAAGCCTTTGCTTTTCATGGATATCTGCCGTTAGAAATTTTCCCGAATGTAAATGGGGCCTTTTTTGGCACTGCTGCCAAATATCCCAAAGGTGGCGCGAGCCACCGGATCCTTGTCGTAATTGGCGCCACACCACTTCCCTTGCAGATACGCGCCAAACGGCGTGGCTGCAGCCGGAGTCCAGGCCGTGCACTTGCTGGCGGCAGGATCAGCGCCGAGTCGGGCAACAATATCGACGCTACCGGCTTTACTTGGTTTAGCCAGAGTAATGCTGCCAGCGCCATTGGCGAAGGG
>JAGTRX010000096.1 GCA_018262285.1 Pseudomonadota bacterium | reverse complement strand
ACATTTGTCGCGCACCTGAAAAAGACGGATACCGCGAGCAACGGCGTTTTCCAGCCGGGTGAGTTCTGTGTCCTCACCATTTTCCGACATATTGGTAATCGCCATGACCGTCGGCAGGGCAAGCGCCTTCAGAATCGGGCCGTTGGCTGGGAGAATGGGATCGACTGGTTTTTTTGCACCGACGCGCAGCCATTCGATGGCCTTATGTTCATGCGGCGTAATATCACCCTGCCAGGCCGTCACCCGCCAGAAATGCAGACGCACCGTTGCGTGCGGGTAGGCAAATTCGCGGATTATCCAGGGGGTTGCCTTTTCCAGCGTAATACCAAGTTCCTCATGCAACTCGCGACTCAGTGCCTCAAGCGGGCTTTCCCCGGCCTCCAGCTTGCCGCCGGGAAATTCCCAGTAACCAGCGTAGACTTTGCCTTCCGGCCGCTGGGCAAGCAGGTACTCCTTGCCATCCTTGCGGAGCATGACAGCTGCGGCAACTTCGACAATCTCATCGCTCATGGCGGCTTTCCTGAAAACCCGATAATAATTTTTACTTCATTTCTTCTTGTGATGCTGCGCCGACCAGTCCTTGGCAAATTGCCAGGCCACCCGACCATTGCGTGCTCCCCTCGCCAGCGCCCAGTTCAGCGCTTCACGCCTAACATTCTCGCTATTATGCCCTGAAATGCCAAAATGCTTGAGCCAGTGCTCGACAATGGTGAGATAGGCCTCCTGATCGAAAGGATAGAAGGAAATCCACAGGCCAAAGCGCTCGGAAAGGGATATTTTCTCCTCCATCGCTTCGCCGGGATGAATTTCATCACCGACCCGCTGGCTTTCCATGTTTTCCGAAAAATACTCCGGCATCAGGTGACGGCGATTGGAGGTGGCGTAGATCAGCACATTGTCCGGAGCCGCCGCCAGAGAACCGTCCAGTACCGACTTCAGCGCCTTGAAGGAGGATTCGCCGGCGGCGAAGGAAAGGTCATCGCAGAAAATGATGAAACGCTCCTGGCGACCGGCCAGCAGATCGACAATATCGGGCAGATCGACCATATCCTCCTTGTCGACTTCGATCAAACGCAAGCCCTTGCCTGAAAATTTGTGCAGCATGGCTTTGACCAATGACGACTTTCCCGAACCGCGGGCACCGGTCAGCAGCACATTGTTGGCTGGCTTACGTGCAACAAACTGCCGCGTATTGGCCAGAACGCGGGCTTTTTGTTCGTCGATGCAGTCAAGATCATCCAGTGTGATCCAGTGCGGATGCTTGATCGCTTGCAGATAGCCACAAGTGCGTGAACGCCGCCAGCGCCAGGCAATGGCAGACTGCCAGTCCGGCAGCGGTGGTACCGGCGGCAGACAGGCTTCGAGCCGCCCGAGGACGACTTCGGCGCGATGTAACAAACGTTCAAGCTGGAGGGAATCTGGCATGCCGACAGGTACAATCCTTAAAATTGTCACTGTAGCGAATGCGTGGAGAAAAGCCAATTGGAGCCGAAAAACTTGTTTCAACGCAGGCTGCTTGCTGTTTTGTTGCTGGCTGTCAGCTTGTCTGCCTGCCAGTCCTTGACGGTACATGAGCCCGCGCCCGCAAACTGTCCGCCCTGTCCAAAGTGTCCTGGCGTCGACTTGGCGCAGCCAGCGTCCAAGCCTCTGCAAGTGGCAGACTGGAAGGACTTGCCGGGTTGGGAGGAAGACGATGTGCGGGCTGCCTGGCCGGCTTTTTTGCAATCCTGTCGAGTGCTGACGGTTAAGGCACCTACCTGGAAAAAGGTTTGCGCCGAAGCTGCCGGGGTAGATAGCAAAAGTTCTGCCGCCGTGCGCCGTTTTTTTGAAGGCAATTTTCAGCCCTTTGCAGCGACCGCCGCCGATGGCAAAACCGAAGGCCTCATCACCGGCTATTACGAACCGCTCCTGAAAGGCAGTCGCACGCCCGGCAAGTTGGCCAAGGTGCCGGTTTATGGCGTGCCGGACGATCTGCTGACCATTGATTTGAGTGAAGTTCTGCCGGAATTGCGGCACATGCGTTTGCGTGGCCGGCTGGTCGGCAACAAGGTAGTGCCTTACTACGCCCGGCGTGACATTGAGGAAAACCGGGGGGCGCGTTTGGGGACACCGCTACTCTGGGTCGAGGATCAGGTTGAACTCTTTTTCCTGCAGGTGCAAGGTTCCGGCCGGGTCAAATTGCCGGATGGCAAGTTGGTGCGGCTCGGCTACGCCGACCAGAACGGCCACCCCTATCAATCCATTGGTCGGGTGCTGATCGAGCGCGGCGAACTGAAAGCGGGCGAAGCCTCAATGCAGGGCATTCAGGCCTGGGCGCGCGCCAATCCCGGCAAGTTGCAGGAGGTGCTCAACGCCAATCCGAGTTATGTCTTTTTCCGCGAACTGCCGGCCTCCGACGATGGCCCGCTCGGTGCGCTCGGTGTGCCGCTGACGGCAGAGCGCAGCCTAGCCGTCGATCCGCGCGCTATTCCTCTCGGCGCCCCGGTCTTTCTCGCCACCACCCGCCCCAATTCCAGCCAGCCGCTGAATCGCCTGATGCTGGCGCAGGACACTGGTGGCGCCATCAAGGGCGTCGTTCGCGCCGACTTTTTCTGGGGATTTGGTGCCAAGGCTGGCGAGGAAGCAGGACGGATGAAACAGTCCGGAAAGATGTGGGTGCTATTGCCGAAGGAGCTGGCGCCATAGAAAGGGGAGTGACATGGAAAACCTATTGGACGCGGTTGCCGAACATCTGGCGACAGCGCGCCGTATTCTCTTCATCACCGGCGCCGGCATTTCTGCCGATTCCGGCCTGCCCACCTATCGCGGCATCGGCGGCCTGTACGAAGGCAATCTGACTGAAGATGGCTACAGTATCGAGGACGCCTTGTCCGGCGAAATGCTGCGGCGGCATCCCGAAATTACCTGGAAATACCTGGCGCAGATCGAAGCCAACTGCCGGGGCGCCGGGCCTAATGCGGCGCACGCCGCCATTGCTAAACTTGAAGAGGAATTCGCCTCGGTGCTGGTCTTTACCCAGAACATCGATGGTCTGCATCAGGCGGCGGGTAGCCGCAATGTCATTGAAATCCACGGCGACCTGCACCGCCTCTTGTGCACCGCCTGCGGCTTGCGCGAACAGATCGAGAGTCTGGAAGGCCGGAGCATTCCGCCCAAGTGTCCGGCCTGCGGCGCCGTCATGCGGCCGGAAGTCGTCCTCTTCGGAGAAACCCTGCCGCAGGAAGCAATGGAGCGTTTTTACGACGAACTGGAGGAGGGTTTCGATCTGGTCTTTTCGGTCGGCACCACCAGCGTCTTTCCCTACATCGCCCAGCCCGTTGTCTGGGCGGCTCGCGCCGGTATTCCGACAGTGGAAATCAATCCAGGGCAGACGACGGTTTCCGATTATGTGGACTACAAGTTGCCGCTGGGCGCGGCAAATGCGCTAACGGCCTTGATGGCCAGATTGTGAGGGGGGTATGACTTTATATTTGGGTAGTTGTCATTGCGGTGCGGTTCGCTATGAAATCAATGCCGTCATCAATCGCGTCACCGAGTGCAATTGCTCCATCTGCACAAAAAAAGGCGTCCTTCATCATCGTGTGACGGCGGAGAATTTTCGTCTCCTATCCGACGAGTCGCAACTTGGAACCTATCAATTCGGCAGCAAGATCGCCAAACATCATTTCTGCAAAGTCTGCGGCATTCACACCTTCTCACGCCCCCGGGCAGCACCGGAGCAATACACCGTCAATGTACGCACGCTCGATAACTTTGATTTTCAACGTGAACAACCGGAGATAGAGTCGTTCGATGGGCAGCATTGGGAGGAAGCGTTTGCTTCGCTCAAGTAAGCGCCCTAATCCGGCAAAACCGTAGCTTGGTTCTCGGTCGTCCTGCGATTGGAGAACATCAGGAAAGGCAAGACCAGGAAAGGCCAGAGAATTGAAATCAGCCGGGTCAGGCCGTTGAAATTGAGAAAGTGACCCTGCCGCCAGGAGGCCAGAGCGGCGATGGAATAGGGGTTGGGCGGCGTGATATTGACCAGCACGGTGCCGCACATCAGCGCCAGCGCCGCCAGCACGATGCGCAGACCAGCCGGCAGGAATAGCGCTGGCAACAGGAACAGGCCGCCTGCCAGCAAACCGTTCTGAACTGGCGGCGTCCACCAGGAAAAAGCCTGTTCCGGCGAAACAAGAACGGCAGCGGCGAGCGAGCGAACCGCCAGGCCAAGGGCAAGGAAAATTGGCGCCAATGAGTAAGCCAGACGGGTGTTGGCAGCGAGCCAGCGCACCAGCAGACCGACGGCAACAGTATTGCAGGCAATTACAGCGGTTTCCATGGGTGCGCTGCTACCGGGTGAAAACGGCATGGCACCAGCCAGATCAAAAACTTCGCGCACATCGCCGGCGCCGAAGAGCAGGATTTCCGGCGAAAGCGGGATGAGCAGCCAGAGGCCGAGCAGGGTCAAACCCAACTCGGCATGCGGCAAGGGTGCCAACAGCCGGTGCTGCCACTCTATCAGGTGCGGGAAAAAACGCGGGCCGGCACGATAGGCCAGGACAGCCCCGATCAGGCCGCCCAGGCTGTTGCAGACGAGATCAAGATTGGAAGGTACGCGGCTCGGCAAATAAACTTGCAGGCATTCCATGCCCAGACTGACCGCCGCAGCGGCCAGCGTCGCCAGCACAGCGGCGCTGAAGCGACCAGGAACTCGCGCCAGCGCCAAAGTAAAAAGGAAGCCGAGCGGAAGATAGGCCAGCGCGTTGACAACCAAATCGAAAACAGTCCAGTAACGCGGCCAGCCGCCTTCGAGAAAAGCGAGAGGCGAAATGCCGCTGATGCGCCAGCCAGAAAATGGGTGCAGGCTGGCATAGATGATGAGCCCCAGACAGGCAAGAGCCAGGTAGCGAGCGAGCAGGATGGGGCCTTTGGTATTCATGCGTCTATTTGGAGCATCTGTTGTCGCAGAGCGGACAAGCGACCTTACTCCGGAAAGCGCGATGATACAAGGCGCGAGGCGAAGCCAATTTTGATTTACGGATCAAGCTGGCGTACCGCACAATAGCCCTGTTCGCAACGCCGGGCGTACCTATAACATGCAAACGATCCTCGACCACCTTGAAGCCAGCATCGCTGACCTGCGTCTGTCCGACGACGAGCGCCGCGAACTGGTCAATCTGCTGCGTAGCCACGGTGCGCCGGAGGAAGGCTTGCGCCGGGTACGCAACCGCGCTTTTGAAATGGTGCAGACACGGCTGGCTGCCGGGCTGGAAGCCGCCAGCCTGGTACGCTGGCTGGAAGGCGTGGCGCGGGCGCTCGATAGCGCACGCGGAAATCCAGTTCACTCGGAGGTCTTCTTTTCTCCCGGCGACGCCTGCCAAAACACCATCTGCCAGCGCTTTCAGGCTGTTCAAAAAAGCGTCGATGTCTGTGTCTTTACGCTGTCAGACGACCGCATCCGCGATGCCATTCTGGCGGCACACCGGCGCGGCGTTGCCTTGCGCTTCATTACCGACAACGACAAGGCATCAGACAGTGGCAGCGACGTTGAAACGCTGCGACAGGCCGGCATTTCTGTCGTTGTCGACCAGACCGAAGCGCACATGCATCACAAGTACGCCATTTTCGACGCTCGCTGGCTACTCAACGGCAGCTTCAACTGGACCCGTAGCGCCAGCCGTTACAACGAGGAAAATCTGATCATCACCGATGACCCAGAACTGATTGCCTGTTTTTCCCGGCACTTCGAGCAATTGTGGATAAAACTGGCGGGATGTGAAAACCGCTAAAAGCTGCCATAATCTTCGCCGCATAAAATAATAATGCCGGGAGGCAAATGAACAACCTGCTCAACATTCTCACCGAATGGCCGACCATCGTTTATTCGGTGTTGCTCTGCGTAGCGCTGCTGTACTGGCTGCTGGGCATCGTCGGCCTGGTCGATGTCAGCCATCACGGCCTTGATTTCGATCATGGCGGCCCGGAAGTCCATGGCGATCTTCATGGCGACGCGCATGCCGAAGGTGATCATTACGCTGTCACCTTTAGTCTGACCGGCGTCCCGTTGTCACTGGTGCTGACCCTGCTCGCCATTTTCGGCTGGACGACTACTGCCCTGGTCACCCGCTATCTACTGCCGCTGCTGCCCGGCGGTCTGACCCGCACCCTGATCGGCCTGCTGGTGCTGGTACTGGCGCTGATCCCGGCCATTTTCTTCACAGCCCTGTTCTCGCGGCCGCTACGCGGACTGTTCGTTGCCCATCCAGCTCCTTCCAACGAAAGCCTGATCGGGTTGCAGTGCCGCGTCACCACGCTGAAGGTTACCGAAAACTTCGGCCAGGGCGAAGTCGCCAGTCGCGGCGCCTCTTACAACATCAAGATTGCCGCCAAAGAACCCAACACTCTGCATAAGGGCTCGATGACTTCGGTCGTATCCTACGATCAGCAAACCCGGCGCTATCTGGTCGAACCCGACGAAGAAGGGTAAGTCGCCCGCCATAACAATCTGCCACTTTTTTATTTTCGCCTCCGGCCTGTCGCCGGGAATCAAACCACGGGAGCCCCGCAATGGAATTACTACTTATCCCTGTTGTCGCCATAGTCATTTTGATCTTTGGCATCTTTGCCCTGTTCTCGAAGTTCTACCACAAGGTGGAACAGGGTCACGCCATGATCAACAACACCCTGCGTGACGCGCCGGAAGTCACTTTCACTGGCGGCATGGTCTATCCGGTCATCCACAAGATGGAAATGATGGACATCTCCATCAAAACCATTGTTATCAAGCGCACCGGCAAGGATGGCCTGATCTGCAAAGACAATATCCGTGCCGATATCGAGGTCACGTTCTTCGTGCACGTCAACAAGACCGAGCAGGACGTGCTGAAGGTAGCGCAGACCATCGGTTGCGAGCGCGCCTCGCATCCGGAAACCCTGGAAGAATTATTCTCCGCCAAGTTCTCGGAAGCCCTGAAAACCGCCGGCAAGCTGATGGATTTCGAAGAGCTGTATCAGGAACGCGACCGTTTCCGCGATGAAATCATCAAGCAGATCGGCGACAACCTCTCCGGTTACGTGCTGGAAGACGCCGCCATCGACTATCTGGAACAGACGCAACTTGAACATCTTGATCCGAGCAATATTCTCGATGCCCAAGGCATCCGTAAGATCACCGAACTGACCGCCGCCGAACATATCCGCACCAACCAGTGGAAGCGTGACGAACAGGCGCAGATCAAGAAGAAGGACGTCGAGACGCAGGAAACCGTCTACGAACTCGAACGCCAGCAGGCTGAAGCCCAGGCCCGCCAGCAACGTGAAATCGCCTCCGTGCAGGCGCGCGAACAGGCTGAAGCCAAGCGCATCCAGGCCGAAGAATTCGGCAAGTCCGAAATGGCACGCTTGCAGACTGAACAGGCCATTCTCGTGCAGCAGGAAAATGTTCAGCGCGAGAAGCAGGTCGCCGAGAATAACCGTATGCGCGCTGTGGCCATCGAGGAAGAGCGTGTCATCCGCGCCCGTCAGCTCGAAATCGTTGATCGCGAAAAGGAAGTGACGCTGCAGACCATCGACAAGGACAAATCAGTCGAAGTGCAGAAGAAAGCCATCGCCGACGTCATCCGAGAGCGCGTCGTGGTCGAGCGTACTGTCGCCGAGCAGGAAGAAGCCATCAAGGAAGTGCGCAAAGTGGCCGAAGCCGACCGCAATCGCAAGGCGTCTGTCATCGAAGCCGAGGGTCAGGCCGAACACGATCTGGTCTTGCAGGTGAAGGCGGCCGAGGCCAACGAACGCAGTGCCAAGCATCAGGCCGGCCAGAATCTGGTGTTGGCTGAAGCTCGCCTGAAAGCGGCCGAGAAAGATTCCGAAGCCAAGAAGCGCGAAGCCGAGGGGGTCGAAGCCTTTACCGCCGCGCCCGGTCTGGCACAGGCCAAAGTGCAGCTGGCCAATGCCGACGCCAGCGAAAAAGCCGGCCTGGTCGACGCCCGCGTCAAGATCGCCCACGCCGAAGCCGTCGCCAAGCTGGGCGCTGCCGAAGCCGAAGCCCTGCTGAAGAAACTGGAAGCGGAAGCCCAGGGTAACGAGCAACTCGGTCTGGCTACCGTGCACATCAAGACTGCCGACGCCGAGGCCGTTGCCAAGCAGGGCAATGCCGAAGCCAGCGCCATCGAAGCCCGCATGCAGGCCGAAGCGCGCGGTCTCAAGGAAAAATTCGACGCCATGCGCACCATGGCGCCGGAAACACGGGCGCACGAGGAATACCGCATGCGCGTTCAGAACGTGCACGTCGAAACCATGAAGGGCATCGAATCGCAGGTCGCCGTCGCCAAGGAACAGGCCGGCGTGCTGTCCTCGGCGCTTGGCCATGCCAACATCGACATCGTCGGCGGCCAGGGCGACTATTTCGAACGCTTCGTCAATGCGCTGGCGGTTGGCAAGGGCATCGATGGCGCCATTGCACGCAGCAACACCCTGCAGGTGGCCTTGAAGGATCATCTGACCGGTGAACGCGATATGGTCGGCGATCTGAAGGAACTGCTCGGCGCCCTCGGCAGCTCAGCACCGGAAATGCAGAATCTGGGCGTTTCCGCACTGATCGCCAAGGTGATGAAAGACGGCAGCGAAGAGCAACGCGCCGCCCTGCAAAAACTGATTACGAAGCATAGCTAAAGGCAAAAGCCCGGCTCCGGCCGGGCTTGACCCACCCGACAAGTTCGCTTTGTTTCAGGATAAAGCTCCATGAACACCACTGTATCCACTGACGACACCAACAACATCGACGCCGCCATCGCCGAGGGCGGCAGTTACGATCTGCTGAAACGCCGCCTGATGCAGCACGGCGAAGCGCTGGTCGGCAAGGTGCAGGCATTGAACGAAGCGCGCATTGGCGCCTTCGGCAAGTCCGACCTGCGCCTCAAGGCCCGCCTGCGAGCCCGCACCGAAAACAACTGCGTGGCCCGCGACATCGTCCGCGTCGGCGATACCCTGCTGTTCGGCTACAACGTCTTTATCGGCCTGCGCAAAGACATTCAGGTTGCCGATGTCTTCGGCCTCTATCGCCTCAACGAGGCGGAGGGCGCCGATGAACTGGTGCCCGCCGACCCGGCTAATAGCTTCCTGACCGACCCACGCTTCGTCCTCGATTTCCGCGAACTCTATACCTACTACAAGCACGCCAGCCTGGTAAGGCTACGCGTCAATCAACAGAAACTGCTGGCCGCCTTCCAGATCGGCCAAACCGTCAACGATCTGCGTGTTTTCCGCTGGTCGATTGAAAACGACGGCAGCGTCAAATACATCGACAATCGCGGCGAGCGCGACATTGCCCTGCCGCCGACGCACGATTTCGAATGGGTCGTCACCGGCCGCGACGAGCACGTCAATGGCAAGTGTCCGCACGTCAATATTCTCGACACCATCTTCGTCGAAACGGTGGGCGGCGATCTCACCGTCAAGATCGAGAACAATACCGAAAGCGGACTGGGCATCTACAGCGAGCCGGTGGTCGACCAGAATCAGGCGCTGGTGGATGCCGATATCCAGTACGTCAAACTCGGCTCGCTCATCCTGCTCAAGATCAAGCCTTACCGCGAAGACGACTACCGCTATCTGGTCTACAACCACCGCACCCAGCAGGTCGCCCGCATCGACGCCATCGGTCGCTCCTGCGTGCAATTGCCGGAAGACCACGGCATCATTTTCCCCGGTGGCTATTACCTGCAATCCGGCGAAAACAAGCGCTTCGACATGCCCGCCGATACCGATGCCGGCTTTCGCTTCAAGCGCTCGGTGCGCTCGCCCAACGGCGAAGATGTGCTCTACGTCTTCTACGCGCAAACAGCGACCCGACGCGCAATCACCCGATGCAGTTGTGGCAGACACCGTTCTGCGAGGACGACCACGCCAATCAGCAGGTCGATCAGCACAGTTTCTTTGGCCGCATCGGCAATGCCGAACTGGTGCGCGGCGTTGCCGACATGATGGAAATCTGCCGCGCCGTGCGCGAACAGGTCGCCACCCGCGTCGTTTACGAAGACCTCATCCGCCTCTGTGGCCGCATTCTTGACGCCTATTACTGGCTGGACTGCGATGAATCCGGCCATGCCAATCAGGCGGTGCAAACCATCATCGACACGGCGCGCGCCACGCTCGACGAATTCGACAAGGTTGCTGCCATCCGCCGCGATGCTGCCCGCCAACTCGAACAGGCCGAAGCTGCCCAGCGCGTCCTGCTCACCGACATCGCCAGCAAGCTCTGGCAACACCCGCAGGATTTCGTCGATGCCCTTGATCGTCTGCGCCGCCAGCGCGGCAACCTGCTGGCGCTGAAGGAACAGCGCTACATCGACAGCGCCCGCATCGCCACCCTCGATGCGCAACTGGGCGAGGAACAGACCCGCATCGGCGAAAAGGCGCTTGGCTTCCTCGGTACCGAAAAAGCCTTCGTGCCCTATCACGAGGCGCTGGCCAAAACCGCCGCCGACATCGACAAGGCCAGCCAGACCGCCGCCCTTGATACGGCACTAAAGGCGCTCGACCAGACCGGCGCCGGACTTGATCTGTTGAACGAGCTGGTCGGTGGCCTGCCTGGTGGCGATGCTGTTGCCCGCACCACCATCCTCGAACAGGTGTCGACGGTCTATGCCGAAGTCAATCGCCTGCGCGCTGCCGCCAAGAACCGGCGCAAGAGCCTGTCCACCCAGGAACTGGGGGCGGAATTTGGCGCCCAGTTCAAGCTCTTCGGCCAGGCGGTCGAAAGCGCCCTGGAACGCACCGATACCCCCGACCAGTGCGACGACGCGCTAACCCGCCTGCTGGCGCAAATCGAGGAACTGGAAGGCCGTTTCGGCGAGGACGAGCGCTTTGCCGCCGATCTGGCCGAAAAGCGCGAAGCCGTTTACGAAGCGCTGGCCGCCCGCAAACAGCAATTGCTGGAAGTTCGCCAGCGCCGCCAGCAAAATCTGGCCGAATCGGCCAAACGCATCCTCACCGGCGTGCCGCGCCGGGTGCAGGGATTCCGCGAAGTCAGCGAAGTGCACGCCTATTTTGCCGGTGACGCGCTGATCGCCAAATGCCGCAGCCTGATTGAGGAATTGCGCGGCATCGGCGCCCAGGTGCTGGCCGACGATCTCGACACCCAGTTGAAGACCGCCCGCGATCAGGCCCTGCGTCTGGTGCGTGACCGTGGAGACATGGTGGCGGAAGATGGCAACTCCATTCGCCTCGGCCGCCACGCGTTTACCATCGGCAAACAGGCGCTCGATCTGACCATGGTGCCGAGCGAACAGGGGCTGAACTGGCACCTGACCGGCACCGACTACCTGCAACCGCTGTCGCATCCCGATACCGAACCGCTACGCGCTTTCTGGTCGCAGGCGCTGGTGTCAGAAAGCCCCAATCTCTACCGCGCCGAATATCTGGCCGGCCGCATGCTCGAATCAGCGCTGGCCAATCGCGAAGAATGGAATGCCTTGCAAGCCATGCTGGCAGAAAGCGAAACTGAATCTCTGACCGAAGCCCTGCTTACGCAGGTGCGCAGCTTTGCGGCACCGCGCTATCAGGAAGGTTACCAAAAAGGCGTTCACGACCATGATGCTGCCACGCTGCTGCAGGCCTTGCTGCGCATGGAAGCCGAAGCGGCGCTGCTGCGCTACGGGCCGCGTGCCCGTGCTTTGGCCATGCTCTACTGGCAGCAAGGCGTGCCGGCCATCGAACGTCCCAACCTGCAGCGTCAGGCCGCCAGTGCCGCCCAGATCCGCAAATTGTTCGGCAGCGAAGAAGCACGCCAGACCCTGATTGCCAAATGGCAAGCTTGGCTGCTCACCTTCGGGCAGCGCGAAGGCCTGCTCGAACTCTGGGGCGTCGGCCCCGAACTGGCTGGCGAAGCCGCCGCCTATCTGGCCGAGGAACTGGCCCACAAGGCAGCCGGCAACGCCACCTGGATCGCCAGCGGCGCCGCCCTCGATCTGGCTGACGGCTTTTCCCGTACGCTGGAGCGTCAGGGCAAGCTGAGCAGTTGGCGCGAGCAACTGGCCGACTGCGTGCCGCTGGTGTGCTGGCGTCTGGCCCGCGACTGGATGCACGCCTATGTCGCACAGCAAGAACCCGAGCAAGCCGACTGGATCGACGAAGCCGCCGCCCTGCTCACCCTCAACCTGCCGCGCCAGCGCCTTAACGCCCGTCTCGGCCTCAAGCTGCAAGGCTTGCGCGGCGAGCATCCGCGTCTGGTCGACGGTGGTCTGTGGCTCAATCTCAACGACTTCCACCAGCGCTTCCAGGCCCATTGCCAGAATATCGTCCCCGGCTTCCAGCGCTGGCAGGCCCTGCGCCAGCGCCTGCTGGAAGAGGAAAAAGCCCGCCTGCACCTGGAGCAGTTCCAGGCCAAGCCACTGTCCAGCTTCGTGCGCAACCAGCTCATCAACGACGTCTACCTGCCGCTGGTTGGCGACAACCTCGCCAAGCAGATCGGCACCGCCGGCGAAAACAGCCGCACCGACCGCATGGGCATGCTGCTGCTCATTTCGCCGCCGGGCTACGGCAAGACCACCTTGATGGAATATCTAGCCGACCGTCTCGGGCTGGTGTTCGTGCGCATCAACTGCCCTGCCCTCGGCCACGAAGTCACCGCCCTCGACCCCGGCAAGGCACCGCACAGCGCCGCCGCGCAGGAACTCGAAAAGCTAAACCTCGGGCTGGCGATGGGCAACAATGTCATGCTCTATCTTGACGACATCCAGCACACCAACCCGGAATTCCTGCAGAAATTCATCGCGCTGTGCGACGGCACCCGCCGCATCGAAGGCGTCTGGCAGGGCCAGCCGAAAACCTATGACCTGCGCGGCAAACGCTTCGCTGTGGTCATGGCCGGCAACCCGTACACCGAATCGGGCGAAGTCTTCAAGATTCCGGACATGCTGGCCAACCGTGCCGACATCTACAACCTCGGTGATGTCCTTTCCGGCCGCGAAGCGCTGTTCGCCCTCTCCTACCTCGAAAACAGCCTGACCTCCAACCCAGCGCTGATGCCACTAGCGACACGCGACCCCAAGGATGTCGGCCTGCTGGTGCGGGTAGCTGCCGGCGAGGAAGTGGCGATGGATGCCTTCTCATACCAGTACAGCGCTGCCGAACTGAACGAATTGACCGCCATCCTGCAGCGCCTGTTCAAGGTGCGCGACGTACTGCTGAAGGTCAACGCCGCCTACATCGCCTCGGCTGCGCAGGACGACGCCTACCGCACCGAGCCGCCCTTCAAGCTGCAGGGCAGTTACCGCAACATGGCCAAGCTGGCGGCCAAGGTCAATGCCCTGATGAACGCTGACGACCTCGACGCGCTAATGCGTGATCACTACCGCGGCGAGGCGCAGACGCTGACGGCAGGCGCCGAGGAAAATCTGCTGCGCCTGGCCGCGCTGATCGGCCGCCCGACAGCCGAGGAACAGGCACGCTGGACCACCATCTGCGACGACTATCGGCGGCTGAAAAAATTCGGCGGTGCCGAAGGCGACGGCGCCACCAAGGTGGCCAAACTGCTGGCCGACATCAGCGTTACCCTCGATGCCATGCTGCAGCAGCAGAAAGTGCCACCTGCACCGCCACCCGCCGGCCCGGACTGGGAAAGCGAACTCAAGGCCTTGCGCAAGGCTCTGTCTGGCCTGAAAACCGAAGTCAACGTTGCCGTACCGGAATCGGAAGCGCTCGCCGCTGCCGTCAAACGCATGGCCGAAACCTACGAACAAGGCATCGCACCGCTGGTTACTGCAAACTATCACAAGCTGCGCCTCGACCACAGCATCTGGGATCAGGTGCGCGAAATCGCCAAAGAACTGAAAAAACTGGATGGCAGTCTGCCCGCCGCCGCCCAACAATCCGTACCCAAACCCAGGAAAAAAGGAGAAACAAATGAATAAAGACAGCCGTGATTATCTGGAAATGAGCTTCCGCTCCATCGACTGCTTTACCAACGACGGCAAGCTACTGCCCGACGAACTGCAATCCATCGTCGATATCGCCCTGCGTGATGGCATTGTCGATGCCAATGAAAAACGCGTGCTGTCCAGCATTATCAGCAAACTGACACCTTCCGAACTGACGCCGGCGATGCAGGCCAAAGTCGCCGAGGTCAAGAAGTTGCTGTAATCCAGTTCGCCGCGAAGGGCGCGGAAAAGTCGCATTGTTATTGCCAAGAGCACACCGTGCGTTTGCAATGGCAAAACCCGAAAACTTGTCATTGCGAGAGCCGATAGGCTCGCGGCAATCTTTAATACTGATATGAGATTACTTCGCTTTGCTCGCAATGACGGCATTCATAGGTGAGCCGGCGTTCCTTTCTAATCAAGTTGCTTTTTCCAGGTTCAACAGGAGGACACATGCCGAAAATCAACGTAGGTGACGTGGGGCTCTATTACGAGCTGCAGGGCGAGGGCACGGACACGCTGGTTTTTCTCAACGGCATCGGAATGACGGCTTCTTTGTGGAAGCCGATGGCCGATCATTTTTCGCCACAGTATCGCTGCCTTTGCCATGATTTTCGCGGTCAGTTGATGAGCGACAAGCCGGAAGAGCCCTACTCGTTCGATGCGCATGTGGCGGATACGCTGGCGCTGCTTGATGCGCTCGGTGTCGACAAGGCACATCTGATCGGCACCTCCTATGGCTCCGAAGTGGCGGCATTTTTTGCTTTCACCCATCCGCAGCGCACCCAATCACTGACCATGATCACCGGCGTCAGCGAAATGGACGCCCTGCTCAGATCAGCGGTCGAATCCTGGGCGGCGGTGGCGCGCAGCGGCGATGCCGTTGCCTTCTACAAATCCTTGCTGCCCTGGAGCTACTCGGCCGAATTTCTGGCGCGGCAGCGCGATTTTCTGGAAGCACGCAGCCTGGAATTTGCCCATATTTCCAAAGACTTCCTCCATGCCTTTGCCCGCCTGGTCGATGCCTTCGTACAACTCGACTGCACGGCGCGCCTGAAGGAAATCAGCTGCCCGACCCTGATTATCGCGGCCGAGAAAGACATCATCAAACCGCCGCGCTACAGCGAAATCATGCATCGCGAAATCAGGCAATCCGAGTATCACGTCGTGCCGGGTTCCGGTCACGCCGTCGTGGTCGAAGATCCCGCCAGCCTCAACAAACTGCTGGCGGATTTTCTGCAGCGCAACAAGAGTTGATAGGGCACGTCAGCCATTTCCAGGGGCGTCATTCCGGCGAAAGCCGGAATCCAGAAAAACAACGAACTGGACACCGGCTTTCGCCGGTGTGACGAATTTTTGCGATAAATTTCAGTCTGTCGCCAGGAAGTTCTGGATAACCTCGCGCGCTTGGTCGATCAGGTTAAGCCCGTCGAAGTGGCCGCCATCGCCCTTCAAGGTGAACAGTTCGGCGCGGCCGCCGGCAGCACGGATGGTCTTGACCGCTTCTTCCGAACACGATGGCAGCGACAGCAAGTCGGATTCGGCCGGGATGAACAGGAATTTTGCCCTGGCTTGACCAATTTTCGGCTTGGCATTGTAGATAGCGGCAGCACGCGCCATGTAGAGCACATGGTTGGCGTCGCAGAGCGGCGAGCTCATGGCACCCAAAGCGCCAATGCCGGTGAAGGCCTTGAATTGATGATCGATTGAAAGGGCCGGATCAAGGGCGGAGTCTGCCCAGCCGCCGCCAAACATTCTTTCCAGCCAGGCCGGGCTGATGGCGGACAAAAAGGTCTGGCGGAAGGTCTCGTTCATGCCCTTGATCGGCTG
>JAGTRX010000095.1 GCA_018262285.1 Pseudomonadota bacterium | reverse complement strand
GTCGCCGAGACGCTGTTTGCGGCGCTCGACGAACTGAAGGCGGCCTACGAGGCGGCCTGCCACGACCCGGCCTTCCGCGCCGAATACGAATACGAACTCAAGCACTACGTCGGTCGTCCGTCCCCCATTTATCACGCCACGCATTGGTCGAAACGCCTCGGCGGGGCGCAGATTTATTTGAAGCGCGAAGACCTCAATCATACCGGCGCGCACAAGGTCAATAACTGCATTGGTCAGGCGCTGCTGGCGCGGCGCATGGGCAAGCCGCGTGTGATTGCCGAGACCGGTGCCGGCCAGCATGGCGTGGCGACGGCGACGGTGGCGGCGCGCTATGGCATGGAATGCGTCGTCTATATGGGCAGCGAGGACATCCGGCGGCAGGCCGCCAACGTCTATCGCATGAAATTGCTGGGCGCTACCGTGGTGCCGGTCGAATCGGGCTCCAAAACCCTGAAGGATGCGCTCAACGAAGCAATGCGCGACTGGGTCACCAATGTCGGCAACACTTTTTACATCATCGGCACGGTGGCCGGCCCGCACCCTTACCCGATGATGGTGCGCGATTTCCAGAAAATCATCGGCGAGGAATGCCTGACCCAGATGCCGGAACTGGCTGGGCGCCAGCCGGATGCAGTGATTGCCTGCGTCGGTGGCGGTTCCAACGCCATGGGGATTTTCTATCCGTATATCCCTTATGAAAATGTGCGCTTGATTGGCGTCGAGGCGGCGGGCGAGGGCATGGACACTGACCGTCATGCCGCTTCCTTGCAGAAGGGCACGCCGGGGGTGTTGCACGGTAATCGCACCTATCTGCTGCAGGATGAAAACGGCCAGATTATCGAAACCCATTCGGTGTCGGCCGGGCTGGATTATCCCGGCGTCGGCCCGGAACACGCCTGGCTGAAGGATTCCGGCCGCGCCGAATATGTCGGCATCGACGATGCCGAGGCGCTGCAAGCTTTTCACGACCTTTGCCATTTCGAGGGCATTATTCCGGCGCTCGAATCCAGCCATGCCTTGGCCTATGCAGCCAAACTGGCGCCAACGCTGGCCAAGGACAAAATTCTGCTGGTCAACCTTTCCGGTCGTGGCGATAAAGACATGCACACTGTGGCCGAAAAATCGGGGATTACATTTTGACCTCTCGTATTCCACAAACTTTTCAGCGCTTGCAGGCGAATGGCAAGAAAGCGCTTATTCCCTTCATTACCGCTGGCGATCCGGATGCCAGCCTGACGGTTCCCCTCATGCAGTCTCTGGTTCAGGCCGGCGCCGACATCATCGAACTGGGCGTGCCGTTTTCCGACCCGATGGCGGATGGGCCGATCATACAGCGCGCTTCTGAACGGGCGCTGGCCAAGGGTATGAGCCTGACCAAAGTGCTGCAACTGGTGGCTGAATTTCGCGCTGCTGACGCGCAGACGCCGGTGGTACTGATGGGTTACGCCAACCCGATTGAGGCGATGGGCGTGCAAGCCTTTGCGGAAGCGGCTTCAGGAGTTGGTGTCGATGGCGTTCTGGTGGTGGATTATCCGCCGGAAGAAGCCAAGGAATTTGGCAAGAAGATGCAGCAATCCGGCATTGATCCTATCTTTCTGTTGGCGCCGACGTCGACGCCGGAGCGCATTCGGCAAGTCGGTGAAGTGGCCAGCGGCTATGTCTATTATGTGTCCTTGAAGGGCGTCACCGGTTCCGGCGCGCTCGACATCGATGAAGTGGCGCGGCGCATTCCGCAAATTCGCCAGCACACGGGTTTGCCGGTGGGTGTAGGCTTCGGTATCCGCGATGCGGCGACGGCGGGTAAAATCGCGCAGGTGGCCGATGCCGTCGTGGTCGGTAGCCGCATCATTGAAGAAATCGAAAAATCGAGTCCGGAAAACGTTTGCGAGCGCGTGCGTTTGCTGGTTTCCGGATTGAGACAGGGAATGGACGAGGTGAAGGTATGAGTAGCTGGCTCAACAAACTGCTGCCCCCCAAAATCAAGCGCGAAAGCAGTTCGCAACGACGCAATGCGTTTCCTGAGGACTTGTGGAGCAAATGCCCGTCCTGCGAGGGTGTGCTGTATATGACCGATCTGGAAAATAATTTGCAGGTCTGTCCCAAGTGCGGCTATCACAATCGTTTGCGGGCACGGCAACGCATTGATTTGCTGCTCGACCCGGAAGGGCGCTTCGAGATCGGCGCCGAAGTGGTGCCGGTCGACGTCCTGAAATTCAAGGACAGCCGCAAATACCCGGAGCGCTTGATGGCGGCCAACGAAGAGACTGGCGAAACCGATTCGCTGGTGGTCATGCAGGGTGCCATCAAAACCCTGTCGGTGGTGCTGGCCGTTTTCGAATTCGATTTCATGGCCGGTACCATGGGTTCCGTGCTTGGTGAGCGTTTTGTGCGCGGTGTCCGGGTGGCGATCGAACACAAAATACCCTTCATCAGCGTTTCTGCCTCGGGTGGTGCCCGTATGCAGGAAGGCCTGTTTTCCCTGATGCAAATGGCCAAAACGACGGCAGCGCTGACCAAGCTCGCCGACGCCGGGCTGCCTTTCATTTCCGTCTTGACCGACCCGACGACGGGTGGTGTTTCGGCTTCCTTTGCTTTTGTCGGCGATGTGGTGATTGCCGAACCGGGCGCGCTGATTGGTTTTGCCGGCCAGCGCGTCATTGAGCAGACGGTGCGCGAGAAATTGCCGGAGGGTTTCCAGCGTTCCGAATTCATCATCGAAAAGGGCGCCATTGACATGATTGTCGATCGCCGTGAAATGCGCGACAAACTGGCGCAATTGCTGGCGCTGTTGCAAAAGTTGCCGGCAGTGCAGTGAGGGGTGAGGGGCTGAACGGGCTGAGTTCAAATTCCTCACTGCCAACATGGCTGCTTTATCTCGAAAACCTGCATCCCAAAGGACAGGCGGGAATTGAGCTCGGGCTGGAGCGGGTGCGGCGGGTCAAGGCTGAACTCGGTCAGTCCCAGCACTGCCCGGTCATCATTGTTGGCGGCACCAATGGCAAGGGTTCGACCTGTGCCACCCTCGAATCGATACTGACTTTTTCCGGTTATCGCGTCGGCTGCTATACCTCGCCGCACCTCTTCAAATACAACGAGCGCGTTCGCCTGAATGGAACTCCTGTCGAAGATCAGGCTTTATGCGCCGCTTTTGCCAGGGTTGAAGTTGCACGGCAACAGGCTGAACGTGCGGCGCTGACCTATTTTGAATTCGGCACACTGGCGGCCTGGGAGGTTTTTGCCGCAGCGGGCGTGGATGTCGCGATTCTGGAGGTTGGCTTGGGTGGCCGGCTCGACGCCGTCAATGTTTATGACGCCGGTGTCGCCATTGTGACCACTGTCGATCTTGATCATACCGATTGGCTGGGCGATAGCCGTGCGTCGATCGGCTTTGAAAAGGCGGGGATATTTCGTGCCGGCAAACCGGCGTTGTGTGCCGATCCGTCGCCACCGCAGTCGCTGCTTGACCATGCTGGAGCCTTGGGGGCTGATTTGCGCTTGATCGGCCGCGAGTTTGGCGTTGAATTGGTGGAGGATCAGCAGAATTGGCAGTGGTGGTGTCAGGCTGGTGAGAATGTCATTCGGCACCAGTTTGAATTGCCGGCCATGCCGGGAGGCGGCCAGTTACGCAATGCGGCGGTGGCGCTGGCGGCTCTGCAATGTCTGCACGATCCATTGCCGGTGACTTTGGCAGCAATCGAGCGGGGCTTGCGGGAAACTGTGGTGCCGGGGCGCTTTCAGATCGTCCAGCAGAAACCGCTCATCATCATTGATGTCGCACACAACCCGCAGGCCGTGTGGGAGCTGGCGGCAAATCTTGATCGTCTGCCGGTCGCTGGCAGGACGCACGCCATTGTCGGCATGCTGGCCGACAAGGATGCCGGCGCAGCGCTGGCGGTCTTGAAAGGCAAAATCGATGTCTGGCATCTGGCGACACTTGAAGGCTGGCGCGGCGCTCCGGCACAGCGTCTGGCCGCGATCATTGCCGAACTTGCACTCGGTGGCGAAGTCTTTCTTTACCCCTCACCACAAATGGCCATGCAGACGGTGCAGGGGAGCGCCGCCGAAAGTGATAGAATCCTCGCCTTCGGATCGTTTCACACGGTTGCTGGCGTGATGGATACCCTCGGATATGGAAGATAAGGACGCTCTCCTGCAATTGAAAAAACGCGCTCGTCGCCGCCTGGTCGGCGCGGTGGCGCTGGCTGGCACGGCTGCTTTTGTGCTCAACATGGCCATGGATCATCAGTCTAAACCGGAGACGGAGGAAGTTGAAATCCGTATTCCCGGCCAGGACGAAAAACCCTTTGCGCCGCGTTTTGCTGCACCTCCGGCGCCAGAATCTCAGGTGACGACAACGACCCTGGCACCATCAGCCAAGCCTGTCACGTCAGCGGCAAAATCGCCGGCAGACCCGGCCTCAAAGCCGGTTGAAACTACCGCTAAACCAGCAAGCAAACCGGTGGAGAAACCTGCGGCCAAACCGGCGGATAAAGCGCCGCCAGCACCAGCCAAGGCGCCGGAAAAAACGGTGGAGAAGCCTGTCGATAAGGCACCAGATGCTGCCCGTGCTGCCGCTATTCTGGCCGGAAAATCACCAGAATCAGTCGCCGCTACTGCTGCCACCCAGCACGTCATTTTGATTGGTGCCTTTGCTGATCCGGCTAATGTCAAGAATCTGCAGACCAAACTTGGCCAACTGGGCATCAAAGTTTATATCGAGCCGCTTGCTTCGCCGCAGGGCAAAAAGACACGGGTGCGTGCCGGTCCTTTCCAGAATCGTGAGGATGGTCAAAAGGCGTTGGACAAGATGAAGCGCATTGGCGTCAACGGGGTTCTGACGACCAAGCAATGACGGTTTTTGATTATGTCGTGTTGGGCATTGTTGCTGCCTCGTTGCTGCTTGGGCTATGGCGTGGCGTGGTTGGCGAACTGATTGCACTGGCGGCCTGGATTCTGGCTTTTCTGGCGGCGGTCGAATTTGGTGGCGAAATCGGCAATGCGGTTTTCAAAGGTATTTCGGATGCCACCGTGCGCAATCTGGCGGGATGCGTGGCTGTTTTTGTCGGCGTGCTCATCCTGATGGCGCTAGTGCGTCTGGCCTTGAGCGGGATGATCAAGGCGCTTGGTTTGTCGCTTTCGGATCGCTTTCTGGGGCTGTTATTTGGTGTGGGGCGTGGGCTGCTGATTGCGTTGATCCTGGTCATGGCGGGCGGCCTGACCTCGGCGCCGAAAAAGTCGTGGTGGCGGGATGCCATGTTTTCGGCGCCGCTCGAAACAGTCGTGCTTGCAGTTAAACCATGGTTGCCGGATGATCTGGCAAAAAGAATTCGTTTTAGATAGGCAGACAGTCATATGTGCGGGATTCTCGGGGTAGTGGCAACAACACCGGTCAACCAGCTACTGTACGACGGCTTGATGGTGCTGCAGCACCGTGGCCAGGATGCGGCGGGAATCGCTACGGCAGAGGGCAATACCTTCCATCTGCACAAGGGGCCGGGGCTCGTTCGCGATGTCTTTCGCACCCGCAACATGCGCGCCCTGCCGGGTAATTGGGGTATCGGTCACGTGCGCTACCCGACAGCCGGTTCGGCTTTTGCCTTTGCCGAGGCGCAACCATTTTATGTGAATTCGCCTTTTGGCATTGTCCTGGCACACAATGGCAATCTGACCAATGCCGATCAGTTGAAGGAAGAGATGTTCCGGCTTGACCGTCGCCACATCAATACCAATTCGGATTCGGAAGTCCTGCTCAACGTCTTTGCCCATGAATTGCAGGCGGCGGCACACGGTTACGAGCTGGATGTGCAAAGTATCTTCCAGGCGGTGGCCGGTGTGCATCGGCGCTGTCGTGGTGCCTATGCCGTGGTGGTGCTGATTGCCGGTTATGGCCTGCTGGCTTTTCGTGACCCTTATGGCATCCGTCCCTTGATCTATGGCGCCAACGAAACGCCGGAAGGAACGGAATACTTGGTGGCTTCCGAATCCGTGGCACTCGACACCCTCGGCTTTCAGGTGATTCGCGATGTCGAACCGGGCGAAGCTATTTTTGTCGATCTCAACCACCAGTTGCACACCAGCCAGTGCGCCCAGTCGCCGACATATTCGCCCTGTATTTTTGAATATGTTTATCTGGCGCGGCCGGATTCCGTCATTGACGGTGTCTCGGTCTATGAGGCGCGTTTGCGCATGGGGGAATTGCTGGCAGAGAAAGTGCGTGGAGCGATACCGGTCGAAAATATCGACGTCGTCATTCCCATCCCCGATTCAAGTCGGCCGGCCGCCATGCAACTGGCGCAAGTGCTCGGTATTCCCTTCCGTGAAGGTTTTGTCAAAAACCGCTATGTCGGCCGCACTTTCATCATGCCGGGGCAGTCCATGCGCCGGAAGTCGGTGCGTCAAAAGCTCAACACCTGCGGCCAGGAATTCAAGGGTAAACGGGTGTTGCTGGTCGACGATTCCATTGTGCGCGGCACTACCAGCCACGAAATTGTCGAAATGGCGCGGGCGGCCGGCGCTCTCAAGGTTTACTTCGCCTCTGCGGCGCCGCCGGTGCGCTTTCCTAACGTTTACGGCATCGACATGCCGACGCGCGGCGAGTTGATCGCCACCGGGCGTACTGCCGACGGCATCGCCCGTGAAATCGGCGCCGATGCCCTGGTCTACCAGAATCTCGAAGCCCTCAAGCGTTCGGTGCAGTCGCTCAACCCCGATCTGACCGTCTTTGATGCCTCATGCTTCGACGGGTGTTACATCACCGGTGATGTCGATGAATCCTACCTGCAGGCGATTGAAGCGCAGCGTAACCGCAAACCGGCCAGTAACAATGATAACGACGATGACGATGGCGACGATCAGACCTCGCAGCAACTGGTGCTGGATCTGCCGCTTCACCTTGGTCAGGATTAAGCCGGTGGCCAGATTGAGCTATTTTGGCGCGAATTTTCTTGACTTGGCGTGTGAGATCGGTAGAATGCCGGCTTCTCTTTAGGCGCGTAGCTCAGCTGGTTAGAGCACCACCTTGACATGGTGGGGGTCGTTGGTTCGAGTCCAATCGCGCCTACCAATTTGACCCACGGAGTAGACAGGATGGTTTTTCGAACTTGCACAACCTTGGTTCAGAAACCCTGACGAGTTTGCCTTCGTGTTGAAATAAAAAAGTGCGGCTCGTCCGCGCTTTTTTTTTGTGTTTTGCCTTGAGGATCGATCATGCCTGAAATCAGATTGCCCGATGGTTCCCTGCGTTCCTTTCCGCAGGCGGTGACGGTGGCCGAAGTGGCGGCCAGCATTGGTGCCGGTCTGGCGCGTGCGGCGCTGGCAGGCAAGGTCGATGGCAAATTGGTCGACACCTCCTTCCTGATCGAAAACAATGCCGATCTGGCCATCATTACTGACAAGGATGCCGAAGGCCTTGAGATTTTGCGTCATTCGACTTCGCACCTGATGGCTTATGCCGTCAAGGAGTTGTTCCCGGAAGCGCAGGTGACGATCGGCCCGGTGGTTGAAAACGGCTTTTATTACGATTTTGCTTACAAGCGCCCGTTTACGCCGGAAGATCTGGAAACAATCGAAAAGCGTATGGCCGAACTGGCCAAACGCGATATTCCGGTCAGTCGAGAAGTCTGGGAACGTGATGCGGCGATCAAGTTCTTTCTCGATCAGGGCGAAAAGTACAAGGCTGAATTGATCGAAGCCATTCCGGCTGGCGAAACGGTGTCGCTCTATCGCGAAGGCGATTTCATCGACCTTTGTCGTGGCCCGCACGTGCCGTCCACCGGCAAGCTCAAGGTTTTCAAGCTGATGAAGGTGGCCGGCGCCTACTGGCGCGGCGACCAGAAGAACGAGCAGTTGCAGCGCATTTACGGCACAGCCTGGGCCAAGAAGGAAGACCTCGATACCTACCTGCACATGCTGGAGGAAGCCGAGAAGCGCGATCACCGCCGTTTGGGCAAGCAATATGATCTTTTCCACATGCAGGACGAGGCGCCGGGTATGGTCTTCTGGCACCCCAAGGGTTGGGCGGTGTGGCAGGTGATCGAGCAGTACATGCGGCATGTTTATCGTGACAACGGTTATCTGGAAGTGCGCTGTCCGCAAATTCTCGACAAGAGCCTGTGGGAAAAGTCAGGTCACTGGGAACATTTCCGCACCAACATGTTCCTTACCGCGTCGGAGAATCGCGAATACGCCATTAAACCGATGAACTGCCCCGGTCATATCCAGGTCTTCAATACCCATTTGCGTTCCTACCGTGATTTGCCGCTGCGCTATGGCGAATTCGGCTCCTGTCACCGTAACGAGCCGTCTGGAGCCCTGCATGGCCTGATGCGGGTGCGCGGCTTTGTTCAGGATGACGGTCATATTTTCTGTACCGAAGAGCAGATCGAAGCGGAAGTGACGGCCTTCAACGCGCTGGTGAAAAAGGTCTACGCCGATTTTGGCTTTGATGATGTGGCGGTGAAACTGGCGCTGCGTCCGGATAGTCGGGTCGGCTCGGACGAGGTTTGGGACAAGGCGGAGGATGCCCTGCGCTGTAGTCTGCGCGCTTCCGGTCTGGAATGGACGGAGCTGCCGGGCGAGGGCGCCTTCTACGGCCCCAAGATCGAATTCCATATCAAGGATGCCATTGGTCGGACCTGGCAGTGCGGCACAATTCAGGTGGACTTTTCCATGCCTGGTCGTCTTGGCGCCGAATACGTTGCTGGCGACGACACGCGCCGCGCACCGGTGATGTTGCATCGCGCCATCCTCGGTTCGCTTGAGCGCTTTATCGGAATTTTGATCGAAAATCATGCTGGTGCCTTGCCCTTGTGGTTGGCGCCAGTACAGGCGGTGGTGCTCAATATCTCTGAAAAACAGGCGGACTACGCTGCCGAAGTCGCGCAAAAGCTACATGCGGCGGGGCTTCGCGCTGAGTCGGATTTGCGCAATGAGAAAATAACCTATAAAATCCGCGAACATAGCTTGAACCGTCTGCCTTGCCAGCTTGTCGTCGGTGACAGGGAAAAGGCGGAAGGAATGGTGGCCGTGCGTACTCGCGGCGGTCAGGATCTTGGGCAGATGCCCGTGCAGACCCTGATTGATCGACTTCTTGCAGAGGTCGCAGCGCGAAGAGGCACGGCTTAGTTTTTGTCGTTTTTAGGAGTTTGACCATCGCTCAGAACAAGGCGCATCGCCTCAATGAAGAAATCACCGTGCCTGAAATTCGCCTCATTGGCGCAGAAGGTGAACAAGTTGGTGTAGTTGGTATTCGTGCCGCATTGCAAATGGCTGAAGAAGCCGGGGTCGATCTGGTCGAGATTGCGCCGCTGGCGCAACCGCCGGTGTGCCGCATCATGGATTACGGCAAATTCAAGTACCAGGAAGCCAAAAAGGCGCATGAGGCCAAGCTCAAGCAGAAGCAGGTGCAGATCAAGGAAATCAAGCTGCGGCCTGGAACTGACGAAAACGATTATCAGATCAAGCTGAGAAACATGACGCGTTTTCTGGAAGAAGGCGACAAGGTGAAAGTGACTTTGCGCTTCCGGGGACGCGAAATGGCGCACCAGGAATTCGGTATGCGTCAGCTGGAACGAATCAAGACCGATCTCGAAAATGTCGGGCTGGTCGAGCAAATGCCCAAAATGGAGGGACGCCAGATGATTATGGTGATTGCTCCGGGCAAAAAGCAGCTGAGTAAATAGTTTTTTACAAGTGACGTTGGGTTAACAAGTTTTCCCGCCGGGAAACACCTGACGACATGACATTAGGAGCAGAAAATGCCCAAAATGAAGACCAAGAGCAGTGCCAAAAAGCGCTTCAAAGTGCGCGCTGGCGGCAGCATCAAACGCTCGATGGCGTACAAGCGCCATATCCTGACCAAAAAGACGACGAAGAACAAACGTCATCTGCGTGGAACGACTGGTGTGCATGAGTCTGATGCCGCCTCTGTTCGTGCCATGATGCCCTACGCCTAAGGAGAAGCGAGATGCCCCGAGTTAAACGTGGTGTAACGGCGCGTGCGCGCCACAAGAAAATTCTCGATCAGGCCAAGGGTTACCGCGGCCGTCGCAAGAATGTATATCGTGT